>DASWAA010000425.1:0-2586 GCA_036391385.1 Streptosporangiaceae bacterium
ACTGGCAGGCTCGCGGCGAGCAGAGCTGCCCAGCCTCGCCACTCCCGGCCCCCGCCCGCCGCCGGGACCGGGTCGCCGACGCCCAGCGTGATCGAGTCACCGAGAGCCGCGAAGATCGTCATGCCGCCGCCCCGGCGGTCACGTCGTCCGTAGCGGGCAGCTCCGAAGCCGCCGGCAGCATCGAGACCGATGGCAGCGCGGCGGCCGACGAGCGAACGGAGACCGTCGGCAGCATGGCGGCCGAGGGCAGGGAAGCCGAGGGCAGGAAAGCCGACGGCACCAGCGACTCGGATCTGCCGAGGACGGCCGCGTAGTGCCCGGTCAGTTCCTCGCAGCGCGCCTGCCAGCTCCGGCCGAGCACGGCCAGCCTGGCAGCCCGGCCTTGCGCCGCGCGCAGCTCGGAGTCCGCGGCGAGCACGCCGACCGCCTCGGCGATGGCCCTGGCATCGCCGGGAGCCACGAGGAAGCCGGTCACGCCCTGGCGTACCAGGTCGAGCGGCCCGCCGGCAGCCGGCGCGACCGTCGGCACGCCGCTGGCCGCCGCTTCCTGCAGCGTGTTGCCGAAGGTATCGTGCGGTCCGGCGTGCACGAAGATGTCGAAGCTGGCGTACATCCTGGCCAGTTCGTCTCCCTGGCGCTGACCGAGGAACGTGGCCCCGGGCAGCGCCCGCCGCGCCGCCGGCTCGGCAGGACCTGCCCCGACTATCACCAGCCGCACGCCGGGCAGCGCGGTCACGCCGGACAGCAGGTCGAGGCGTTTTTCCGCGGCGAGCCTGCCCACGTACCCGACGATCACCTCACCGCGAGGCGCGAGTTCGGCGCGCAGTCGCGGGCACCGCCTGGCCGGGTCGAACCGCCGGGTGTCGACTCCGCGCCCCCAGACGTGAACGCGCTCGAAACCATGCTCGCCAAGCTGGGCGGCCGTAGCCGTCGAGGGAGCGAGAGTGCGGGCCGCCGCGTTGTGCACCCGGCGCAGGTGCCGCCAGCAGGCGGCCTCGCCCGCTGGACCGAGGTGGTAGGCCCGGGCGTAGGCGGCCAGGTCGGTCGCGTAGACGGCGACCGTGGGCAGGCCAAGCCGTCCGGCAGCCGAGCAGCCGCCGGCGCCGAGCACGACCGGCCCGGCCAGGTGCACCACGTCCGCCCGGTGCGCGGCGATCGCCGCGCGCACGGCGGGACCGGGCAGGCCGACCCGGAAGCCCCGGTACAGCGGCAGGCCGGCCGCGCGCACCCGCACCACCGGGAATCCGAGACCGGCATCAAGGCGGGGCATCCGGCGAGCCGGCTCGGGTGCGATGACGAGCGGCTCGTGGCCAGCGGCCGAGAGGTTCTCGGCGACGCGCAGAGCCGTAATCGCCACGCCGTTGACATCGGGGGCGAAGGACTCGGACACATAGGCGATCCGCATGTCTTCCACGGTCGCCGGCCTCGGTGCACCGCAAGGGCGGCAGGCATGACAGCCAGGCGAATTGTGGATGACCGTTTACCGAGCCCGCGGCGAGGCAGCGACGGCGGAGTGAACCCCGTGAAACGGCTGGTCCACCGCCCCGTTACGCGTCGTCGCGCTCGATCGGGCAGGTCATGCAGCGGGGACCGCCCCTGCCCCGGCCAAGCTCGGCTCCGGGGATCGTGATCACCTCGATGCCGTGCCTGCCCAGCATCGCGTTGGTCGCGACGTTGCGCTCGTAGCCGACGACCACGCCTGGAGAGACGGCCAGGTAGTTGTTGCCGTCGTCCCACTGCTCCCGCTCGGCTGCCCTGACATCCCCGTCCGTGATGAGCATGGTCACCTCGTCGACGCCAAGCGCCGCCGCCAGGGCCGCCCACAGGGTCTTGTTCCGCGTGATCCGCAGGCCGGACTCCGCCGCCGTGATCGTCCACGACCGCAGTCCCCGGTCGAGGTGCGGGTACAGCACGAAGGTGCCCCGGTCGACCATCGTCAGCACCGTGTCCAGGTGCATCATCGCGTGCGACTGCGGGATCTCGGCGGCGATCACGGTGCTGGCCTGGCCGCTGCGGAATAGCGCGCCGCTGAGGATCTCGACCGCCATCGCAGTGGTGCGCTCGCCCATCCCGATCAGCACCGCGCCGTTACCGAGCACGTGCACGTCACCGCCCTCGATGCTGGCCGGCAGGTGCGAGACGTCGTCGTCACCGTAGTAGGCCTGAACGCCGGCGGCGGCGAACAGCGGGTGGTAGCGGTAGATCGCCCGCATGTGCAGGGTCTCGCGCAGCCTGGCTGGCCTGGCCATCGGATTCAGGCAGACCCCGGCATAGATCCAGCACGAGTTGTCCCTGGGAAACAGGTGGTTGGGCAGCGGCGGCAGCAGGAAGTCGTCCGCCCGCAGCATGTCCCACCGCAGGCTGCGCGCGCGCAGCGGATGCAGGTCGGCCTTGAGCACGCCGCCAGTCAGGTACTCGGCCAGGCTCGGGCCATCCAGATCGCGGGCGAGCCGCCGGAGCGGCTCCACCAGTCCCGGCCCGACGATGTCAGGAGCGCACACCCGGTCAAGGACGAAGTCACGGCCTTCCGGCAGCTCGAGCGTCTGCGCCAGCAGGGTGCCGAAGTAGTGCACCCGCACGCCACGG
>DASWAA010000426.1:0-7576 GCA_036391385.1 Streptosporangiaceae bacterium
GACTCAGGCCCGAGCCAGGACTGGCTCGGATTCGTCAAGAGCGCCCGAGCCCGCAACAAGATCAAGCACTGGTTCTCCAAGGAGCGCCGCGAGGCCTCGGCCGACACCGGCAAGGCGATGATCGCGCGGACCATGCGCAAGCAGGGCCTGCCACTCCAGCGGCTCGCCACTGCCGACGCGCTGCATGCGATCGCGATGGAGCTCAAGTACCCGGACCTGTCCGGCCTGTACGCGGCGGTGGGAGACGGCCACGTCAGCGCCCAGTCGGTGGTGGCCAAGCTCATCAGGTCGGCAGGCGGCCTGGCCGGTGCTCAGGAGGACCTGGCGGAAGCCACGGTCCTCACCAGGTCGCCGAGCCCGCGGCCGGTCACCAGCGACTCAGGCGTCGCCGTCGAGGGCGCGGCCGACGTCTGGGCGCGGCTGTCCAAGTGCTGCACGCCGGTGCCGGGCGACTCCATCACCGGTTTCGTTACCCGGGGCAACGGTGTGTCGGTGCACCGTACCGACTGCATCAACATCGCGCACCTGGTCGAGTCCGAGCCGGAGCGGATGGTCGCCGTGCACTGGGCGCCCAGGGAGAGCTCGCGCTTCCTGGCCGCGATCCAGGTCGAGGCGCTTGACCGGACCGGGCTGCTCTCCGACATCACCAGGTCGATCTCCGAGCAGCACGTGAACATCCTGTCGGCCACGGTTACCACGCGGCGTGACCAGGTAGCGCTGAGCAAGTTCACCTTCGAGATGGGCGACCCCGAGCACCTGCGTCACGTGCTCAAGGCGGTCCGCACCATCGACGGCGTCTACGACGCGCACCGCGTCACCAGCTAGATCCCGGCTCCGCAAGCTCCGAAGGCGGCTCTGGCAGGTCAGCTGGTCAGGTCGGCGAGGGTCTTCTCGGCCTCGGCGAGCCAGGCCTGCCTGGTCTCCAGGGCGGAGGCGGCGCGCTGGCGGGCGGCCTCGTCACCGCGTTTGGTGGCGTCGGCCAGCTGACCCTCGAGCTGGGCAATGGTCTTGCGGATCTGGTCGATCGTGTCCCTGGCACGAGACAGCGCCTCGGGGTTGGTCCTGCGCCACTGGATGTCCTCGGCTCTGCGGACCGCGTCGTCGACCTTCTTGAGGCCGCCTTCCAGCCGATCCTGCGCCTCCCTGGCGACGGCACCTATCTTGTCCCAGCGCTGGTGGATCGAGCGAAGCGCGGCCCTGGCGGCCTTCGGGTCGCTCACCGGCAGCAGCTTCTCCGCCTCGGCGAGGAGCTCCTCCTTCGCCGTGGCCCGCTCACGCAGCTGGCCGTCCTTGGCCGACATGGCGGCAGACCGGGCATCGAAGAACGTGCTCTGCGCGGCCCGGAACTGCTTCCACAGCTCGTCTTCTGCCGCACGGTCGGCCCGTCCAGCCTCCTTCCAGGCGTTCATCAGGTCGCGGTAGGCCGCAGCCGTGGCCGCCCAGTCCGTAGAGGCGGACAGTTCCTGTGCCCGCTGGACGAGCTCCTGCTTGCGCTCGCGTACCGCCTCGCGCTCCTCCTCGAGGGAGGCGAAGTAGGTCTTGCGGCGCTTGGCGAAGGTGCTGCGCGCCGCCGACATCCGCTTCCACAGCGCGGCCTCGGCCTGACGGTCTCCGTGCGGTGCCGCCTTCCACTCGTCGAGCAGCTCCTTGAGCCGCTCCCCGCTGGACTTCCAGTGCGTGGCCTCCGCGGCGATCCGCTCGGCCTCGGCAACGATCCGGTCCTTGACCTCGATCGCCTCAACCCGGGCTCGGTCGCGTGCCGCCTTGTGCTCGGCATGCAGCTGGTCGGCCTGCTCAGAGATCGCGTCCAGCCGGCGCTTCAGCCCGTCCAGGTTGCCAACGGCCTTTGCCTCGTCGATGGCGGCCTGCAGGCGGGTGATGGTCGCCTTGACCTGGCCAGGCGCGAGGTCGGTCGTCGAGAGCCTGCGCTCGAGCAGGGTCACCTCGGTGGCCAGCGAGTCGTACCTGCGAGTGAAGAAGGCGAGCGCCTCGTCCGGGCTTCCTGCCTGCCAGATCCCGACGACGCGCTCACCGTCGGCGGTGCGCACATAGACAGTGCCGTCGTCGGAAACCCGGCCCCAAGGATGGCTCTCGGTGCTCACCGCTTACCTCCAGCTCGGCACCTGACAGGCAGACACGCCCGGTCTGACATGCCTGGTCAGGTCTTCTTGATCGTGACGCTCTCGATGGTGACCTTCTGCTTCGGCTGACCGCCGCCCGCGGGGTTGAGCGGCGGACCGTAGCCTGCCTTCGCAATGCTCTGCAGCACGCTCAGGCCGCTGACGACCGTGCCGAACGGCGTATACGACGGAGCTAGCCCGGCGGTGTCCTTGTAGACCATGAAGAACTGGCTGCCGTTGGTGTTGGGTCCAGCGTTCGCCATCGCCAGGGTCCCGGCCGGGTACGTCGCGCCCGCGAGGTTCTCGTCGGCGAACTCGTAGCCGGGACCGCCGCTGCCGGTCCCGCTCGGGTCACCGCACTGCAGCACGTAGATCCCGCTGGTTACCAGGCGCGGGCACGGGGTGCTGTTGTAGAAGCCCTTCTCGGCCAGGTAGACGAAGGAGTTGACCGTGCACGGCGCCTGGGCGTTCAGCAGGCTGATCACGATGTCGCCGCGGTTGGTCTTGATCGTCGCCTGGTACTTCGCCTTCGCGTTGGCCCCGCTGGGCGGGATGCCCACGTTCTTGGTCGCTGGCGGATGGGGGACGTAGGAGCACTGCACGATGCCAGTGGCCGAGGTGCTCTGGCTGGGCGTGGGGCTCGGGCTAGGGCTTGCCGACGGGCTGCTCGCCGTCGGGCTGACGGAGGGCGAGGTCTTCGGCGCGGCCGCGTTGCTCTTGGTCAGGTGCCACGCCGTCACTGTCACGATACCGATCAGGACAAGCAGGACAAGTCCGCCTGAGACGTATTTCGTCATCTGGCGCGTACGCTGCTGCCTGGCAGCTTCTCGGGCGATCCGGCGCTCGTGCCGCTCGCGCGCGAGCTTGCGCTGCCTCTCCTGCTTACCCGCCACCCGTGCGGCCCTCCCGTTATCGACCGGTAGTTGTGCTATTGAAAAACTTCGCGCATGGTATCCAAGCGGCGCAAGTACATGCGCCGTCTGTTATCTGTTCGACGCACCAAACGCAGCCGTCCTGTGACTGGGTAGCCTGGTCTGCGTCGCTAGCCAGGAGCGCAGGAGGTCCACGTGCTGATCGCCGGATTCCCCGCTGGCGGGTTCGCAGCGAACTGCTACATCGTGGCACCCGAACCTGGCCAGGAGTGCCTGATCATAGATCCTGGCCAGGATGCGCAGCCTGGTATCGACGAGATTGTGGAGAAATACCGGCTGCGTCCTGCGGCCGTTCTGGCTACTCACGGGCATCTTGACCACATCTGGTCGGTCGCGCCGGTCTGCGGGGCGCGCAACATCCCCGCCTACATCCATCCCGCCGACCGGGATCTGCTTACCGATCCCGCCAAGGGCTTCTCGCTCTCCGGCGGCCAGCAGCTGCTCGGCGGGCTCACGCTGACCGAGCCCGACGACGTACTCGAGCTGTCCGACGGGATGACGCTCGACCTGGCCGGGGTCCGTGTCGTCGTCGACCATGCGCCCGGCCACACTCGGGGGTCGGTGACCTTCCGGCTGCCCGACACCATCTTCACCGGTGACCTGCTGTTCGCCGGCTCCATCGGCCGGACTGACCTTCCCGGCGGCGATTACCAGACGATTCTCGATAGCCTGTCAAGGGTTTGCCTGCCGCTGCCGGATGAGACCGTCGTCCTGTCCGGCCACGGGCCGCAGACGACCATCGGCGCCGAGCGGGCATCCAATCCGTTCCTGAGCGGGCTTGCGCCTGCCTCGGGACCGGCCAGGGGGCTGTGACGGCGGGGCCTCACGGGTGCGCTTGGCTGACAGAGCTGACAGAAGGGCTGGAGCAGAGATGATCCGCACGCACGAGGCGGGCGCGCTGCGCGCCTCGCAGGCGGGGCAGCAGGTCACGCTGGCGGGCTGGGTGGCCCGGCGCCGGGACCACGGCGGCGTCGCCTTCATCGACCTGCGTGACGCGTCCGGGGTGGTACAGGTCGTGCTGCGGCAGGAAGACCTCGCGCACGAGCTGCGGGCAGAGTTCTGCGTGCTGGCGGGAGGCGAGGTACGGCGGCGGCCCGCCTGGAACGAGAACCCCGACCTGCCGACCGGTGAGATCGAGGTCGTGGCCGAGCGGATCGAGATCCTGGCCGAGTGCGACCCGCTGCCGTTCCCCGTCGAGGGACACGCGGAGCTCAACGAGGAAGTCCGGCTGCGCTACCGGTACCTGGACATCAGGCGGGCCGAGATGGCTGCGGCGCTGCGGGCCAGGTCCAGAGCCGCCTACCTGGTCAGTGACGTGATGCGGGACCACAACTTCGTGAACGTGGAGACTCCGTTCCTGACCAGGTCCACGCCGGAGGGCGCGCGCGACTTCCTGGTCCCCGTGCGGCTGCAGCCCGGCAGCTGGTACGCGCTGCCCCAGTCGCCGCAGCTGTTCAAGCAGCTGCTCATGGTCTCCGGACTCGAGCGCTACTACCAGCTGGTCCGCTGCTTCCGGGACGAGGACTTCCGGGCCGACCGGCAGCCCGAGTTCACCCAGGTCGACCTGGAGATGTCGTTCGTCACCCGCGAGGACGTGGTCGAGGTGGCCGAGGACCTGGTCCAGCGGCTGTGGCGCGAGATCGCGGGCTACGAGCTGGCCAGGCCTATCCCGCAGATGACCTACGCCGACGCGATGGCGAGGTTCGGATCCGACAAGCCGGACCTGCGCTTTGGCTGCGAGCTTGCGGACCTGACGCAGTACTTCGCCGGCAGCGGGTTCCGGGTGTTCCAGGCTCAGCATGTCGGAGCGGTCGTGATGCCCGGCGGCGCAGGCCAGTCACGCAAGGAACTCGACGGCTGGCAGGACTGGGCCAGGTCGCGCGGCGCCAGAGGGCTTGCCTACGTGCTGATCGGCTCCGACGGAGCGGTGTCCGACGCGGGCCCGGTCGCCAAGCATCTGTCCGAGCAGGAGCGGGCCGGGCTGCCGGCGGCTGCCGGCGCGGCCGCCGGGGACTGCGTGTTCTTCGCGGCCGGGACGCCGAACGCCGCGCGGGCCCTGCTCGGCGCCGCACGACTGGAGATCGGCGCCCGGTGCGGGCTGATCGACCCGGCGGCCTGGGCCTTCACCTGGGTCGTCGACGCCCCCATGTTCGAGGAGGACGGCGAGGGGGGCTGGACCGCCGTGCATCACCCGTTCACCGCGCCGCTGCCGGAGTGGGCGGACAAGTTCACCGCCGAGCCGGGCGGAGCCCTCGCCGACGCTTACGACATCGTCTGCAACGGGACCGAGATCGGCGGCGGGTCGATCCGGATCCACCGGCCCGCCATGCAGCAGCAGGTATTCGACGTGATCGGGCTGTCCAGGCAGGAGGCGCAGTCGCAGTTCGGGTTCCTGCTCGACGCGCTCCGCTTCGGCCCGCCACCGCACGGCGGCATCGCCTTCGGCTGGGACCGGATGCTGATGCTGCTGACCGGCCGGGAGTCGATCAGGGACGTGATCGCATTCCCGAAGGCCGCGTCCGGTACCGATCCGCTCACCGGGGCGCCGACGCCGATCACCGCCGCGCAGCGCAAGGAGGCCGGCGTGGACGTCCCGGCCACGCCAGCGACCTTGGCCCCGCCGGTCAAGGTGGCCTCCGACTCGAACTGAGCCCGGCAGCCACGCAAACCCGTCGCGATCAGGACGCTCCGCCGGGTGACAGGACACCGGAGTATGGTCGGGGCGTGGCTCGTAAGGACACCACG
Source organism: Streptosporangiaceae bacterium (assembly GCA_036391385.1). Lineage (GTDB taxonomy): Bacteria > Actinomycetota > Actinomycetes > Streptosporangiales > Streptosporangiaceae > Chersky-822. Next base: position 5,798 of record DASWAA010000426.1, read on the forward strand.
CCGTCGCACGGGGCCAGCCTGTTCGACGCGGCGGGCGATGATGCTGCGGCGGCGATCGCGCCGCTGGCGGTCCGGATGCGCCCGAGGAACCTCGACGAGGTGGTCGGGCAGTCTCACCTGACCTCGCCAGGCTCGCCGCTGCGCAAGCTCGTCGAGCATGCCGCGCCGATGTCGGTCCTGCTCTGGGGCCCGCCCGGGACCGGCAAGACGACCCTGGCCTACGTGCTCAGCCAGGTCACGAGCCGCCGCTTCGTCGAGCTCTCGGCCGTCATGGCCGGGGTCGCCCAGGTGCGCGCCGCGATCGACTCGGCCCGCGCGGAGCTGGGCCTGACCGGCACCCAGACGCTGCTGTTCATCGACGAGGTGCACAGGTTCAACAAGGCGCAGCAGGACGCCCTGCTGCCCGCCGTGGAGAACCGCTGGGTGTCCTTCGTCGGCGCTACCACGGAGAATCCGTCCTTCTCCGTGGTAGGGCCGCTGCTGTCCCGGTCACTGCTGCTCACGCTGCAGCCGCTCGCTGACGACGAGATGCGGACCGTGATCAGCCGGGCGCTGACCGAGGAACGGGGACTCGGCGGCGCGGTGACGCTCGCCGACGACGCCGCCCACGAGTTGCTGCGGATGGCGGGCGGGGACGCCAGGCGGGCGCTGACCTACCTGGAGGCCGCCGCGCTCGGACTGCCGCCCGGCGGCGTAATCGACTCCGCCGTGCTCGCCAGGGCCGTCGACAAGGTGGCGGTCCGCTACGACCGGGCGGGCGACCAGCACTACGACGTGATCAGCGCGTTCATCAAGAGCATCAGGGGCAGCGACGTCGACGCGGCGCTGCACTACCTGGCGCTGATGATCGAGGCCGGCGAGGATCCCCGGTTCATCGCCAGGCGGCTGATCGTGCACGCCAGCGAGGACGTCGGGATGGCCGACCCGTCGGCCCTGACCGTGGCGGTGGCCGCCGCGCAGGCGGTTCAGCTCGTCGGCCTGCCCGAGTGCAGGCTGAACCTGGCCCAGGCCGTCATCCACCTGGCACTGGCCCCGAAGTCCAACGCCGTGATCAAGGCGATCGGAGCCGCGGCCGACGACGTGCGGTCAGGCCAGACCGGCCCGGTGCCCGTGCACCTGCGGGACGCGAGCTACCAGGGCGCGGCCAGGCTCGGCCACGGCAGGGGATACCTGTACCCGCACGATTACCCCGAGGGAATCGTCCGCCAGGAGTACCCGCCACAGGCAGCGGCTGGCCGCCGGTACTACGAGCCGACCCGGCACGGGGCCGAGGCCCGGTACGCCGATCGGGTGGAGCGGATCAGGTCGGTCCTGACCGGGGCCGGCCAGGACGCAGGCGAAACCGTCCCAGACGATGGCGGAGCCGGCCCGGGCGCCGGTGATGGCGAATCCTCGAAGGCCGGCAAGCGATAAGGTCTGCCAAGTAGCCGTTCCGCCTGCCGGGCGCGCGGCGGCGCGTGCCTGACACGCGCGCGGATCACGCGGGGATCATGCGGGAAGGGAGCGGCAGCCGATGAACGCCGGGCAGCTCGCCGCGCTGATCGCGGCCGGGTTCTTCGCGATCGGGGTCTGTGCGGCCGTCTACGTGCTCGTCAGGCTGGCCAGGCTGATCACCGCGGCAACGGCTCTCGTGACTGGCTACCAGGCTGGAGCCGACGAGCTGATGAGCCGGGCGCAGGCGGCCGTCGACAAGGCGGACAGGCAGCTGGCGCAGACCGGGGCGCTGGCCGACAGCGTGCAGGAGGTAGCCGCGAGCATGTCGGAGCTCTCCGAGCAGGT
>DASWAA010000427.1:0-3391 GCA_036391385.1 Streptosporangiaceae bacterium
CTAGTGGCAGAACTGGCTACGATTCAAGGTCGGGTGGCGCGGAGATGACCTTGCTGTCCATCAGCCGCTTCTCGTTGCTGACGAAGTAGTGACCCTCGCTGTTGTAGGTGATCGGCCCCTCGTTGCGGAACATGTCGCCAAGCGCGCTCATCTGCGCAGCGGTGACGAAGACCTCGTGCGCGACGCTCTCACCTTCCAGGCCGTAATAGAAATAGCACTGCTTGCTGACAATATTGAAGCCGAGGGAATACCACTTGACCCTGGTCCAGGCCATCGTAGGCTCCTTGCGTGTAACGACAGATAGCTGATGTCCATTTCACGCTAGAGCGCGGCAACTGCCGGTCCTAGGGCCGTTCGTCCTGCCGATCGGCGGCGTTGAGCACCTTCAGACCGCGATCGGCGAAGGCCTGGCTCACGGTGGCGACGCCGCCGCCCACGGACTCCGGAAGCCGGTAGAACTCGTCCAGAATCTGGCGAGCGATCTCGTCGTCGATGACCGCCGCGTCCCACCTGACCTCGTCGTCGCTGACCGTGACGGCGAAGTCGAAGAACGCGCAGCAGGACTTCTCCCGCGCCGCCAGGTCGCGGACCCAGGCCTCGATCCCTGAGTCGGCCCGGAACCGGAACCTGATCCCGGCACTCGTGCGCTCGCGGCCGAGCAGGGACTGGGCGAACAGCCGCCGGTATTCCTCGACGCGCCCGGCCGGTGTATCGGGGGCGTTGCTCATGTCGCAGACGACGGGCGGCGTGCTGCGACTGGGCGTGCTGCGACTGGTGCTCGATTCCATAGCTTCTCCAGTGGTCTGGGTCGTCCACGGTGCGGACGGCCGCTCGCGAGCCACCGTAAAGTCTGGACTCGGGTCCAGAGTCAAGGCCGGGACCGGTCGCCGCCTGGCGAGTTGGCCGGGCAGAAGGGAAGCGCTGGACCAGCGTCCAGGGTCCGTGCGCCTTACCCGTGGAGCTTGTGGTGCGGAATCTGGGCGCGCAGTTCGCGGAACTCCGCCGGGCCGTCGCCGGCCTTGTGCACCTCGGCCTTCCAGTACAGGCCGCGCACGTGGTGGTCCTTGGCGAGTGACCGGAGCCGGTCGAGGACGAAGCTGTGCGTGCTCCCGCGCTGGCCGCCGCTGGTACCGAGCATGGCCAGGACGTCGATGGCCAGGTCGAACATCCAGATCTCTTCGGCCGAGAACGACCGCAGGTGGTCGTCGATGACAGCGTTCCGGTGCGTGTCGCGCACCCGGATGCCCGCCTTGGCCACCTTCCCCGACAGGTCGAGGATCGCACGGTGGGCGTCCGGACGCGCACGGGTGTACTGCTGCACAGAACTCTGGTCGCTCAGCATGTTGAGCCCGGACAGCGTGAGGTAGATGAACTCCGGCGTGCCGCCGTAGCCAACATGCCCAGGTACCAGGCCGAAGGGGACCTTGTCATGCGACTGAGAGTGCTTGTGGTGATGAGCAGAGGGCTGGCCTTCCGGTCCCGCATTCATAGGGAGATGATAGCCGCGAGCCGGCAAATGGTTCATGACTAAAGGGACAGCGATGAACATCGGGAAGCTAGCCTCCGAATCGGGAGTCAGCATCGACACGATCCGGTTCTACGAGCGTCGCGGCGTGCTGCCCGAGCCCATGCGCAGCTCGTCTGGCTACCGGATCTATGCGCAAGACGCCGTCGACCGGATCCGGCTTGCCCGCCGCCTGCAAGCTCTCGGCCTCACCCTGGACGAGGTCATCGGCGCCCTGCATGCTCGAGATGAGGGCCATGCCTCATGCGAGACCCAGCGCTGGCGGCTGGAAGCAGCGCTGGTCCGGATCGAGACCAGGATCGCCGAGCTGGACCGGCTGCGGTCGGACGTCGCCGACACGCTGGCTGAGTGCGCGGCGGGCGCCTGCGGCTTCGCCAGTTCCTTCTGAGGGACTTGATACGGTTCCGGAATGGCTTTCTCGTTCAGCGAAGCGACGCTGCGGCTGCTCGACGAGCGGAACTACGCCGTCCTGGCCACCGTGAATCCGGATGGCAGCCCGCAGACGTCAGCGATGTGGATCGGCCGCGACGAATCAGACCTGCTGTTCTCGACGGTCGAAGGTCGCGTGAAGCACCGCAACATGCTGCGCGACCCGCGGGTCAGCGTCACCGTGCTCGACTCGGCTGACGCGGAGAACTACGTCGAGCTGCGCGGCCGGGTCACGATGACGCCCGACTTCGGCCGGGAGGTGGACACCGCACTGTCGTGGAAGTATGACGGTAAGGACCCGGAACCGGACAAGCCTGGTGCGGTCCGTGTGGTGGTCCGTATGGTCGTGGAGAAGGCGACCGGCTATTCGGCGTGACTTCCGGCCGCGCGGACTGGCACGCGGACGCGGGACCCTGATGCGGGGAGCGAGCCGATGGGCTATGCGCTGCGGATGTCTGGTGAGATCCGGGACTGGCTGACCGGCCTGGGCAGGGACGATCCTGACGACGCGAAGGCGGTCGGGTACGCGCTAGTCGCTCTGCTCAGCGAGGGCGGGAACCTCGGTCCGCCTGTCGTCACCGCCGCGACGAGGCCGCCGCCCGCCGACCCGGCAGAAGCTCTCGACGAGGCGTATCAGCTCCAGCTCGACCAGCTGGGGACCCTGCGCCGACTCGCCGGCGATGCCGCATCCCTCGTGCATGACATGCAGGCGCGGCTCGACAGGCTAGCGCCGGGCGCGGACACGGCTACGGCCACGGCGCCCGAGCGGGAACAGGCCGCGGAGCTGCGGCAGCTGCTGCCCGGAGCCAGAGACAACGCACGGGAACTGACCGAGGCAAGCCGGCGGGAGCAGGCCGTGGTCGACGCGTTCCGGGTGCGGAAAGAGGTCTTGAGCTCGACCTACACCGCCGCGCAGGTACAGGTCCAGATCGCCGAGGCGATGGCAGCTCTCGAGTCCGACGCGGGTGGTGCGGAAGGGTCAGGGGAGCCCAGGGAATCGGAGTCGGCGAGGGAATCCGGGCGCGCAGCCGACTCAGGGCTGGCGGGCGATTCAGTCGCCGACGCGGCTCGGGTCCTCCAGGAGGTCACTGCGGAAATCACGCGCGAGCTGCACCGGGGCAACGAGCTGGGTGATCTGCAGGTCCTGCGGCCCGCCGGGTCCGCCGGGCCCGGCCACCTTGGCATCCGCATCATCTTCGCGGTCGAGCCGGCTGGGATGGCGCTGCTGATCTCGGTGCTCGAAGGGGTTCGCTCGGGATCGGCCGAGTACCGCGAGGCTGTGGCGGTGTCGGCGGGTATCCTGCGCCAGGTTCGAGCCGGGCAGGATCCGGAGGCTTCGGCGTGCGCGTTCGACGACGTGCGGCCGTTCCTTGATGCGTTCTTCCCCGAAGACGCCGGCGACCTGGAGGTCGGCGCTGCGGCACTCGTCCGCCAGAG
>DASWAA010000428.1:0-4615 GCA_036391385.1 Streptosporangiaceae bacterium
GCGCCGTAAGGCGCCCGGCCGGCTCGTCTTCGGTCCCAGATATTTAGTTACCTGTTTGTGTACATCACGAGGAGTCGTCGGGTATAAAGCCTTAATGAGCGATTACCAGTGCAGCCATGGCCCGCGACCTGGGGTGATGGCAGGCTCGGGCCCGGACGGCGATGGCAGCTGAGCGACGGGCGGGGCGTTCTCGCCCGCGCACCGCCCTAGTACTGGGCGCCGGAGGAGTGCTCGGCGCCGCCTGGATGACCGGCTCGCTGCCGGCCGTCCAGGAAATGCTGGCGTGCCCGATCGCCGACGTCGACATCGTGCTCGGCACTAGCGCGGGCAGCGTGCTGGCCGCCGCGCTGCGCTGCGGCGCGACGATCGAGGAGATGATCGCCTTCCAGCGCGGCGAGCCCGTCGGCCCGCTGGCCGGGGTGGGCGCCGTGCACAGCAGCAGCCCGTGGCCGAGGCCGCCCCGGCTGAGGTTCGGGTCGCCGCAGCTGATCGCCTCCGCGCTGCGCAGGCCGCACCGAGTGCACCCGACGGTCGGCGCGAGCGCCTGGCTCCCCCTGGGCCGGGAGAACCACCACGGCCTGCGCGCGATGGTGGATGTCCTGCACGGCCTGGCCACCCCGCCGCATTCCCGGGCGCCGCACTGGGTGGAGGGCGGCCAGACCTGGGTAGTCGCGGTGGACTACGACACCGGCGAGCGAGTGGTATTCGGTCGGGCAGGCGCGCCGCGGGTCCGGCTGGCCGACGCGGTCGTGGCGTCCTGCTCGGTCCCCGGCTGGTACGAGCCAGTCGTCATCGACGGCCGCCGCTTTGTCGACGGCGGCGTGCGCTCGACGACCTCGCTGAGCCTGCTCGCCCAGGAAGGCGTCGACGAGGTCTATGTGCTTGCCCCGATGGCCAGCGTCGTCGCCGACCTCCCGTACAAGCCGCACAAGCGGCTGGAGCGGCGGGTGCGGGCCATCCTCACCGCCGCCCTGCTCCGGCAGGTCAGGGCGCTGCGATCGGCCGGCATCGCGGTCACCGTCCTGACACCGGGCCCAGACGACCTCGCGGTCATGGGCGTGAACCTGATGGACCCGCGCCGCCAGCGGGCCGTGCTCGAGACCTCGCTGCACACCTCTCCGCGCGCCCTGGCGATTCAGGCCGCGGCCTGACCAGGAGACCCCGGGCTGGCGTCCCGGCCAGCGCCGTAGTTGCATGAAGGCATGGCGCGCTGTGGTCACCGTACCGTTCCGCACACCGCTGACCTGCGCATCGAGGCGTGGGGCGGGTCACGCGAGGAATGCCTGGCGCAAGCCGCCCAGGCCCTGGTCGCCAGCTTCGCCGAGTTCCGGGGCGCGCCTGCCGCTCGTTCGGTTACGGTGCGCCTTCCGGCCGCGCCACCGGCCGATCTGCTGACCCTGCTGCTCGATGAGATCGTCTACCTGGTCGACGCCGGGGACGAGGTGCCGGTCACGATCACGGTCCGGCCGGCCGCCGACGGCGGCGCGGACGCGGATCTGGGCCTCGCCAGCCTGGCCTCGGCCGAGATCGTCGGCGCCGCTCCGAAGGCCATCTCCCTGCACGAGCTAAGGTGCGAGGCCGACGCGGCCGGCCAATGGTCGGCCAGCGTGACAGTGGATGTCTGACCTGTCCTGCGTCACCCCTTGACCACGCCGACCGGGACGAGCCTGGCCACCTTGCGGCACAGTCCGGCCCGCTCCGCCACGCTGACCACCTCGTCCACGTCCTTGTAGGCCTCCGGAGTCTCCTCAGCCAGCCCGCGAGCGGACGCGCCGCGCACCATGATGCCCTGCCGCTCCAGCCGGTGCCGAAGCTCTGACCCGGACACCGACCGCATGGCCTGGTGACGGCTCATGACCCGGCCGGCTCCGTGACACGTCGAGTAGAACGCCCCGCCTCCGCGGATCCCGGCCAGCACGTAGGATGCCGTTCCCATCGAGCCGGGTATCAGCACCGGCTGACCGGTCGCGCTCAGGTCGGCGGGCAGATCCGGGTGTCCTGGAGGCAGGGCCCTGGTCGCTCCCTTGCGGTGGACGCATAGCCGCAGCCGGCGGCCGCCGACGTCATGAGTCTCGATCTTGGCCAGGTTGTGCGAGATGTCGTAGACCAGCTCGAGCTCGGCCCCGGTGATCCGCCGGAAGACCTCTCGGGCCGCCTCCGTGAGCAGCTGCCGGTTGGCGCGTCCGTAGTTGGCCGCGGCGGCCATGGCTCCGAGGTAGGCGCGGCCTGGCTCGGAGTCGACCGGAGCGCACGCCAGCTGCCGGTCAGGCACCCTGATCCCGAACTGCGACATGGTCCGGTCCATCACGCGGACATGGTCGGTGCAGATCTGATGGCCCAGGCCCCGTGAGCCGCAGTGGATCATCACGCAGACCTGCCCGGGCGCTAGCCCGAAGACCCCGGCGCCTGCCGGGTCGATGATCTCGTCGACGACCTGTACCTCCAGGAAGTGGTTCCCCGAGCCCAGGCTGCCGACCTGGTGCAGGCCGCGCTGGATGGCGCGATCGCTGACCTGTGCCGGGTCGGCGTCGGGCAGCATGCCGTCGTCCTCGCAGCGGCTGAGGTCGCGGGCGGTACCGTGCCCGGCGTCGACCGCGTAGCGCGCACCGCCGAGCAGGATCTTCTCGACTTCCGCCCGGCCGGGCAGCCGCCACACCCCGCCCCGGCCGGCGCCCCGCGGTGTCGCGGCGGCGAGCCCGTCCATGACCCTGCCGAGTGCCGCGCTGAGCTCGTCGCCGGTCACGCTGGCCGCGAGCAGCCTGACGCCGCAGGAGATGTCGAAGCCGACGCCACCCGGCGAGACCACGCCGCCGCTGGCGATGTCGGTAGCGGCCACCCCGCCGATCGGGAAGCCGTAACCCCAGTGGATGTCCGGCATCGCATAGGAAGCCTCGACGATGCCGGGGAGCGTCGCTACGTTGGCGACCTGCTGCAGCGCGTGCTCCTGCGTGAGATCACCGATGAGTTCGCGGGTCGCGTACACGATTCCGGGTACCCGCATCTCGCCATGCCGGGGGATCATGAACTCATGCGGGTGTACCTCGACGATGTCCATCCGGCTGCCCCCCGAGCTGTCACTTCCAGCCTCGTCTCCAGCCTGCGCGGACGCGGTCAGCACGGCCAGAGCCGAACGTCCCTGGAAGGATTGACCAGATGACCACTCCGGCGAGCACGATCGTGGTCAGCGGCGCAGGCTCGGGCATCGGCCGGGCGGTGGCTGAGCACCTGGTAGCGCAGGGCCGTCACGTGACGGCCGTGGGGCGGCGCCGGGAGCCGATTCAGCGCCTGGCCGCCGAGCTGGGATCTCAGGTCGAGCCGATCGCCGCCGATGTCAGTACCGACCGGGGAGCGGCCACCGTGGCGGCGCATGTCACCTGGGCCGGGCTGTCCTGTGCCGGGCTGGTCAGCGCGGCGGGCGGTGCCTCCTCTGGTGGCCGGTCCGCGCACGGCCTGGAGGGAATCCGCGAGAACTGGCAGGCGTCGTTCGAGTCCAATGTGCTGACCGCGGTCATGCTGGTGGAGGCGCTGCGCCAGCGGCTGGAGTCCGGGGGCGGCCGGGTCGTGCTGATCTCGTCGGTCGCGGCGCTACGCGGCAGCGGCGGCGGACCGTACGGAGCCATGAAGGCGGCGCTGCATGGCTGGGTCTACGACCTGGCTCGCGAGCTTGGCGAGCACGGCGGCACGGCCAACGTCGTCGCGCCCGGCTTCGTCCCCGACACCGAGTTCTGGCAGGGTCGGCTGACGCCCGAATCCCGGCAGCAGCGCGCTACGCAGACCCTCGTCGGCCGCGAGGGCACGCCGGCCGAGGTCGCGTCGCTGATCGGCTGGCTGCTCGGCCCGGACGGGGGCTGGGTGACCGGCCAGGTACTGTCGCCGAACGGCGGCGTCGTGCTCGGCCGCTGATCCTCAGCCAGCGCGCAGGGCCTCCCGGGCGGCCTTGATCTGGGCCCGGTTCGCCGAGTCGAGGTATTCCTCGATCCTGGTCACATGACCGTCTTTGACCCGCAGGTACATGGCGGCGTGCAGGGCGACCTCCTTGCACCGACTGCTCGATCAGGGGTCATAACGGGCTGAAGGCGGCGATGGTCGGCTCGTAGTCCCAGTCGCTGGTGACCGGCATCGGCGCGACCACTGGCAGGTCCACGCCGGCCGCACGGTACTGCGCGACCCTCGCCTGACAGGCGGCGGCGTCGCCGTGCGCCACGAAAGCGTCGGCTACCTGCTGCGGTGTGACCCGGGCGGCCCCGGTCCGGTCCCCGGCCAGGGTCAGCTTCCTGGCGGGATTCAGATCCGGCCCATCCGGCTTGCCCTCGCCGAACAGGCGCGGGACCGCGGGATGCAGCACGTAACGCGGCACGACCGCTCTAGCCGCTGCTGCCGCCGCCTCGGCGTCGTCGGACAGGCAGCAGTGCACCACGCAAGTGACGTGCACGCTGGCCGGGTCGCGCCCGGCCGCTCTGGCCGCGTCGCGTACGACCCGCGCCGCCTCGCCGGCCTGGGCCGGTGACATCAGGTTGAGCACCACGCCGTCCGCGATCCGCCCGGCCAGCGCCAGCATCCGCGGCCCGAGGGCGGCCAGGTAGACAGGCAGGTCGGCACGGACCGGCGGGCTGTC
>DASWAA010000429.1:0-2501 GCA_036391385.1 Streptosporangiaceae bacterium
CGTCCTTTCACTACTGCTGCTGATCGCGGTGCCGCTCGTCGCGGCGATCCCGCAGTGGAGCGGTGTGGCGGGGTGGCTGACCCTGGCTGGGGTGGGGCTCGCTGCCCTCGCGACGGCCGCCCTGCTCGACGTCACCCGGGCAGCGGTCAAGCGCAGCGCCAAGCGGCTGGCGGACCTGACGAAAGACTGGGAATGATGCCCGCTTAGGTCCTATAACGTCATGTAATACATCAGTCAAACTTAGTTTGATGTATTTTGATTAACGGGCTTCTCCGTCGGCAACCTGCTTCTCTAAGTGAATCAGGCTTGTTTGTGATTTAATTACCGCGATATCACGCGGTGCCATTGGCCGGCTGAACAGGAGGTAGGCGGCCTGATGCAGAGCATGTCGCGATTCGGGCCGAGCAGGCGCCGCTTTCTTGCCGCCACCGGAGTCGCCGGACTGGCCGGTCCGGCGGTCACCGGCTTGCGGACCGGAGTCAGGTCGCTGATGCCGTCTAGTCAGAATCCCGCCGCCGCGGTTCCGATCGCCTCGCAGCAATCCCGATCACTTTCTCCGTGGTTCGCCGGGCTCTCCAACCGACTGTCGGCCACCTGCTCAGTCGTCTGCCTCGGCGATTCCATCACCGAGGGCGTGCATGCCAGCGGGCCGCCGTCCACTGGCTTCGAGAACCGCTGGCTGGCCAGGCTGCGGGACGTGCTCCGCTCGCGGTACCCCACGCAGGGGCTCACCGGCGGCGGCAGGGGCTTCATCGGGGCGACGTCGAGCGGAGAGGGATCGTTCGCCTGGCCGGCGGCGCTGGCTGGCAGTCCGATCACCGCCGCGACCGGAGGTCCGAAGGCCAAGTTCGTGCAACTCGGCGGGGCCGGGCAGTCGATCACTTTCGCGCTGGCCGGTGACAGCGCCGACATCATGTGGATGCAGGCCGCCTTCGGCGGCACCTTCTCCTGGGCCGTCGACGGCGGCACGGCGACCAGGGTGTCCACGAACGGCAGCAGCACGGTGGACGGGAGAATCACGCATATTCCGCTCGGGTCTCCCGGCCCGCACACTCTGGTGCTGTCCTGGGTGTCAGGAAACGGCAATATCGACGGCGTCGTCGAATATAACGGCGATTACGGCCGGGGTATCAGCGTGCACGACGCCGGTCACTACGGCTGGCAGACCTCAAGCTGGGTGAACGCACTGAATAACGGAGCCGTGTCGGGACCCGCCGCTGCCATCGCCGCGCTGTCGCCGTCAGCGATCATCATCACGCTCGGGTCGAACGACCAGTACACCGGTGTCGACCCCGCGACATTCCAGTCGCGGCTGCAGGCCATTATCGCGAGTCTGCGGGCCCGGCTCGCCAATCCCTACCCGGCCATTGTCCTGAACATGCTGCCGGCCAGAGTCAGCCAGTCCGGCTATACCTTCCCGTGGAGCCAGTACGTCGCCGCCGCCTACAATGTCGCGGCGGCCGACACCGCCGGGCCTGGCGGCATGTCGGTCGTGTCTGTCATGGACTTCACGGTCATCCCGGCCATGCCCGGAGCTGATACCGATGCGTACGGGTTCTGGCAATCCGGTGACCTGGTCCACCCGTCCAACCGGGGGCACCAGATGATCGCCGACTGTCTCACGGCGTTCTTGTCCGAGAGCTGACGACGGTTAGTCGGCCTGCTAGTCGTCTGCCAGTTCGCGGAGCTTGAAGCGCTGGAGCTTGCCGGTATTAGTGCGCGGGAGGGACGGCAGGAACTCGACCGCCCGCGGGTACTTGTACGGCGCGATCTTGCTCTTGACCAGATCCTGCAGTTCCGCGACCTTCTCCGGTCCGGCCGCCGTGCCGTCGGTCAGGACCACGTAGGCCTTCACGATCTGGCCGCGTGACTCGTCCCGTACGCCGACGACGCCGCACTCGGCCACGTCCGGATGAGCGAGCAGCACCTCCTCGACCTCCGGCCCGGCGATGTTGTAGCCGGACGAGACGATCATGTCGTCCGAGCGTGCCTGGTACCAGAAGTAGCCGTCGGCGTCCCGGACGTAGGTGTCGCCGGTGAAATTCCAGCCGTTGCTGACGTAGCTGCGCTGCCGCTCGTCGGCGAGGTACCGGCAGCCCGTCGGGCCCTTGACCGCGAGCCTGCCCGGCTGCCCGTCCGGGACCGGGTGGCCGTGCTCGTCCAGGATCATGGCCCGGTATCCGGGCACCGGCAGGCCGGTCGAGCCGGGCCTGATCTGGTCGTCGGCAGCCGAGATGAAGATGTGCAGCAGCTCGGTGCTGCCGATCCCGTCGATGATCCTGACGCCCGTCGCGTCGTAGAACGCCTGCCAGACCGATCCCGGCAGCGTTTCGCCGGCGGACACTGGGCGGCGCAGGCCGCGCAGCTTGTCGGCCTTGCCAGCGGCGAGCATCGCCCGGTAGGCGGTCGGCGCGGTCGACACGACCGTGACCCCGCGCGCGGCGATGATGTCAGCGAGCTCAGGCGGCGTGGCCCGCTCGATCAGCAGCGTGCTGGCGCCG
>DASWAA010000430.1:0-3140 GCA_036391385.1 Streptosporangiaceae bacterium
TTGGCCAGATGACTGGTCGATTGCGGCGCTGACCGCTGTGCGGAACTGAACACGTGCCCTCTCTCAGGTGTTTTGCAGCCCGGGCAGGCGTGTGTGGCGGACAAACCGCCATAGCGCGCCTGCGGGCACGAGATTGTCTACCCCCGGGTACTAGTACGGCTGACCGACCTGCGCGGTTCACCGCGCTCGCCGGTGGTGTGCGGCGGCCGGGGGAGGACGGCAGGCTGAGTACCTTCCAGCGACAGCGGCTGGAACGCTACGCCGGCCTGGCGGGCCCGCTAGGACCGCGGCTTCCTAAAGGGCCGGCCAGCCTATAACGTCGTCGGTGATGGCACAGACGAGGAACGGCGACGAGGCGGTACGACCGGCCGCATGGGCCGAGGGCCGGCCGGGTGGCAGGCTGCGGGCCGTCGTGATGATCGCGGTCTTCGACATAGGCGGGCCGGTCGCGGCGTACTCGCTGCTGCGCGCTGCCGGGACGAGTCCGGTGACCGCGCTGATCGTGAGCGGCGTGTTCCCGGCCACCGGCGTAGCGATCGGGATAGTCCGGCGCCGCAGGGTCGACGCGATCGGGCTCTTCGTGCTGGCCGGGATCGCGGTCGGCACAGCGCTGGGGCTCACGACTCATGACGCCAGGCTGGTGCTGGCCGAGGGGTCGGTACCCACCGCACTGTTCGGCCTCATCTGCCTGGGCTCACTGGCAGTCCGCCGACCACTGCTGTTCCGCTTCGCCCTGGAGTTCATGGGACCGGACAGCGGGAGGGGCCGTGAGTTCGCCGGCTTGTGGAGATACGAGTCGTTCCGGCGCGCATTCGGGGTAATGACGGCGGTCTGGGGACTTGCATACCTGCTTGAGGCCTTCGTGCGAGTCGTCGTCGTGGAGGACACGTCGGTGACGGCCGGACTTGTCACGTCCAGGGCGATGCCGCTGGTCGTCGCAGCCGTCCTGTCGGTATGGACGGCCGGGTACAGCGTCCGCCAGAAGCGCAAAGGCGAACGGCTCGGCCAGCGCGGCTAGCAGTTAGCTGCGCTACTACGCATCTCCTCAGGTAAGGATACGTAAGCCATTTCGGCAGTGACGTAGGTTTGCCCAGCAGAATTGACACCCTGCGCGGGCCGGGCAAAGCTGAATTACCGGACCCTGGCGGAAAGGCGGCGATGATGAACGCAGTGCCTGTGCCACGTGCCGACGCCGAGCCGGCCAGCCGCAGCGGGTTCCGGGAGCCGCTCTTCCTGCTCGCTCCGGCCCGGTCTTACTCGACGGTGTCGATCGCGCTGCTGGCCGGGCACCCCGAGCTGTACGGACTGCCTGAGACCAGCTTGTTCCTCCGGGAGACCGTCGGCGAGATCATGGCGCTGTCGGCCGGCCAGTTCAGTGACGAGGACGCCCACCAGCATCGGCTGATGGGCCTGGAGCGCGCGCTCGCCCAGTTGCACGACGACAGTCAGGACGAAGCCGCGCTCGACCGGGCGCTTGGCTGGATCCGGCAGCGCTCGGAGCTGACGAGCACCGAGGTGATGGACCACATACTCCGGCTGGTCTACCCGAGAATCGCCGTGGAGAAGTCGCCTGCCACCGTAGCGTCTGAGGAGGCCCTGGGCAGGTGCCTGCGCGCCTACCCGGGCGCGCGCTACCTGCACCTGACCAGGCATCCGGTCAGCACGCAGCGCTCGATGCTGCACCTGTACAACCAGTTCCTGTTCAGCGCCGACATCGACCACGCCGAGCGAGTCAGGCGCTGCGTCATGAGCTGGTACTCCTGCCATGCCCGCATCGTCCGGATGCTGCGGGCGCTCCCGCCGCGGCAGTGGCTGCGGGTGCGCGGTGAGGACCTGGTCGGCGCCCCCCGGATCTGGCTGCCCAGGGTCCTGGACTGGCTCGGCCTGCGCTATGACGACGCGATCATCGATCGCATGCTGGATACGCAGCGCTGGGACTTCGCCGACTGGGACGGGCATATCGGCTTCGGCGGTGCGGACCCGCAGTTCCTCGCGGCCCCTGAGCTGCGCCCGGTGCAGCCGCCGGATCAGGAAATCGTCGATCCTGACTGGGAGATAGGCGACGACGTCCGGGTCAGGATCATTACCCTGGCCCGCCATCTCGGATACTGACCCGCGCTGCGTATCCCGCTCGACGCGGGTGCTCGGCGTACCTAAGCGTGTACTGACCAGTGCGCATTTCCTGCCGGGTATATCGTTACGCCATTTGCTGCCAGAAAAGAGACGTCTAGAGAACGGCATAATAAGTATAGGAATTCGACTCCGCGGATGCGACGGTGAAGTCATCCACCGACCTGCCACTAGCTGGCCTGGAATACAGGAGTCCCTTATGGCACTGGACACCCAACAGCGGATCGAGTTCGTCGACGCCTACACGCGCCTGCTGATCACGACCTGGTCGAGCGAGGAGTTCGCCGCCCGCCTCGACACGGACCTGTACGGCGCGCTGCGGGAGTGCGGCCTCGAGCTGCCCGCCGACGCGATCGTCGAGCGCGTCCGCGAGATCCCCGACATGCAGCGCGAGGGCGGCCTGGACGTCCAGATCGAGGCGTGGGAGCGCGGCCTGGAGACCGGTCACTTCTACCTGCACGTCCCGGAGACCCCCGAGCTCGACATCTCCGAGCTGACCGAAGGTGAGCTCGAGGGCATCGCGGCCAGCGGTTACTACTGCTGCTGCTGCTGCCCGTGCTGCTCCTGCTAGCAGCGGGGACAGGCATCGTGCGGCGGCTGGATGTGATCCAGCCGCCGCACGGCTTGTCATGGCTTCAGTCGCAGCCGCAGGCCCCGGAGCCGGCGCGGCACCAGCGGCTGGTCCCACTGCGCTACCCCGGCCTGGCGCAGGCCGGGGTAGCGCTCGGCAAGCTCCCGCAGCAGCGTGCCGCCGGCCGTCCGGACAAGCGGGGCTCCCAGGCACAGGTGGGGGCCGCCGCCGAAGGCGAGGTGCGGGTTGGGCGATCGAGCCGGATCGAGGCCATCTGGCTCGCTGAAGACCGCTGGATCCCGGTTGGCGGCGGCGGTCAGGAGCAGCACCCGCGACCCCGGAGCCAGCCTGACACCGTCCAGCTCCGTGTCCTGCGAGGTCACTCGCGCGGTGAAGGGGATCGGTGTCGCGAGCCGCATCAGCTCGTCGACGGCCAGGC
>DASWAA010000431.1:0-1561 GCA_036391385.1 Streptosporangiaceae bacterium
GTGCCGTCGTGGTACCTGATCCCGGCGCTGCTGTGCGGCAACACGGTGGTGTGGAAGCCGGCCGAGTACGCCGCCGCCTGCGGGGAGGCGCTGTTCGAGCTGATCACGCGCGGCGGCGGCCTGCCAGACGGCGTGCTCAGCCTCGTCCTGGCCGACGGCGCGCAGACCTACGCCGGGCTGGAGCAGGGCCTGCGCGAGGGCCTGGTCGACAAGGTCGGCTTCACCGGGTCCAGCGCCGTCGGCGCCAGGATCGGCGAGCTGACCGGCCGCCACCTGCAGTCCGCCTGCCTGGAACTAGGCGGCAAGAACCCGATGGTGGTGACGCCGGGCGCCGAGCTCGACCTCGCCGTCGAGGCCGCGCTGTTCGCTGGCTTCGGAACGGCCGGCCAGCGGTGCACCTCGCTGGGCACGGTGATCGTGCACGAGAGCGTCCACGACGACTTCGCGGCCCGGTTCGACAAGGCGACCAGGGACATGACGGTGGGCGACCCGTCCGGTGACGTCGTCTACGGCCCGATGCTCGACGAGCGGTTCGCCGCCAGGTTCGAGGAGTTCATCGGCTGGATCCAGCCGCACCACACCGTCCTCGGCTCAAGCGCGACCGGCCGGATCACGGCGGCGAACCCGCGGGCCGGCTTCGCCGGAGACCCGGACGCCGGGCTGTATTACCACCCGGTGATCGTGGACGGCCTGATCGAGGACGACGCGATCTTCCGGGAGGAGACGTTTGGCCCGCTGGTCGGCATCACGACCTACCGCGACCTCGGTGACGCCATCCGGATGGCCAACCTGCCTGGTTACGGCCTGTCCTCGTCGATCTACACGACCGATCCGGCCGAGGTCTTCGCCTTCCGCCGCGGCATCTCCGCCGGAATGGTCAGCGTCAACAACTCCACCTCCGGCGCGGAGGCGCACCTGCCGTTCGGCGGAAACGGCAAGTCAGGCAACGGCTCGCGCCAGTCCGGCATCTGGGTGCTCGACCAGTTCACCCGATGGCAGTCGATGAACTGGGACTACTCCGGACGGCTGCAGAAGGCGCAGATGGACGTCGCCGATCTGATCCCGGACAAGTCGTTCCGCCTCGCCGACTGAGCCCCGGGTAGACGCCAGCGGGCGGGCTGCCGTAGCTTGCCCCTGTCTGAGTGATCCTGGTGCGACGTGCGGGAGAGTTCGTGGACTTTGAGATCCCTGCGGATCTGGCCAGCTACCTGACCGAACTCGACGAGTTCATCGAGCGCGAGATCCGCCCGCTCGAGCAGGCCGACGACAACATCAGGTTCTTCGACCATCGCCGGGAAGACTCCAGGACCGACTGGGACCGGGGCGGCCTGCCGAGCAGGGAATGGGAGGAACTGCTCCGCGAGGTCGTGCGGCGGGCCGACGCGGCCGGCCATTACCGGTACGCCTTCCCGGCCGAGTACGGCGGGCGGGACGGCACCAACCTCGGCATGGCGATCATCCGCGAGCATCTGGCCAGCAAGGGCCTCGGGCTGCACTGCGACCTGCAGAACGAGCACATGATCGTCGGGAACAACGTCGGCCTGCTGCTGATGATCAATTA
>DASWAA010000432.1:0-8982 GCA_036391385.1 Streptosporangiaceae bacterium
GGATCGACCACGTACAGACGGCGGTGAGCAGGCACGACGCGCTGGACCGCGGCGAGGTCGCGGCGATCTTCGCCGGCCTGGAGGCTCAGGCCCGGCAGGGGCTGCTTAGCCAGGGTTTCGCAACGCACGCCCAGCGGCTGGTCAGGACCGCGGACCTGAGGTATTACGGGCAGGCGTTCGAGGTCCGCGTCCCGGTGCCCGACGGCGACTTCGACGCTGCGACCGCGGAGACGGTCGCGAGCGCCTTTCACGACGCGCATCGAGCGCTCTACGGATACGACTTCCGCGGCGATGCGCGCCAGCACGTCGAGTGGGTGAATCTGAGAGTCACCGGGATCGGCCCGATCCGCAGGCCAGTCCTGCCCGAACTGCCGGCCGGCGACGGTGACCCGGCCAGGGCGCGGACCGGTGACCGCGAGGTCTGCTTCCGCCGGGGCCAGCCCTTCGTCCGGGCAGGGATCTACCGGCGGCCGGACCTGGCGGCTAGCGATACGATCAGCGGTCCCGCCGTGATCGAGGAGTACGGAGCGACCATTCCGCTGCATCCCGGCTTCACCGCTCAGGTGGACAAGCACGGGAACCTGCGCGTTCGGGCCGCGCGTGCCCGCGCGCACTGACGGCGGTCCGCGCCAGGCGGCCCGTAATTCCCTATTGTTGAGCTGAATTGTCGCAGGAGGCTCGCCGATGCCACATTCCGACAAGAGCGCCGCCATGGACCACATCGTCGTGGTCATGTTCGAGAACCGGTCGTTCGACAACCTGCTCGGCCGCCTTTACGCGCCGGGCGAGGTGGCGTCGTTCGACGGGGTGATCGGCAAGGATCTGAGCAACCCGGTGCCGGACTGGGCGCGGGACCGGGTCGAGCGAGCGTCGGTTCCGTACGCGATAGCCGTCGGCATGAACATGCCGTCGCCGGATCCCGGCGAGGAGTACCAGCACGTCAATACGCAGTTGTTCGGGCTCATCGATCCGCCGGCCAACCGTGGCGAGCATGCCGACCATATGCTCGCGCCGTTCAACGCCCCGTCCCGCTGGCGCCACCGTCAGGTCCCGACGATGGACGGATTCGTCGCCGACTACATCAGCGCGATCACTGCCGAGACCGGAAGGCAGCCGGAGTACGACCAGTACGCGCAGATCATGACCGGATACACGCCAGCGCAGATGCCGGTCGTCTCGGCGCTGGCCCGCGGCTTCGCCACGTTCGACCACTGGTTCTGCGACGTGCCCTCCCAGACGTTCGCGAACCGCTCGTTCTTTCACGCGGCCACGTCGTCCGGCTTCGTCGTCAACATGTCCCCGCCGGAGTCGTTTCCGCTGCACAACACGGCCGAGACGATCTTCGAGCGGCTGGAGGCCAGCGGACTGACGTGGCGCGTCTACTGCGATCCGCCCAGCCACGTCTCGGTGACCGGGATCATCCACGCCCGGCGGCTGCACGAGCGCTTCGCGACCAATTTCGTGACCACCGACCGGTTCATGGAAGACGCGGCCAGCGGCACGTTGCCGGCCTACTCCTTTATCGAGCCCAACCTGATCTACGGGCACAACGACATGCACCCGGGCTTCGACGCGCTCTTCCCCGGAATGACGCTTGACCCGCCGTCGTCGCTGATCGGCGGCGAGGACCTGCTGGCCAGGGTCTACAACGCGGTCCGCTCCTCGTCCTCGCCGCACGGCTCCAACGCCTGGAACACGCTGCTCTTGGTCACCTTCGACGAGCATGGCGGCACCTATGACCATGTGCCGCCGCCCGCGGTACCCTCGCCGGATCGGCACGCTCCGGCCGGTCAGTTTGGCTTCCGATTCCAGCGCGCCGGGGTGCGCATTCCTGCCATCGCCGTCTCGGCCTGGATTCCCGAGCGCAGCGTGGTCTCGCAGACCTATCTGAACACTTCCGTGATCCGGACCCTGCGGGAGCGGTGGTCCCTGGGCGCGCCGCTGACCGCGCGCGACGCGGTCGCTCCCGATATTGCGCCGATCCTGCGGCTCGGCCAGCCCAGGGCGCCCGAGGACTGGCCGGAGGTGACGCCGAGGCCGGTGCCGCCGGCTCCGCCGGTCCCGTCGGATGACGTGCTGCTGCCCGCACTGCCGCGGGCGACCCTGTTCGCCATGCTGGAGTTCGCGCGGCTGCTCGGGTTGCGGGTGCCCGACCTCGAGCGCGACCAGCGGGTACTGCGTGCCGAGGGCATCGACATGATCGTCGGCCTAGTCGAGCACCTGTTCCCAGCGCTCGGTGACACCTAGCTGGCCGGGACGGGCTGCGGGTGCCAGTCGGCAGCCGCGGCGATCTGCCCCGCGTCGAGCCGGACGAGCTGGTCGGCGAATCGGCAGAGCTGCTGCTGATGCGTCACCAGCAGCACGGTCTTGCCGCGCGTGCTGGTCAGCAGCTCGCTGACCAGCCGGGCCTCGGTCGCCGTGTCCAGGCCCGCCGTCGGCTCGTCGAGCAGCAGCACCTTCGGGTCGCGCAGCAGCGCCCTGGCGACCGCGACCCGGCGGCGCTGGCCGACCGACAGGCGCCGGCCGTGCTCGCCTACCTGGGTCTCATAACCGGTGGCGAACTGATCGGCGAAGGCGCTGACGCCGGCTCGCTGCGCCGCCTCGATGATCTGGGCCCGGCTCGCGCCCGGCCGACCGTAGCCGATGTTGTCGGCGATGGTCCCGGTATGCAGCCACGGGTCCTGCGGGACGAGGGTGACGAGTCCGCGGAGCTCGCGCAGCGGCAGGTCGCGGACGTCACGGCCGTCGATGAGCACCCGTCCCGACTTCGGATCCGCGAGCCTGATCAGCAGCGACAGTAGCGTGGACTTGCCCGCCCCGGACGGACCGGTCAGGCAGGTCAGCGTTCCGGCGGGCAGGCACAGGCTGATCCGATCGAGCACCCGCTCGCCGGCCCGATGCGCATAGCTCACCTCGTCGACCAGGACTTCGGCGCCGCTGGCCGATCCTGGCCAGGGAGAGAACATGGCGCTGCTGGTCAAGGCGGCCTTGTCGTCCTTGCGGTGCGAGCCTGCCCTCGGGGGGTCCTGCCTGACCGGTTCGGTCACTGGCAGGCTCAGCAGGTCGGCGAGCCGTTCCTTGCTGGCGGCGCCGCGGGCGAAGGTCGTGGTGAGGCTGGCCAGGGACCGGACCGGCGTGGTCAGGCTGGACAGGTAGGCGACGAAGACGAGCAGCCCGCCGACGGTGAGCCGGCCGGCGGCGACCTCGATAGTTCCGACCACCAGCGCAGCGGCCAGCCCGAGCCCGGGCAGCAGGTCGTTGACCGGCCGGAACCTGGCGGAGGCGTCCAGCGCCGCGACGGCGGCGTCGGCGGCCTGCCCGGCGGCGAGGGCGTGCCGGAGCGTCTCGGCCGCGCCCTGGTCGAAGACCTGGATGGCTGGCAGCCGCCCGAGCTGATCGCTGGCAAGAGCGGCAAGCTCGCCGGACCGAGCACGCGCCTGGCGCTGCGCCCCGCGAAGCGCGCGGTTGCGCAGCCGTGCCGTCAGGGCGTAGAGCGGGATCAGGCCGAGCACGACGAGCGTCAGCCTCCAGTCGAGCATGGCGGTGATCACGGTCATGCCGGCCAGCAGCGTCAGGTCGGGCACGGCGTTCTCGATGACGGCTGCGATCGTGTCGCAGACCTGCCGGACGTCAGCCCCGAGCCGGCTTGTCAGCTCCCCGAGCGGATAGCCGCCGCTCGCTTCGGGGGAGACCGCCATCAGATGGCCGGCCATGCGGGTCCGCAGCCGCAGGGTCATTCGCTCGGAGAGCACGCTGGTCAGGTACGTCACCAGGTAGCCGGCCGTCGCGCCGGCGGCGAGCAGGACGAGCCCGCCGATCGCGGCGGCGAAGGCCAGCGCGATCGGGCTCCATCCGGAGAGCGCGGAGAGCCATCCGGGGAACCGGCGTCCGCCCAGCCCGTAGTCCACTACCAGCTGGAGCGGCCACGGCGCGGCGAGGGCGAGCGCCGTATCAAGGACCATCAGCCAGAGCGCGAGCACGGCCAGATTCAGGTCCGGGCGAAGCAGCGCCCTCGCGGGCTGCCGCCAGCCGTGCAGGTCCGTCATCCGGGCGGCGGCGGTGCCCGCCGTCGGATGCCTGGCCAGCCGGGTCCGGGTCACCAGGCCTGCCGTCAGGAACGCGGCACATACTCCAGTTCCGGCGATGAGGATGATCGGGATCAAGGTTCCGCCTTCCGGGCGCTGCCATAGCCGTGCTCGGCTCCGACCATGGCCGCGCTGCCTGACAGGGGAGTGAGATCCTGATGAGAAAACTCTCATTGATCATGTTTATGCAGGTCAGGAGGGCATGAGGGATTCTGGTCCCTCGATCGGGTGCAGCGCCGTGAGTATGCTCGCGACCGTGCTAGCCGATCGTGCGGCCTTTCGCCTGAACCCCCGGGCGGCACAATCCCCCGAGGGTCAGTGCGGGCCGCCCGACCTGGCCCGTCCCGGCTCGGGCGGGCCGGGACCCGGCAGCGGGAGCGGTGGCCGACGGTCGCGGCGCGGGGCCGGGAGCCAGCCGCCGCGGCGGAACTGGCGGACGCTGGAAACCGCCAGGGGCCGGATTCTTGGCTGGTCCATTCTGCTGCTGATGGCCGCCGCGGTGACCTCGACGGTGGCGACGCACGCGTTCCTGGTCGCCGCGATGAACTCGCGCATCAGCGCCGAGCTAGCGCACGAGATCGCCGAGTTCCGCGTGCTCGCTGCCAGGAATGGCGCGGTCAGTAGCGGCAGCCCGGACTCTCACGACGAGACCAGCGGGCAGAGCCCGGTGCCCGGAGCTACCGTGCTCGGCTTGCTGCGGACCAGGACCAAGAACGCGGTCCTGGAACGGGACACGGTCCTGATCGGGCTGGTCGGCTCGCGGATCGTGGCGACGAGCGCGAACTTCCAGGCCTCGCGCGGCCCGGCACCGGCGACGCTCGCGCGCTGGTCGGCGATCACAGGTCCGGTCGCCGGCACTGTCCAGATGGCAGCCGGGCCGGCCAGGTTCGAGGCCGTCCCGGTGCGGCTCGCCGGGTCCCCGGCGCGCGGCGTCTTCGTCGCGGCTGTGCTCACCGGCCAGCAGCAGGCGGGCGTCAACAAGATCACGAACCTGCAGCTCGAGGTCGGCGCCATCGCCCTGCTGATCGGGTCGATGCTCGCCTGGCTGATGGCGGGCCGGGTGCTGCGCCCGGTCAGGGACACCACCGAGCTTGCCCGCCGGATCACCGAGACCGATCTGTCCGAGCGGATCCCCGCCAGAGGGCACAACGAGGTCAGCGAGCTCGCCGTGACGTTCAACCGGATGCTCGACCGGCTTGAGGCTGCGATGGCTGCGCAGCGGAACTTCCTCGCCGACGCCGGTCACGAGCTGCGAACCCCCATCACCGTCATTCAGGGCAACCTGGACACGCTGAACGTGGTCGACCAGGAGGATGCCGAGACCCTGGCGATCGTGGCCGACGAGATCAGCCGGATGAGCAGGCTGGTGGACGAGCTATGGCTGCTTGCCAGCAGCGAACGGCCCGATTTCCTGCACACCGAGCCGACCGACCTGAGCGCGCTCACCCGGTCGCTCGCCGCCAAGGTCCGCGCGCTGGACGACAGGCCCTGGGACCTGGTCGGCAGCGCCGCGGGAGTCGCCATGCTCGACCCGCAGCGGGTGACCCAGGCTGTGATGCAGCTCGCGGCCAACGCGGCGGCGCATACTCCCGCCGGGTCCGCGGTCGAGATCGGCTCGGCGGTCCGCGGTGGCTCCGTGGTATTCACGGTGTCCGATCACGGGCCAGGAGTACCGGCGCAGGCCAGGGAGCAGGTGTTCGCCCGCTTCGCGCGGCTGGATTCCCGGCGTGCCGAGGGCACCGGGCTGGGCCTGTCGATCGTGGCGGCGATCGCCTCGGCGCACGGCGGCCTGGCGCGGATCGACGACCGCGACTACGGGCAGAGCGGTGCCGTCTTCAGCCTGATCCTGCCGTTGCAGCGGATGGCAGCCGGCGGGGATCAGCCAGTCCTGAGGGCACCGAATGACGGAAAGCGGGTCCCGGCGTGAGCCGCATCCTGATCGCCGAGGACGAGCCCCGCATCGTGCGCTTCCTGGTCAAGGGCCTGCAGGCACAGGGCTACGCGACGACCTGCGCGGAAGACGGGCTCCAGGCGCTGGACCTGGCGCTGAGCGGCGAGTTCGACCTGATGCTGCTCGACCTTGGCCTGCCCGGACTTGACGGTCTCGAGGCACTGGCCAGACTGCGGCGCGCACCTGTCCGGCTGCCGGTCATCGTCCTGACCGCGCGGAGCTCGACCGAGGACGTCGTCACCGGCCTGGACTCCGGGGCCGACGACTATGTGCGCAAGCCGTTCAGGCTTGCCGAACTGCTGGCCAGGATCCGGCTGCAGCTGCGCCCCGAGCACCGCGCCGAGGAGTTCGTGCTCAGCAACGGCAGCCTCAGCCTCGACCTGCGCACCCGGCAGGTGCATGTCGGCGGGCGGACCATCGACCTGTCCTCGCGTGAGTTCGCGCTGGCGGAGATGTTCCTGCGCCATCCGGGTCAGGTCCTCAGCCGCGAGCAGTTGCTCAGCCACGTGTGGGGCTATGACTACGATCCGATGTCCAACATCGTCGAGGTGTACATCCGCTATCTGCGCAACAAGATCGGCGCGGAGCGGATCGCGACCGTCAGGGGTGCTGGGTACCGCCTGACCAGGGAGATCGTGCCCGCTGCGGACCTGACCGGTGCCGGCACCACGGATGCCGGAACCGCGTAGAGCCGTCGCCCGCGCGTTCGGGGCTCGCAGGATCATCCTGCGAGCCCCGAATCCGCGATCGCTGTCCGGCCCTTAGCGGTCGTTGCCGCCGTCCCGCGAGCCGTCTTCGCCGTTGTCCTTGCTGCTGTCCTCGTGCCCGTGGTCCTGGCTCTTGTCCCTGGACCGCTCGAACCCGCGACTCGCGTGCTCCACACGTGCCATTGAAGGTCACCTCCTGTGGTTGTCCCTGCCTTCACGCATTACTCTGCCCGGGCCAGATGGCGTGACCATGAGAGGCCGATGAGAGCGCTCTCATGCTGCGGTGACGGCCGCCATATCGGCGCCGTGCGGATCGGCCGCCGGTCAGGCTCGGCGGGCGAGCCATTCGCCGAATCCGGTGGCCACGATCCGCTCGTCGTGCACGTCGCGCGCGTGCTCGGATGCGAGCCATACGATCGGCGGGCCCATGATCGCCGGGTCGAGCACCGTGATCTGCTCAGGGCGGTCGTCCGGCGGCGGCAGCATTCCGGTCTCGGTGGCGCCGCCGGGCAGCAGCAGGTTGACGGTGATCCCGGTCCCGCGCAGGTCGGCGGCCATGACCCTGGATAGTGCCTCCGCGCCTGCCCGGGACGGGCCGTAAGGAACGAAGCCGCGCCGGCTCATGGTCGAATGGTTCACCGAGACGTTGACGATCCGGCCAGCGCCGGCCGCGAGCATGCGGGTGGTGACCGCCTTGGCCATGAGGAAATAGCCGGTCAGGTTCGTGTCGACCACGGCACGGAAACCCTCCGCCGGGACCTCCCAGAAACCCATCGGCTCGACCATGAACCGGGGATTGACGGTGATCATCCCCAGTCCCGCGTTGTTGACCAGCAGGTCGATTCCGCCGAGCAAGGTCCAGGCCTGCTCCGCCGCACGGGCGACCGACTCCTCGTCGCGGGAATCGGCGGCCAGGCCGGTCGCACCGGGCAGCAGGGCGGCGGCTGCCTCGGCACGCCGCGCCGACCTGCTGGTCAGCACCATGCGGGCGCCTGCCTGTGCCAGGGCCGTCGCCATGGCCAGACCGAGGCCGCTCGTGCCGCCGGTCAGCAGCACGCGCGTCCCGTGCAGGTCGATCCTCGCCTCGCTCGCCATCTCGCCCCCGGTGCTTGCCCTATCGGCCGAGCCGATGATCTCACGGAGGACCCGGCCGGGACGCCTAGCTGCCTGTTGAGCGGCAAATCGGGCTTACCGCACTCTCCTATGAGACGTAGTATTCGCTTGCTGCTTGATCTGGGGATGGGTTCATGAACAAAGTCCTTCACCTGGCCCGGTCCTACCGGGTCGACATCGCGTGGGTCACTTTTATCGGGCTGAACCTGCTCGCCATGCATCTCATCCCCGCCTGGCAGACGGTCCCGTTCCTGGTCATCTGGGTGACCCTTACCGCGATCTACGGCTTCAGGCTATGGCGCCTGGGCTCGACGGTCTTCATGGTCGTGGCCGTGACGCTGGCTACCGGCGGCCTGATCGGGTGGCAGGTCCTGCGGGGGACGGCGGACGTGGACTACCTCGCCGAGGTCCCGCTGATCGCGATGATGTTCGTGGTCATGGTCTGGCATTCCCGGCGGCGGATGTCGGCGATGGACGAGATGAAGCGGGTGTACGAGCACAACCTGCTCATGCTGGACCAGCAGCGCCAGTTCCTGCAGGACGCCTCGCACGAGCTGGGCACCCCGATCGCGATCGCGCTGGGCCATGCTGAGCTCATCGAGCACGCCGCCACCGACAACGCGATAGCGATGGACGCGCGCGTCGCCGTGGAGGAACTGCTCCGGATGCGGCGGCTGACCAGCCGCCTGCTCATCCTGGCGTCCACTGACAACCCGGACTTCGTGCACCTGGCTTCGCTCGACGTCGAGGAAGTCGTCGTCGACACACTCCACCGCTGGAGTCACCTGCCACGCCAGTGGTCGCTGGGCGAGCTCACCGAGGCCTGGGCACACGTCGACCGAGACCGGCTGATTCTCGCCCTGGACGCGCTTATCGAGAACGCCGTCGACCACACGGACGCGGACGGCCGGATCGAGCTGAGCGTCCGGCGCGAGGGCGATGACGTCGTCGTCGCGGTGCGAGACTCAGGACCGGGCATTCCCGAAGCCGAAGTCGAGCGGATCTTCAGCAGGTTCTCCCGTATCGACGCCGGCCGGAGCCGGGCGGCGGGCGGTTTCGGCCTGGGCCTTGCGATAGTAAAGGCCATCGCCGAGGCGCATCATGGATCGGTGCGGGTCGACAGCAC
>DASWAA010000433.1:0-4753 GCA_036391385.1 Streptosporangiaceae bacterium
GCCGCCCCGGGCATGATTCGACCTGCGAGGCGAATCTTCCTCCGCCGGCATTGTCCGGGTCAGGTGCTTGAGGTCGCCGCCTGGCATCAGCCGTCGGCCTCTCAGCCGTTCCGCCGGGCCCCTCACCGGAGATCGCTCTCCGGTCGTGCCCCGCGCGGTTTGGCTCCCTCGCTCGTCTCGCAGGCCACCATCAGCATTTCGCAGACGGAACTGCCCGCGCAGGGCCGAAGGTCCCGACCTCGGTTGAGTTAGAGGTAGAAGGCGCGGAGCCTGGGATCCACGTTCTGCTCGGCTCCGGCGATCACTTCGAGCATGCGGCGCAGCGAGGCGACCGCGTCCACTCCGTGCCGACTGGCAAGGTCGCGCTCGTATTCCTGATGGAACTGCCTGGCGTTGGCGAATGCCTGCTGGCCCCGCTCGGAAAGCCGCACGAGTTTAGCCCGGTGGTCGGCGGGATCAGGACGGCGCTCTACGTATCCCCTGCGTTCCATGTCGTCGATAATCTGCGCCGCGCCCTGCTTGGTGATCTCGAGTCGGGATGCCAGTTCGCTGACGGTCATGGGCCGGATCGCCAGCGAGCGGAACACGAACCCGTCGGATCGCCCAAGATCGGTGAAGCCCGCTGCGGCGTGCGCTGTATGCAGTTCGCGCACGAACTCCTGGTACGCGACCCCGAGCAGGATTCCCAGATCGACAGGGCTCTTCTGGTGCTGCTCGTCAGGTTGCCCGCTAGCTGCCATGCGGGCTATCTTAGTCAAGCGCACTTGGACAAGTTTACTTGACTATCTATCTCGGAGCAGACATGCACATCATCACCGCTGGTCAGGCACCTCGATTCGAGCTCTCCGGCGTGGAATTCACGGGCTACGCCTCGCCCAGCCGAGGATCGGCGGGCCTGTGCGCGTGGCAGATCAGGGTCTCCCCCGGGCTGGTTTCAGATCAGCCTCACAGCCTGGATCAGGACGAGGTGTTCATGATCACGTCGGGCGTCATCACGCTGAGTCCGGACGGGCCCGAGCTATCGGCCGGCGACTGCGTCGTCGTCCCCGCTGGGACGCCGATCCAACTGAGTAACCCCGGGAACGAGTTCGCCACCGCACATGTCATGGTCCGGGCTGGGTTCTCGGCGACAATGGCCGACGGATCACCGGTCGGCACGCCGCCCTGGGCGCGCTAAGCCCGACGGGATGGGTCGGGCCGGGCAAGGCCGGGTCGGATCGGGGCGGCAGTCGGTGGAGCCGAGCCGAACTGGAATAAGGCGAAGAGTTGGCGTCACGGGTGGCGGCTTTCTCTTCCCCTTGCCCGTAACTCTTCGGGGTAATGTGCCGCGCCGGGCCAGGGCGCCGGGGCGGAACCAGGGCGAGGCGCCGGGCCGAGGCGCCGGGGCGAGGCGCCGGGGCGGCGCCGGGGCGAGGCGCCGGGGCGGCGCCGGGCGGAGTGCCGGGACGAGGCGCCCGACCAAGATGCCCGGGCCGAGGCGCCGGGCGATCTAGGCGGCCGCCTCGAGCCTGGCGCTCAGCCGTGCGGTGGCAGCGGCGGGGTCGGCAGCGTCGGTGATCGCCCGCACCACCACGATCCGGCGGGCGCCGGCTTCCAGGACGTCGCCGAGCCTGGCCTCGTCGACGCCGCCGATCGCGAACCAGGGCCTGGTGGCGGCGAGGCCAGCGACGAAGCTGATCAGGCCGAGGCCGGGCGCCGGACGGCCCGGCTTCGTCGGGGTCGGCCACACGGGCCCGGCACAGAAGTAGTCGGCCGCGGGGTCAGCGACGGCAGCGGCTGCCTCCGCCTCGGAATGCGTGGACAGGCCGATCACCGGCGTCGGGCCAACGATCTTGCGGGCGACGGCTGACGGCAGGTCGTCCTGCCCGACATGCAGCACATCGGCTCCGCAGGCGAAGGCGATATCGGCCCTGTCGTTCACCGCGAGCAGCGCGCCGTGCCGGTCGCAGGCAGCACGGAACGTCTCAAGGAGCCGCAGTTCCGGCCCGGCCTCCAGGCCCTTCTGCCGCAGCTGGACGATATCGACGCCCGCCCCGAGCACAGCGTCGAGGAAGCTGGGCAGATCACCCTGCCGTTCCCTGGCGTCCGTGCAGAGGTAAAGGCGCGCGGCAGCGAGCCGCGCGCGCAGCGCCGTTGGACTGGTCTCGCTGACGGTGCTCACGCAGCCATCCTGCCAGTGCCGCCGTTACAGCGCCGGCACCGGACCGGAGTCCCGTCGCTCGTCAGTAGGCGAGCGCCTGGGCCCTCCTGTTGACCTCGCTGCACCGGTGCGCGGCAATCGCCTCGATCGGACTGCCAGGCAGCGACTCGTCGGTGGTGAACAGCCACCGCAGCGCCTCGGTCTCGCTGAACCCGCAGTCGAACAGCAGGGTCAGCGTGCCGGGCAGGCCACGGACGACTTGCTCACCGTCAAGGAATGCCGCCGGGACGCCGAACGAGCCATCCGGCCGCTGCGCACCGAGGAGCTTGCGGTCGCGGAGCAGTTGCTTGACCCTGCTGACGGGCAGGCCAAGCTGCTGCGCGACTTCTGGAATGGACAACCATTGACCGACGATGGCGTCGGACGGGGGGTCAATCTGTGCCACGTCCACATCCTTTCCCCACCCACCCCGGCGCGCAAACCCGAGAATCCGCAGTTCATCGCGCCGCCAGACGCTCCTTCATCGCGCCGCCAGACGCTCAGTTCATCGCGCCGCCAGACGCTGCTGCGCCGCGCCGCCAGACGCTGCTACGCCGCGGCGTCGCGCAGCGCCGCGCCCGGGTCGGCCACCCGGTCGGCGTCGACCGGCGAACCGCTCTCGATCAGCCGCCGTCCCTGCGCCAGGTCCTTCGGCAGCCCGACAGTCAGCACCGCGATCAGCCGGTCCCCGGCCAGCCAGCAGACGGCCCAGCGCGGCGCGCTCGGGTCCCCGCGCCAGACCATCCGGTCCGCACCCCGATGATCGCCGACGTACTGCAGCATCCGCCCGAACTGCTCGGACCAGAAGTACGGCACCGGGTCGAAGATCTCGGCACCGCCCATCAGGTTCGCCGCCAGCACGGCAGGCGCCCGCAGCGCGGAATCCCAGTGCTCGGTCCGCATCCGCCGGCCGAACCGCGCCGACCAGAAGGCTGCGCAGTCCCCAACCGCGTACACCCCGTCGACCGAGGAACGCAGCTGCCCGTCGACGACCACCCCGTTGTCGAGCTCGACTCCGCAGGACCGCAGCCAGCCGATCTCCGGCCGGACACCGACAGCCGTCACGATCTCGTCGGCGTCAATCCAGCCGTCACCCGCCAGTGCCAGACCGCCATCCTCTACCGACTCCACTGCCTGGCCCAGCATCAGCCCGACGCCGGCCTCGGCATACCAGGGCACGGTCAGCGCCCCGACCTCCGCGCCGACCGCCGCCGATACCGGAGCCGGTCCCGCTTCGACGACAGTCACCTGGCAGCCCCGGGCGGCCGCCGCGGTGGCCAGCTCGGCGCCGATCCAGCCCGCGCCGACGATGGCCAGCCTGACGCCAGGCACCAGCACCTCACGCAGCGCAAGCGCGTCGTCGATCGTGCGCAGGAACCGCTGCCTGCCCGGGCCTGGCAGCGCGATGGGGCTCGCTCCCGTCGCGATCGCCAGCCGGTCGAACTCGTACTCCCCGCCGTCAGTGCACAGCACGCCGTCGGCCAGCCGCACGGCGCGCTCGCCGAGCCGGAAGTTCGCATCGAGCGAGTCAAGGTCCTCGCGCAGCGAGGTGTCGTCGACCGTGCCCGCCAGCAGCTGCTTGGACAGCGGGGGCCGGTCATACGGTGGCCTGCTCTCGGCTCCGACCAGCGTCACAGACCCGGCGAACCCGGCTGTACGCAGCTCCTCGACCGTGCGCAAGCCCGCCAGCCCGCCACCGACGACGACGATCCGGTCCGGGATGCCTGACGTCATGGAGCCCTCCCGGACTAACTCGCTCCGCCCGTGCGGACCGGGACGGGGTGACCGCATCCGGTGCATGTTACATCGGCACTAAGCTAGTGCCTGACGCGCGGGAGCCCGGTCCCGCCGGCTGGTGACTGGTCGGCGGCAAGCGGGCTGAGAGGGCGGCTGGAGAGCCGCCGACCGCAGAACCTGATCCGGGTCATGCCGGCGAAGGGAGCGCAGTGCCAGCTTCGAGCAGTTCCCCGGGCGGTGCCGCAGCCACATCGGCCCCAGCCGCGGCAGCATCGGCCCCAGCCGCATCGGCCCCGAGCGCTGCCGCATCGGCCCCGAGCGCCGGCGGAGCAGACGTCCTGGTGATCGGCGGCGGGGTGATCGGCCTCGCCATCGCCTGGCGCGCGGCCCAGCGCGGGATGACGGTTGTCCTCGCCGACCCGGAGCCCGGCAGGGGAGCCTCGCACGCCGCGGCTGGAATGCTGACCCCAGTCGCCGAGGCCGCGTACGCCGAGCGCGAGCTGTTCGATCTCGGCAGCCTGTCGCTGAGCGGTTATCCGGCCTTCGTGACCGAGCTGACCGAGCTGACAGGAATGCAGGTCGGCTTCCGGCAGACCGGCACCCTGCTAGTCGGCTACGACGCCGACGACATGGCGATGCTGAACGAGCACGCGCTGCTGCGCGAGTCGTTCGGCGTGCCGACCCAGCGGCTGACCAGCCGTGAGTGCCGCCGCGCCGAGCCGCTGCTCGGGCCGGCGATCGGCGGCGGCCTGCTCGTCGACGACGACGCCTCCGTCGACCCCCGGCTGCTGACGGCCGCCCTGCTCAGCGCCGTCAAGGCGGCCGGCGCGACGCACC
>DASWAA010000434.1:0-5970 GCA_036391385.1 Streptosporangiaceae bacterium
CGGCCCCGATATGCTCAGCCCGTCCGATCCTGCCCGGGCTGGCAGGGACAGCGTGGAGGACCGATGACATCGTCTGGCGGACGATTCCATGGCCGGCTGACATCGGCAGCCGTGACGGTATCGCGCTGCGCCGTAGCGACCGCGTCGCTGAGCGCTGTGCTGCTCCTGGCCGCGTGCGGCTCAGCCGCCGGAGCCGGGCGTCCGGCCTCGACTGCGCACCGCTCGACGCCTGCTGTCCCGGTGGTGACCTCGTCACCGTCACCCTCGCCCTCGCCCTCACCTTCAGCGACAGCGTTCATCCCGCTGCCGGTGGCACCCGGCGCCGGCGCGCTGCGGCAGACCATGGTGCGGCCCAGAGCGTCGGGGCCGGCGTTCCACGCGATGATCACCGACCTGTGGCAGGCGGTCAGGGCCGACCGGCCCGCGCTCGCCAGGCAGTCGTTCTTCCCGGTGGACGCCTACAAGCAGGTCAAGGCGATCTGGAACCCTGCCTACGACTGGCGGACCAGGCTCTGGCTCGACTTCGCTCTCGATATCAGGGCAGCCCACACCCTGCTCGGGCGCGGCGCGCATACGGCGCGGCTGCTCCGCGTGATCGTGCCGTCGGCCGAGGATGTCTGGGTCGGCCCCGGCGCCTGCTATAACAAGGCCGGCTACTGGCATGTCGCCGGGCCGCGAGTCGTCTACCGAGAGCACGGCCAGGTGCGCTCGTTCGGCATCGCGTCGCTGATCTCCTGGCGCGGCGTCTGGTACGTCGTGCACTTCGGCGGTATCGTCCGCCCCGCGGTCGGCATGGTGGACGCCCCGGCGATCGGCCCCGGCTACCCGGGCCCGCCTGGCGGCTGCTGACCGCCCGCGCGAACCCACGGCCGATGGCAGTCGCTCAGACTGCAGGCAGCACCTCGGTGGCGATGAGCTCCAGGTGCTCGAGGTCGCTCAGGTCGAGGACTTGAAGATAGATGCGCTGCGCGCCGACGGCGGCATACTCGCCGATCTTGGCGACGATCTGCTCAGGCGTCCCGGCGAGACCATGGCGGCGCAGTTCCTCTGGCTCGCGCCCGATCGCCGCCGCCCGCCGCGAGATCTCGGCCTCGTCCCGGCCGCAGCAGACCACCTGGGCGGCCGAGTAGATGATCGACGACTCCGGCCGGCCCGCCGCCTCGACGGCCGCCCGGACCCGGTCGAACGCTGCCTGGGTTCCTGCCACGCTGTCGAAGGCCGCGTTGTACTCGTCGGCGTAGGCGGCCGCCAGGCGCGGGGTGCGCTTCGGACCGCCGCCGCCGATGATCACAGGCGGCCTCGGCCGCTGTGCGGGCTTCGGCAGCGCGGGCGAGTCGGTGACCGCGTAGTGCTTGCCCGAATAGGAGAACGGTGCTCCCTCGGGAGCGGTCCACAGGCCGGTGATGACCGCTAGCTGCTCCTCGAAGATCGCGAAGCGCTCGCCGAGGTCCGGAAACGGTATCCCGTAGGCGGTGTGCTCGGTATCGAACCAGCCGGTACCCAGCCCGAGCTCGACCCGGCCGCCGCTCATGTGGTCGACCTGGGCCACGCTCACGGCAAGCGGACCCGGATGGCGGAACGTCACCGGGGAGACCAGGGTGCCCAGGCGGATGCGCTCGGTCTGAACGGCCAGGCCGGCCAGGGTGATCCAGGCGTCGGTCGGGCCGGGCAGGCCGGAGACCGAGCCCATCTTCAGATAGTGATCGGACCGGAAGAACGCGTCGAAGCCGAGGTCCTCGGTGGCCCTGGCGACCCGCAGGAGCGTGGCGTAGTCGGCGCCCTGCTGTGGCTCGGTGAAGATCCGCAGTTGCATAAAGGCATCTTGCCGCATAACGACCGACCCGGGCGCACCCGGCCAGGGCAGGCCGGGCCCGGCACGCCCGGCTGGCCAGGCTAGCCAGGTCCCCCGGCTGTCGGCACCAGGATCGCCAGGCACTCCACGTGGTGGGTCATCGGGAACGCGTCGAAGGCGCGCAGGTCGTCCAGCCGCCAGCCATGCCGGGCGAACGCTGCGATGTCCCGCGCGAGCGTCGCCGGATCACAGGAGACGTACCCGATCCGGCGCAGCCCACCGCCACGCGGCTCACCGTCACCCGGCGCACCGCTACCCGGCACACCGCCGCAGAGCACCTCGATCAGCGCGCGGTCCGCGCCGGTCCGGGGCGGATCGAGCACGGCAAGACTGGCACCAGCCAGGCCGATCCGGCCGAGTACCTCGGCGGCGTCACCCCGGTGCACTCTGGCCCAGGGGGTCACGCGCAGATTATGCCGGGCGTCCCTGACCGCGTCGGCGTCCTGCTCCACCGCCACGACCGTGCCCTGCGGCCCCACGGCCTGGGCGAGCACGCCGGCGAACAGCCCCGCCCCGCAGAACAGGTCGAGCGCGGTCTCACCGGGCTCCGGGCGCAGCCCGGCCAGCACCGCGTCGGCCAGCGCGTCGGCAGCGCCAGGATGCACCTGCCAGAACCCGGCCGCGGCCACTCGCCAGTCACGGCCAGCCGCTCGCTGGGTGAGGAACCGCCGGTGCGAGCCGTGCCTGGCACCGCCGCTGACCATGACCGCCCGCTCGCCACTGCCCGGGGCGACAGCGACATCCACCGACCTGGCGCCCGGCCAGCGCTCCCTGGTCACGCCGGCCTGCGTCACCAGCGGATGAGCGATCAGGCAGTCACCGACTCGCACGATGTCGTGCGAGCGGTGCCGGTACAGCCCGGCCGCTCCGTCCTTGCCGACCGCGAACCGGACCCTGGTACGCCAGCCGAGCCCGTGCGCGTCTCCGGCCACCGGATCGACGGTCACCTCGCGCTCCAGGCCGGCGATCCGCCGGAGCTGCTGGCTGACGACCTGACCCTTGAGCAGCCGCTGCGCGTCCAGGCTGGCGTGCTGCCAGTCGCAGCCGCCGCAGGCGCCCGGACCAGCGTACGGGCACGGCGGGCGGACCCGCTCGGGAGCTGCCGAGACGATCTCGACGGCGTCCGCGCGAGCGAACCTTGCCGTGGTCTGGGTCACCCGCGCCCGCACCCGTTCCCCCGGCAGCGCGTGCCGGACGAAGACCACGAGCTCCCGCAGCCCGGCCTCGGCGGACCTGGCCACGCACCAGCCACCGTGCACGGCCTCCCCGACCGTCAGATCGAGCATGTCTCCGGTCGCAACAGGCGCTGCCCTCGCGGTGTTCACGCCCACCATCGTGCCGTCTTGGCTCCATCGGCGCTCGGCTGGGGCAGCACCCGCGCTAGCCCTGCGTACCGACAGGGAATAACGTGATCGGTGCACCAGTGCTGCCGGAAGGATGATCGTGCACATAGTGATCATGGGATGCGGGCGGGTGGGCTCGACCCTCGCGCACATTCTCGAGGATCAAGGCCACTCGGTGGCCGTCATCGACCAGGACGTCGAGGCATTCCGCAAGCTGCGGCCCGGCTTCCGGGGCAGCAAGGTCACGGGCATCGGATTCGATCGCGACGTGCTGATCGAAGCAGGAGTCGAGAAGGCCGATGCGTTCGCCGCCGTCAGCAGCGGCGACAACTCCAACGTCATCGCCGCCCGGGTGGTACGCGAGTCGTTCGGCGTCCAGCGGGTGGCGGCACGGATCTACGACCCGCGCCGGGCCGAGGTCTACCAGCGGCTCGGCATCCCGACCGTGGCGACGGTCCGGTGGACGGCCGACCAGATGCTGCGCAGGCTGCTGCCCGAGGGCGCGGCCGCCCTGTGGCGCGACCCGACGGGATCGATCGTGCTCGCCGAGCTGAGCTGCTGCGACGACTGGCTCGGGGAGAAGGTCAGCACGCTCGAGGCAGCCGCCGACACCAGGATCGCGTTCATCTCACGGCTCGGCGAGGCCCTGCTGCCAGGGCCGGGCACCGTGCTGCAGCAAGGTGACGTCCTGCACGTGATCGCCAGGGAAGAGGACCTCAAGCAGATCGCGTCGGTCTTCGCACGGCCAGCGGCGCCAGGCAAGGGAGGTCACTAGATGCGAGTCGCGATCGCCGGAGCGGGCGCCGTCGGCAGGTCCATCGCCAAGGAACTGCTCGAGAACGGGCACGAGGTCCTGCTCATCGACAAGAACTCCAGGGCCATCAAGGTCTACAGCGTGCCCAAGGCTGAGTGGCTGCTCGCCGACGCCTGCGAGATCGCCTCGCTCGACGATGCCGCACTCGACCGGTGCAACGTGGTCATCGCCGCGACCGGGGACGACAAGGTCAACCTCGTCGTGTCGCTGCTCGCCAAGACCGAGTACGGCGTGCCCAGGGTCGTGGCGCGGATCAACCACCCGAACAACGAATGGCTGTTCAACGAATCCTGGGGCGTCGATGTCGCCGTGTCTACGCCACGGCTGCTGTCAGCCCTGGTCGAGGAGGCCGTCAGCGTCGGGGACCTGGTCAGGCTGATGACCTTCCGGCAGAGTGCGGCGAGCCTGGTGGAGCTGACCATGCCCGACGACGCCCCCCTGGTCGGCCAGCGGATCGGAGCGATCGAGTGGCCGGCTGACACCGCCCTGGTCGCCATCTTGCGTGACGGCCGGGTAATCGTGCCGAACAGCGACGACCCGCTCGAAGGCGGCGACGAGCTGCTCTTCGTGACCAGCGAGGACGTCGAGCACGAGCTCGGCCAGCTGCTCGCTACCGGATCTCGGTGATCTCCGGGCCGCGCTCGAACGGGTTCTGCAGGCCCCAGCCCTCTTCCTGAGCGAGCTGTTCCTCCAGGGCCTGCTGCACTTCCTCAGGCAGCCGGATCTCGAGCTGCTGACGCTGCGGAGCCGGGTAGTCACCGCGCACGACGACCACATCGGCGAACACCTCGGCAAACGGCTCGCCGAGCTCGGGGTCGATGGCCGCCGGGCCGCTGATCACGCCGCGCAGGAACCAGCGCGGCCCGTCGACCCCGAGGAAGGTGACCGGATGCAGCTCGGTGGCTTCACCTTCCGGCCCGGCCGGGACCCTGGCGCGCAGCTCGGTGCCGAGCGGCCCGCCGGCCTCCTCGCAGCTGCCGCCGGACTCGGCGATGTTGCCCGCGATCTCGTGCCTGACCTCGTCCCACAGGCCGCCGCTGCGCGGCGCGGCGAATGCCTGCAGCTGCATGCCGCTCTCGCCGTGCACGATGGCCACCCAGGCGCCCTCGTCCTCGGCGACGTTGATCTGCACGTCGAAGCCTTCCCTGACCGGGATGAGCAGGCTCCCGCAGTCGACCCGCTCGGTCTGCGGGTAGTCGTCGCCGGCGTCCCACGGCCCGCTGGCCGCATGGTTCGTCAGGTCGGCATCGGTGCCGTCTTCGACCCCGATGAGCTCGTCTTCGCCCTCACGGCGGCGGCGTCGCAACACGTGGGTGCTCCCTACCTCGCTTGATACCTTCTCGCTGATGTGCTCGGGCCGACAGGCTCTCGCGCGGGCGGCCCCCGGTGAAGCCGGCTCGCCGGCTCCGGTGGCGATCAGGTCGTCAGAGCCGCCGGCGGTCGCCCCGGCGCGGCGACGTCAGGCCTGGCCGCAGGCGTGACCGCCGGTGGAGCCGTGCCCGCCCGCACCCCTCGTCGAGCCGGGCAGCTCGGCCACCTCGTGGAAGACCGGATGCTCTACCCGCTGGATGACCAGCTGGGCGATCCGGTCCCCGCGGGCGAAGCGGACCGCACGTTCCCTGTCGGTGTTGAGCATCGCCACCTTGATCTCCCCACGGTACCCCGCGTCGATCGTTCCCGGCGCGTTGACGAGGGTTACGCCGTGCTTCGCGGCCAGGCCCGAGCGCGGCAGCACGAAGGCGGCGAAGCCGTCAGGCAGCGCGATCGCGATCCCGGTCGGGACGACTACCCGGTCCCCCGGGCCGAGCTCGACGTCGGCCGCTGCGTGCAGGTCGACCCCGGCGTCACCGGGATGCGCCCTGGCGGGCACCGGCAGGTCAGGGTCCAGCCGCCTGATCAGCACATCGACCCGGTCGTCAGGCCCGATCATCTCGTCGCCCCGCTCTCCTCTGGCCGCGGCA
>DASWAA010000435.1:0-13247 GCA_036391385.1 Streptosporangiaceae bacterium
GCACGCGTCTTCGATCGCACAACCGCTCCTTCGCTTCCTGACGGGACACCGTACGGCAGTGCCGGCTGGTCAGGCCGACGATCCGCGCCGACAGCCGGTCTGGAGAGGGGCCGATGACGCGGGCATTGCGGGCAGGCTGCGAGCAGCGCATCGGTCAGTGCCTGCCAATCGGGGCATCGGCCGGTAAGCAGTCTCGCGGCATATGGGTTATGTGCCCCTAATCTAACGCCTAGCCGGTCACAATGTCCCTGGCCGCCGCGACATCGCGGCCCATCTGACCGACCAGCTCGCCGACGGAGCCGAACTTCTCCATGCCGCGCAGCCGCTGCGCGAACTCGATCGCGACGTGCATCCCGTAGAGGTCCAGGTCGTCCCGGTCCAGCGCGTATGCCTCGACGGTGCGCGCCGCCCCGTCGAAGGTCGGGTTGGTTCCGACGGAGATGGCCGCTGGCCAGCGCTCGAGCTCGGTCCCGTCATCATCGAGGCTGGCCAGCCAGCCGGCATAGACGCCGTCGGCGGGAATAGCAGTGAACGGCGGCGGCTCGGCATTCGCCGTCGGATATCCCAGCGCGCGTCCGCGCTGATGGCCGCGCACCACGACGCCCTCGACCCGGTGTGGCCGGCCGAGATCCCTTGCCGCGCCGGCCACGTCGCCCGCGGCAAGCAGCGCCCTGATCGAGCTGGACGAGACCGTGACCCCGTCGTCGGTGAACAGCGGGATGCCTTCCGCCGTGAAGTCGTACTTCTCGCCGAGATCGGCGAGCAGCGCCACGTCGCCCGCTGCCTTGTGCCCGAACCGGAAGTTGTCGCCGACGATGACGGCCGCCGCGTGCAGGCCGTCGACCAGCACGGTCCGGACAAACTCCTCGGCCGGCAGCCGGGAGAATTCCACGGTGAACGGGAGCACGCAGACGGCATCGGCGCCGAGCCGGCCGAGCAGCTCGGTCCTGAACCGAGGCGTGCACAGCAGCGGCGGATGCGACCCGGGGCGGATCACCTCGTCCGGATGCGGATCGAAGGTGACGACGACCAGCGGGCGCCCGAAGTCGGCTGCCACCTCGGCCGCCCTGGCGATTATCCTGCGATGACCGCGGTGGACGCCGTCGAAGACGCCGATGGTGACGACGGACCTGCCCCAGGTCGCTGGTACGTCGTGCAGGCCCTGCCAGCGGTACACCGTAACGTTCCCTTCGCGAGACAGCCCGGGCGGCCCGGCATCCGCCGCTTCGGTCGGGCCGTCGCTGCCGATGCCCGGGGCGCTTGCCGGGCCCGCGGCGTGCCCGGCGCAGGCCCGCCGCCTACCAGCCTAGTGAACCGCCGCCAGCCGGCGGACGTCACGCGGGGTACCGGCCCCGCCGTCAGGGCACGAAGACGGCGAGCGGCTGCATGTCGGCCTGCTGGCGCACCAGCAGCGCGATCAGCAGGCCGTCCGGGCCGAACGCCGCGACCGGTCCATCGGCGCCACCGGCCGTGATGCTCGCGGCCGGAAGCCTGACCCCGTGCGATACCAGCCGCGCCTGCTCGGCCTCGAGCCGGACAGCCGGGAACGCGGCCGCGGCCGCCTGTGCCAGCGGGATGTAGTCGAACTCTCGTGCCAGCTGGTCGAGCGTTCTGGCCGCGCTGACCAGATAGGGGCCGACCCTGGTCCGGCGCAGCGCGGTGAGATGGCCGCCCACTCCCAGAGCCGAGCCAAGGTCTCGGGCGATCGCCCTGATGTAGGTACCGCTTGAGCACGTCACCGTCACGTCGAGGTCGAGCAGGTCACCGGCCGGCCGGACTTCGAGCAGGTCGAGCCGCCGGACCGTGACGGGCCGCGCGGCCAACTCGGGGGCGGTTCCTGACCTGGTGAGATGGTAGGCGCGCTTGCCGTTGACCTTGATCGCGCTGATCCGCGGCGGTACCTGGCTGATCGTCCCGGTCAGGTCGGCCAGCGCAGAGCCAAGCACGTCCGCCGAGATCGCGCTGGCCCGGACCGTGTGGTCTGGCTGCTGAGGCAGCAACTCCCCCTCGGCGTCGTCGGTGACCGTCGACTGGCCAAGCCGGATCGTCGCCGCGTACTCCTTCTCGGTCAGCGCCAGGTGCCCGAGCAGCCTGGTGGCCTTCTCGATTCCGATCAGCAGGACGCCGGTCGCCATCGGATCGAGGGTCCCCGCATGCCCGACGCGCCGGGTGCCGGCCAGACGCCGCATCCTCGCCACCACGTCGTGCGAGGTCATCCCGCCCGACTTGTCGACGACAACTAGCCCGGAATCTGCCACTAAGCCGCCATCCCGGCCAGGGCTGACGGCAAGACCGGCTGACGGCGCAGTGCGCTGCCCGCGGTCGTGCCCGATGGTCCCGGTCACGCGTCCTCGTCCTGTTCCTCGTCTGGCGTGCGGTACGGATCGGGGTCGCCCGCGTGCACGGCGCCCGCGCGAGCGGCGGCCAGTTCCGCGTCGGCCTTCATCGCCCGGGCGACCAGGTCCTCGATGGACTTCGCGCCCTCGGGCAGCTTGTCCTCTTCGAACGTGATCGACGGGGTGTGCTTGATCCCGGTCTGCCTGCCGACCTCGGAGCGGATGACGCCCGTGGCGCTGGCTAGCGCCGCCGCGGTGTCGGCCTTCTCCTGCTCCGAGCCGTACACGGTGTAGAAGACGGTCGCCTCACGCAGGTCGCCGGTCACCTTCGCGTCAGTGACGGTGACAAATCCCAGGCGCGGGTCCTTGATCCTGCGCTCGAGCATCTCGGCGACGATCTGCGCGATCCGCTCGCCCAGCTTCCTCGCCCTAGCGGGGTCCACTAGCGATCACTCCCCCTCGTCGTTGAAGAGCCGCTGCCTCGCCGACAGCAACTCGATCCCAGGACGTGCGGCGACAAAGCGCTCGCAAGCCTGCAGTACCTCGACCGCGTGTGATGCCGTTGAGCTCACCACAGCTACCCCGATCTCGGTCCGGCGGTGCACGTCGAGATGGCCCGTCTCGGCGACGGCGAGACCGGGGAACTTCCTGTGCACCTCGGCGATCAGCGGCCTGACCTCAGAGCGCTTCTGCTTGAGCGACCTGACATCACCAAGCAGGACGTCAAGCGTCAGCGCTCCCACGTACACGTCCGGCCCTTCCTCCAGCCCGTACCATCATCACCAGCAAGACCGGCGTGGCTCAGCTTCCCGTTCCCCGCGGGGCCTCACATCGCGGCCCTGCCTGCCGTCCGGGCTTCCTCTTGCGTCGCCGGCCGGTCCTCGTGCCGCCAGCCAAGGTCGCGGCGGTGCCGCGTGACCGAAGGCCGCCGCGGCAAAGCCGGGCCAGCTCGCCCGGCCGCCGCTGGCCCGAGGCGGCGATCCGGGCGCCTGGCCGCGCCGGGGCTGACCCGACGCTCGCCGGAGCCGGCGGAGCCGGTCCGGCGAGCGCAACGTCAGCGCCGATCGCTCGTCAGGCTCGCGGCTTCTCGCGCATCTCGAACGTCTCGATCACGTCGCCGATCTTGATGTCGCCGTAGCCGACCCCGATGCCGCACTCGAAGCCCTCGCGGACCTCGGTCGCGTCGTCCTTGAACCGGCGCAGCGACTCGATCGAGAGGTTGTCCGACACCACGACACCGTCCCGGACCAGTCTGGCCCTGGAGTTCCTTGTGATCGTGCCGGACCGGACGATGCAGCCGGCCACGTTGCCGATCCGGGGAACCCGGAAGACCTCCCTGACCTCCGCCGTGCCGAGCTGTGCCTCCTCGAACTCCGGCTTGAGCATGCCCTTGAGCGCGGCCTCGATCTCCTCGATCGCCTGGTAGATGATCGAGTAGTACCTGATGTCCACGCCCTCGCGCTGGGCAAGCTCTCCGGCCCGGCCGGCTGGCCGGACGTTGAAGCCGATGATCACCGCGTCGGAGGCGATCGCCAGGTTGACGTCGTCCTGGGTGATAGCGCCGACGCCGCGGCCGATCACGCGCAGCACGACGTCCTCGCCCACGTCGATCTTGAGCAGGGCGTCTTCCAGCGCCTCGACCGAGCCGGACACGTCACCCTTGATGATGAGCAGCAGCTCTTCGCGGGCACCGGACTTGAGCGCGGACTCCAGGTCCTCCAGCGTGACCCGGGGCCGCCGCTGAGCGAACTGCGCGGTACGCTCCCGCGCCTCGCGGCGCTCGGCGATCTGCCTGGCCACCCGGTCGTCGTCGACGACGAGGAAATTGTCCCCGGCGTCCGGCACCGCCGTCAGGCCGAGCACCTGGACCGGGCGGGACGGCGGCGCATCGGCCACCTGATCGCCGTTCTCGTCCAGCATCGCCCTGACCCGGCCGTAGGCCTCGCCGCAGACGATCGAGTCACCGACCTTCAGCGTTCCGCGCTGCACCAGGACGGTCGCGACAGGGCCGCGGCCCTTGTCAAGGTGCGCCTCGATAGCGACACCCTGAGCCTGCTGATGCGGGTTGGCTCGCAGGTCGAGCTCGGCGTCAGCGGTCAGCACCACGGCCTCGAGCAGTTCCTTGATGCCCGTGCCGTTCCGCGCCGACACGTCGACGAAGAGCGACTGACCGCCGAATTCCTCGGCGACCAGGCCGTACTCGGTGAGCTGAGCTCGCACCCTCGCCGGGTCCGCGCCCTCCTTGTCGACCTTGTTGACCGCCACCACGATCGGCACGCCAGCCGCCTGGGCATGGTTCAGTGCCTCAGTGGTCTGCGGCTTGACGCCGTCGTCGGCGGCGACGACCAGGATCACCAGGTCGGTGGTCTCGGCGCCACGAGCTCGCATCGCCGTGAACGCCTCGTGACCAGGAGTGTCGATGAAGGTGATGGTCCGGTCCTGGCCATCCACTTCCGTCGTGACCTGGTAGGCGCCGATGTGCTGGGTGATACCGCCAGCCTCGTGCGCCATGACGTTGGTGTTCCTGATCGCGTCGAGCAGCTTGGTCTTGCCGTGGTCGACGTGACCCATCACGGTCACCACCGGCGGCCTTGGCTCGAGGTCTGCCTCTTCGCCCTCGTCCTCGCCGAACTCGATGTCGAACGTCTCGAGCAGCTCGCGGTCTTCCTCCTCGGGCGAGACCACCTGCACGTTGAAGTTCAGCTCGGCACCGAGCAGCTGCAGCGTCTCGTCGTTGACCGACTGAGTCGCCGTCACCATCTCGCCGAGGTGGAAGAGCACCTGGACCAGCGACGCCGGGTTGACCCCGATCTTGTCGGCGAAGTCGCTCAGCGAGGCACCACGGGACAGCCGGATGACCTGGCCGTTCCCGCGCGGTACCGACACGCCGCCGATCGACGGCGCCTGCATGTTGTCGAACTCTTGACGGCGCTGCTTCTTGGACTTGCGTCCGCGTGACGGGCGTCCGCCAGGACGGCCGAACGCACCCTGCGTGCCGCTGCGCCCGCGGCCGCCCGCACCGGGCCTGGCCGGAGCGCCGGTGCGCGGAGCTCCTGCCCCGCCACCGGGACCGCCACGACCAGCGCCGGGGCCGCCGCGGCCGCCTGGCCTGGTGCCGACACCTGCGCCGCCGCCGGGGCCGCCAGTGCCGCCAGGGCGGGCACCGAACGGCCGGGGCGGCATGCTGCTCGGGCTGGGGCGCGGTCCGCCCGGACGCGGTCCGCCCGGACGCCCGGCATCACCGGGTCCGCCCGGACCTGGCCTGCCCATCGGGCGCGGACCCTGCGGCCTCGGGCCGCCGGTCGGGCCCGGCGCACCGGGGCGTACGCCAGCCTGGCCAGGACCGGCAGCGCCCGCCGGTCCGGCCGGCCCGCCCTGACCAGTGCCCGGCTGACCGGGCCTCGGACCGCGCGGAGCCGACCCCATGCCGGTCGAGGTGGAACTGAACGGGTTGTTGCCCGGTCGCGGGCCAGGACGAGGCGCTCCTGGCCGCGGTCCTGGCGTGGCTCCGCCAGCGGACGGGCTCGGCCTCGCGCCGGGGACTGGCCTGGCCTGAGCCGCCGGTTCGTCGGGCGCGCCTGCCGCGGACGGCCCGGCGCTCGGCACAGGACCGGGCCTGGCGCTCGGCCCCGGGGGCGGCTCTGGCTGGGAGAACTGAACCTTCGGCACTCCAGATGCCGGGCGCGCCTCTTCCGCGGCGGCCGGGCCGGTGCCGGACGGCGCGCCGGGGCCGGCCTGCTCGCCTGCGCCCGGCGCTGTCGCGGCTGCCGGCGCTGCGGCCGGCGCTGTCGGCAGAGCCTGCTCGGGCTCGGCGGCCACCGGAGGTGCCGTCGGTGGAGCAGCGGCCGTAGCCCGGCCATTCGCAGCGCGCCTGCCGCCATCAGCGGACGGCGCAGCTGCCCTGGCGGCCGCGGCCTGACCTGCGAACGCTTCCTTGAGCCTGCGGACGACTGGCGCCTCGATCGTCGATGACGGCGATCGGACGAATTCGCCCATTTCCTGGAGCTTGGCCATCACGGCCTTGCTCTCTACGCCGAACTCCTTAGCGAGTTCGTAAACC
This sequence comes from Streptosporangiaceae bacterium, assembly GCA_036391385.1. Lineage (GTDB taxonomy): Bacteria > Actinomycetota > Actinomycetes > Streptosporangiales > Streptosporangiaceae > Chersky-822. The sequence goes on from DASWAA010000435.1 coordinate 6,397, forward strand.
CGGACCTTCGCCACTACGCTCCCTCTACTCGGCCCGGGCAAACCCCTGGGCCAGTCAGCCGGTCCGGGGCGCGCATGCTCCGTCCGGCGTCAGTTGTTGCTGTTCATCGCCGCGTGCTCATCGAGCGCTCATCACAATTCAGCCTGTCTCTCCGGCACATCGTGCTGCCGTCTCGTACTGCCGTCCCGCCCTGCCAGGCGGAAGACGCGCCCTACTGCCAACGCCCCGCCTGCAGCGCGCATTCCGGCTGGAAACCGGAGCCGCACACCTGGCGAGCCCTCCGTCCGGCGCTAGTGCTCGCCAGCTATCGCGCGCCAGACCAGCCGGACCGGCAGGCCGCACAGCGACCCGCAGTCCGGTCAGGTCTCGGCGAGATACCTGACAAGCCCGCCGTCGGCGAGCGGACCGGAAGCGCGGAGCGCTCTCGGGATCGCCCGGCGGCGCCTGGCTCGCTCCAGGCAGTCCCGGCTGGGGTGCAGATACGCTCCCCGGCCTGGCCTGCGCGCCGCCGGGTCGGCGACAACCTCGCCGTCCACCGCGACAACGCGGAGCAAGTCGGACTTGGAAGTACGCGTCCCGCACCCGATACAGGTCCGGATCACTGTTCCGGGCATGCTCGAACTCAAGGACCGCTGTACCGCCTTGCCCACAGCTTACAGGGCCGGCGCGTCGGCGGCACCCGGCACCTTGCCTGAACGTGACCCGCTCAGCCCGACGCCGGCCTGAGCTGCCTCGTCGCCAGGCTTGCCCTCGGCCGGGGCGCTGTCTGGCTGGATGTCGATGCGCCAGCCCGTCAGCCTTGCCGCAAGGCGGACGTTCTGCCCCTCCTTGCCGATCGCGAGCGAGAGCTGGTAGTCGGGCACGATCACGCGCGCCACCCTGGCGGCCTCGTCGATGATGTGCACCTGCGACACCCGGGCCGGCGACAGCGCGTGCGCCACGAACTCGGCCGCATCGTCGGAGTAGTCGACGATGTCGATCTTCTCGCCATGCAGCTCGGCCATCACGTTGCGGACCCGGCTGCCCATGGGGCCGATGCACGAGCCCTTCGCGTTCACCCCGGACTCCCGCGCGATGACGGCGATCTTGGTCCGGTGCCCGGCCTCCCGGGCGATCGCGGCGATCTCCACCGCCCCGGAGGCGATCTCGGGAACTTCGAGCGCGAACAGCTTGCGCACCAGGTTCGGGTGGGTGCGCGAGAGCGTCACAGACGGGCCGCGGAACCCCTTCCGCACGTGCAGCACGTAGCACTTGAGCCGCTCGCCATGCACGTAGCGCTCGCCGGGCACCTGCTCGGTCGGTGGCAGGATCGCCTCGATCCGGCCCAGGTCGACCAGCACGGCCTTCGGGTCCTTGCCCTGCTGGATCACCCCGGCGACGACGTTGCCCTCCTGGCCGGCGAACTCGCCGAAGGTGAGCTCGTCCTCGGCGTCGCGCAGTCGCTGCAAGATGACCTGCCCGGCGGTCGTCGCCGCGATCCGGCCGAATCCGGCGGGCGTATCGTCGTATTCCCCGATCCGCACGCCGTTCTCGTCGGTCTCTTCTGCCCAGACCGTGACATGTCCGGTGTTCTTGTTCACCTCGACCCTGGCCGTCGGCGCGGCGCCCTCGGACTTGTGGTACGCCACGAGCAGGGCGTCCTCGATGGCCTTGATCACCAGGTCCATCGAGAGGTCCTTCTCGGCCTCCAGGCTGCGCAGTACCGATACGTCAATATCCATCGGGCTCCTCCTCGTCCGGATCGTCCCGGGACTCCTCGGAGTCGTCGAGATCGTCCGCGGCGGCTATCTCGTCGAGGTAGTCCGCCTCGGGCAAGCGGCCGAACTCGACCTGCACCCGGCCAGGTCCGAGCTCGCCGTAGCCGACCGTCCGCCGCGCGCCGTCGATCTCGAGCGTGACGCCGTCTTCATCCGCGCCGATCACTCGTGCTGCCAGTTCCGCGGGACCGTCGGGCGCACCCCGTTGCGAATCATGATCGCTGACCTGCAGCGGAACGACAACCAGCCTGCCGGTCGCGCGCCGCCAGTGCCGTGGCTGCGTCAGCGGCCGGTCGATACCAGGCGATGACACCTCCAGGGTGTAGGGCGCGTCGCCCATGACGTTCTTGGCATCGAGCCGAGCCGAGACCTCCCGGCTGACCTCGGCGATATCGTCAAGGCTGACGCCGCCGTCGGCGTCCACGATGATCCGCAGCACCCGGCGGCGGCCAGCGGCCGCGACCTTGACCGCCTCGAGGTCGATGTCCATCGCGTGCAGTACGGGCTCGATGATGCTGGTCAGCCGCGCGCTGTCGGCAGCGCCCGGAGCGGCGCCGCGGTTACCAGGACCGGGCCTGCTTCCAGCGGCATAGGGCCGTGAGCCGCCAGGGCCGAAGTCCCGGCCGCCAGAGCTCTTCACACGCCGATCACGGCCGGCACCTGCCTGGCCTGCGTTCCGCGCCTGGCGCGGCGCGCCGCGACGGGAGCTCTCTGGCATCACGCCTCCTCGTCGGCGACCTCGTGCTGTTGTCCGCTGCTGTTGTTGACCTGAGCTGTCGTCCGGGCTCTAGCCTAGCCGGGACTGCCGCCTGAGTGCCTGACCTGTCGCTCTAGGCCAGCGACAGCGGATCGTGCGCCTGCGCGGCTCGCGCATGGCATGCTGGGTGCCGCGCGCGTCAAGCGGGCGATGCAGCAGGTGCGCCGCGGGTTCGCCCGGGCCCGGGAATCCCGACAGGAGGCGAGTCAGGTGAGCGCCGAACCCACGCGCCGGATGCTGCTCGCCGCCGCCGGGTCGGGAACGCTGCTGCTCGCGGGCTGCAAGGGCATCGCCGCGCTCGGGCCGCTGCCCACGCTCGCTCCCGACGTCAGGACTCTCGACGAGGCCATCAGGGCCGAGGAGCTGATGGTCGCTACTTACGAGGCGGCCCTGTCTGCCCTGGGCGCCGGCCCCGGCGCCGGCCGGCTCACCCCGGTGCTCGCGACCGTGCTGGCCGATCATCGGGCGCACCTGGCTCAGCTGCGCAAGCGGCTCGTGCTGCCGCCGAGACTGGCCACGGCCAGGCCACGGCAGAGTCAGCCGCCGCCCGCACTGCCGGCCGGGCGTGGCCGCATCGTCGGCAGCCTGCTTGCTGCCGAGCGCGAAGCGGCGGCCCGGCTGGCCAGGCAGCTGCTCGATGTGCCGCCAGCGCTGGCGCAGCTGATGGCCAGCATCGGAGCGTCCGAGGCCGCGCACGTCGTGGTCATCGCCGCGGCGAGGCGGCGATGAGCGGATCTCCGGGCCCGGCCGGAGGTGGCGGGCATGGCGGGGGGCTCCGGCCGCAGGCCCGGCGGGATCTGGCCGCGCTGCAGGCGGCGCTCGCCGTGGAGCAGGCGACCAGCTACGCCTACGGCATCATCGGCGCGCACCTGAGTGGCGCGGCGTTCAGCGCCGCGGCTGCCGACTGCCTGGCACACGAGCGCGCCAGGGACAGCCTGACCGGGCTGATCACGGCGCGCGGCGGGACGCCGGTGCCCGCCGCGGCCGCCTACCGGCTGCCGAACGCGGTGCACAAGCCCGCGGACGCCGTGGCGCTGGCGATCGCGCTTGAGCGGCAGACAGCGAGTGCTTACCTGAGCCTGGTCGCGGCGGGCGACCGGCCCCTGCGCGCCTTCGGGGCTGGGCAGATGCAGGCTGCCGCGGTTCGGGAGGCCCGCTGGAGCGGCCGTTCCCAGGCGTTCCCCGGTCTGCCTGGCCCGGCAGGCCGTGGCTGAGCAGGAATCAGTCCCTGGCGCACAGGACCCGTGAGATGAGGGCCGCTGCGGCTGCCATTTCGTCCCCCGGGGCGATCCGTTCCGCCCATGGCCACCAGAACCACCACATGCCATCTTGGCTCCGGCCTACGTAGACGTCCTCGGCCAGCCTGGCGGCGGCCGGGTTGACCACGTGCAAGCTCGGCATTCTCCCCGCAGGCGCCATCAGCCTGGTGGTCAGGCCAAGTCGGACAAGTTCCAGGGCCAGGCTTTCGAGCCGGTCAATGTAGTTCTGCGACTTGCGATCTGTGTCGGATTCGTCGCTGGCTCGATCAGCAAGCAAGGCCACTGTGTCACCTAACGTATTCAAGAGATCGCTAAAAGTAATCTGCTGGTTCAAAGAATGCCCTCGCCAGGCCTTGCCTGCAAGTTCCGTTGACAAAGTCATTACGGTCACCATGTCGTAGTGACCTGCAGAAAGCCATTTTGCGAAGAAACGCCGCCGCACAAGGTCGTGCTAGCGCCGGCGTGGCGGCTTTACCGGACCGCCGTGGCGAGAGCGGTGGCGGCGGCTGAGCTGGCCAGGGTGGCCTCCGCACGCAAGGACTCGGGCAGCGGCTCCGCGTGCAGCACGGTGAGCCTGGACACGGCTCGGGTCAGCGCGACATAGAGCCGCTGCATGCCCTTCGCCTCCGCCGTGACGATCCTGGCGGGCTCCACGACGACGACGTGATCGAACTCCAGGCCCTTCGCCAGGCCGACGGGAACGACGAGCAGCTGGCTGCTGTCGGTATCGCCGTCCAGGACCGCGTGCGGCACACCTGAGCGCTCGAGTACCGACGAGATGGCAGGGACGTCGGCGTCGGACGCGATCACGGCCACCGAGCCCGGCCGGCTCAGCGCCTGCGCGCAGGTGTCAGACAGCGCCGACTCCAGCTCCGCCTGCGCCACGGCCGTGATTACCAGCGAGCCGGGATCCTGGCGGACCGAACTCGCCGGCGACAGCTCGGGAGCGATCTGCCCGAGCAGGCGGCTGGCGAAGTCGAGTATCTGGCGCGGCACCCGGTACCCGGTCGTGAGCACCTCGACAGTGGCCTCGGGCTTGCCCAGGTGGCCGAGCAGCTGCTCCCAGCTCCTGGCTGCCCACGAGGTCGTTCCCTGGGCGATGTCGCCGAGCACAGTCACCGACCCGGTCGTGCACCGCCGGCCGATCGCCCGGCACGCCATCGCCGACAGATCCTGTGCCTCGTCCACTACGACGTGCGCCAGGCTGCCCGTCCGCTCGATCAGGTCCCTGACCTCGTCGATCAGCACCGCATCGGCGGCCGACCACCGGGCCGAGCCAGGAGCCCGGGGCGGCCGCGCCCAGATAATCGCCGCCTGTTCATCCGCCGTGAGCACTCCGTCGGCGACCCGGCCGGTCAGCCGCGGCTCCGAGAGCACCTCGAACACCACCCGCACCGGGTCTGCCTTCGGCCAGATCGCGTCGACGGCCGAACGGACCTGGCTGGTCCTGCGAACGGACTCGTGCGTCCGGTCATCGCAGGTCTCTCCGGCAGCCTCCATCTGGCTGAGTATCACGTGGGCGATGCGGTGCGACAGCATGTCACGGCCCGTTCCGTACCGGACGCCGCGCTCGCGCAGCTCGGTGACCAGGATCGCGAGCTGGCCGGCCGACACCCGCCACCGGCGCGATCCCCTGGCCAGCAGGATCGGCTCCGACGGCTCGCGTAGCCGGTCCCACAGCGCCCTGTGCAGCACCTCGGCCATGCGAGCGTCGCCCTTGACCAGCGCAGCCTGGTCGGAGTCGGCGCCCGTGACCGGCACCGTGCTGATCAGCTCGGTCACCGACGTCTGCTCGGCGTCGAACTCGCCCAGCGCGGGCAGGACGTTGCGGATGTAGGTAAGGAAGGCGCGGTTGGGCCCCAGGATGAGGACGCCGCCACGGCCCATCCGCTCCCGGTGCGCGTACAGCAGGTAGGCGACGCGGTGCAGGCCCACGGCCGTCTTGCCCGTGCCGGGAGCCCCCTGGACGCAGACGGATTCGGTCGCGTCGGCACGGACGATCTCGTCCTGCTCAGGCTGGATCGTGGCGACGATGTCGCGCATAGCCCCGGACCGGGGGCGCTCGATCTCCTCGATCATGATCCGGCTCACGACCCGGCCAGGCCCGTCGGACGCGGCGGACGCGGACGGCCCGGCTGTGGCCGTGAAGGACTCGTCCTCGTAGGCCGTCAGCTGGCCGCCGCTGAACCCGAATCTCCGCCGCCTGGCCAGTCCCATCGGCATGCCCTGGCTCGCCCGGTAGAACGGCCGCGACACCGGCGCCCGCCAGTCGATCACGACCGGATGGCCCTCCTGGTCGTGCACGTGCCGCCTTCCGATGTGAAAGCGCTCGGCGGTCATCGGGCCCTCGTACTCGCCATCCCGAGCCGCATCACCGCGCGCAATGCCACCGCCGGCGTAGTCGAGACGGCCGAAGAACAGCGGAGCGTCAGGCAGGTCGCGCAGGGACTCCGCGCGCCGGTGCAGGTCGGCCTTGAGGTACTCCTGCGACACCCGGTCGCCCGCGAGGGCCGGGAGTGAGAGCACGTCCTCGCGCATGAGCCGCAGGAACTCGCGCGAGCGCGCCAGATGATCCCGCTCGGCCCGTAGTACCCCGTTCCCGGCCTCGTCGTCTGGAATGGCCGAGGCCATGGCGCAGCTCCTTCTATGGCAGGGAGAAACGGCACAAGGGCATTGGAGGCTAGCAGCGCCGCCTGACGCCGTCACCTGGTTTTTCGCGGGGCCGTTGCGGGTCGGCGCCAGCCGGGCGGTCAGCGGCGGGCCGGGGCGGTCAGCGGCGGGCCGGGGCGGTCAAAACAGCACGGATGTGAACGTGCCGACCTCGGCGAAGCCGACGCGCTGGTAGGCTGCCCTGGCCGGGGCGTTGAAGTCGTTGACGTACAGGCTGACCACGGGCGCGAACACCTGTCGCGCGATCTGCACCAGAGCCGCCATCCCCCGGCTTGCGTGCCCGCGCCCCCGCAGCGCTGGCGGCACCCATACGCCCTGGATCTGGCAGGCGCGCGGGGTCACCGCGCCGACCTCGGCCTTGAAGACGATCGTGCCGCCGTCGATCCTGGCGAACGACCTGCCGTGCGC
>DASWAA010000436.1:0-2833 GCA_036391385.1 Streptosporangiaceae bacterium
GATCGCGGTTCCCGGCATGACGGTGCTCGGCCGGATCGGAGAGAACGAGGTCAGAGCGCTGTCGTGCCCGTCGGCAGGGAACTGCGCGGTGGCCGGCACGTACCAGGACGCCAACTACAACATGCGCGCCTTCGTCGTCGACGAGGTGCACGGGACCTGGCAGACGGCTATCGAGATTCCGGGGCTGGCGGCGGTCAAGCACGACGCCGCCCTGGTCACCTCGGTGTCGTGCTCGTCGGCCGGGAACTGCGCCGTCGGCGGGTACGACCACCGCGGTGCGTTCGCAGCCAGCGAGGTGAGCGGCATCTGGAAAGCCGCGCAGTTCATCAAGGTCACGGCCCACGGCCGCACCAGGCCTGCCTACGCGATCACTTCCCTCTCGTGCGCATCGGCGGGAGGCTGCTCGGCTGGCGGGATATTCATCACAGGCACCGGCCGGCCGCAGCCGTTCGTGGTCAGCGAGGTCCGCGGAGCCTGGAGGGTCGGGACCGAGGTCGGCGGAATCGAGAGGCTGGACCAGGACACGACGGTGGGCAACGTCTGGGTGTCCTGCTGGTCGCCCGGAAACTGCCAGGCCGCCGGCTTCTTCTCCAGCCAGCAGGTGCTCTTCACGGTATACGTCGTCGGTGAGGTCGGCGGGAGCTGGGGCAGCGCGCGGCTGCTGCCTGGCCTGGCCGCGCTGAACAAGGGCGGTAACTCAGAGGTCGGCTCGCTGTCGTGCCTGCTCGGGTACTGCGCGATTGCCGGGACGTATGCCGACAAGGCAGGCAACGTGCTGCACGTGCAGGTCTTCACCGACAGCGCGCGGTAAGGACCGGGACCGGCCGCCGACGTGCGGCGGTTAACTCACGGCAAAGCGGTACAGACGCCGGCGTTAAGCTCGGCTGATGATCAACCTGGAGCTGAGCTGGCAGGAGGCCGCCGTCAGTACCGGGTGCCTGGCCGTGCTCTCGGCGGCACTGCTCCGCGCCAGCCGGGTGGGTGCCGCAGCCAGCCCGGCCGACTCCCGGCAGACCCTGCAGCGCAGGCTGGCCCGCGCGGGCAGCGTGGCCAAGGAGGCGGCGCTCGTCCTGGGCCTCTTCGCGCTATGGCAGCTGGCCGGCTCGTTCTCCGTGCTGGGACCCGGCGGCGCGCTCGGCCGGGCGCGCTGGCTCTGGCAGGCCGAGCGCGTGCTGCACCTGCCCAGCGAGGCGAGTTTGCAGCAGGTGTTCCTGCCGCACCCGCTGCTCGTGCAGGTCATGGACCTGTACTACGACGGGCTGCACTTCCCGGTGCTGATCGGCTGCATGACCTGGCTCTTCGCCTGGCACCGCGACCGGTACCCAGCGTTCCGCACCACGCTGGTCGCCTTCACCGGCAGCTGCCTGCTCATCCAGCTCATCCCCGTCGCGCCGCCGCGGATGCTGCCCGGGATTCACATGACCGACACCGCCGTCCAGTACGGCCAGTCGGTCTATGCCACGCAGGCCGGGTTCAATCCTGACCAGCTCTCGGCCATGCCGTCGGTGCACGTCGGCTGGGCGATCCTGGTGGCGATCGCCGTCATCACCACCGTCCGGACGCCCTGGCGCTGGCTCGCCGTGCTCTATCCGGTGCTGACCACGCTGGTCGTGGTCGTGACAGCCAACCACTTCTGGCTCGACGGCGTCGTTGCGGCAGCCGTGCTGGCCGCGGTCCTCGCCGTCCAGGCAGCCATCCGGCGGCTGCGGAGCCAGGCGCCGGCCGCGACGCCCGTGCCGGAATCAGTGACCGTGGCGTAACCCGCGAGCCCGGGATCGTCAGGGCGAAGAGTTAGCGTCACCGGTGACGCCTTTCTCTTCGCCTTTGGCATAAGCCTTCCCGTTAACGCGGTCAGTCCGGGCCGCATCAGTGACCGCTGCCCGGAAGCAGGACAGAGAGCACGGCGAGCACCGGGAGTATCGCGATTGAGACGCTCCTCGGCGCCCATGCCGTCCCGTCGCGCGGAAGCGCACCCGCACCGGCCGACTCGCGGGGCCGGGAACGACGTGCCGTCGGTCGACGCTGCCACAACCTGCTCCTGTCCAGGTATCACTGGACAAATACATAGCGGAGCTAACCGAGCGGCTGTGGTTCCGTCCGGGCCGGCCTTTCCGAGGGACTCGATCTCGGCGAAGCTCTCGGCGAGGCTGTCGAGCAGGACCTCCGGGTCGGGAACCGCGGCGGTGTCGATGTTGATGCCGATGTCACAGGTCCCCAGGTAGGAGACCAGCGTGGCGTTGAACGCCGATCCGATCGTCGGGCCGAACGCGAAGAAGCTGGTGATCTTGCTGCCAGCCAGGTAGACCGGGAGGGTGACGCCCGGCACGTCGCTCGCCAGGAAGTCGACGTGCTTGAGCACTCCGCCCACGTAGCTGGCCGGGAGCAGATTCAGCGCGCCGGCGATCGTATTGGTAACCGGAAGCGACCGCTCCTTGCGCACCCCCTCGATGACGGCGTGCACCTGGCGCATCCTGGTGGCCGGATCGGGCTCGCCGACCGGCACGGTCACCCGCTGCAGGGTGATTCGGTTGCCCCAGCTGACATCTCCCGCGGTCCGGATGTTGACCGGCACCGTGACCCGCAGCGAGTCGACCGTCGCGCCGTGCCGCTCGTGGTACCTGCGCAGTCCGCCGGTTATCGCGGTGAGGTAGACGTCGTTAAGCGTCCCGCCGACCGCTCTGGCGGCATTCTTCAGAACGTCCACCGGGATCTCCATCGTCGCCAGCGAGCGGGTCATCGCGCGGTCCCGCATCACCGGCGACTTGGTGTCCAGGATCGGCGCGGCCGTCCGGTAGACCGAGCGCACCATGGCCGCTGCTCCGCCCACGTTGGT
>DASWAA010000437.1:0-5508 GCA_036391385.1 Streptosporangiaceae bacterium
TATTCTGAAAGTAGACGGTGAACGGTCGGCGGGAGATGCGGGTAGATGGACATTCGTGGTCTCGGGCGGCTCGCTCATCGATGCTGGTCCCATCCGTGTGGACATGCCGAGTTTGCACGAATGCCTTTCCCGGGGACTTGCGCTACTCCGCATGCGAGGCGAAGAGTGGCAATGGCTCGATAAGTTGGTTCTTGAGCCATAAGGCGCCTCCTGCGTCAGATTTCTTGCACAATTAGTAAGGAGGCTTCACTGCGAAAGCAAAGAGCCGGAATCGGATTTGGTCTTGCTGGCGCGCTACCGATGTGTGTCGCGGCTGGTCTCGGTGCATATGGCGATGTGTCGGGCTCTGGCGCTGACTTCTTGGGCCTAAGCCTAGCACTATTCTTGGGAATTCCGTGCTTTGCCTTTGCCTGCTGTGGCATGTATATTGGCTTCTTCACGAGGCAAAGAGGCATGCTGGCGCGGACATCGAACCGCGGATCGCTTGTCGCAGTCGGTCTTGGCTTTCTTGCAATAGCGGCGATCTTGGCGGTGGTAATTCTCGTGATTATCGGCCCTGGGTTTGCGGTAGGACCTAATGAGTAGGCTCTCGGCCGTTCCGGTGATGAGTTGTTGTCGCTGACGCCTGGCCGCCGTAAACGGGGCGGTAGGCATTCTGCGCCGCCAGGCGCAAGGCCGCCAGTATTCAGCCTTCCGCGTCGCGCGTGGCACGGCGCCGTTCTGACTGGCCCCGCGCCTGACCCCCTGACTCGGACCGCCCCACGGTCTCCCCGGCTACGGTCAGCGACACGCGCAGGAATGAACGCAGCCAGCGGCACCTGTCCCGCACTGACGCAGATGGTCCGAGATTTCGGTCCTGGGCGAACGGCGAGCGAGGTTCCTTCCAGGTCGGCTGTCGTTCATAGTGCCGCCGGAAAGTCCTGCACCCTGAGCAACCCGCCGATCCCGTCCAGGGCAGCCCCCACGGGCATGGCGGCCTGGGTATCCAAGCCAGCGGAGTGTCAGGGTCTTGCGACGCGTCCGAGTCCGCGACCGGTAGGGTCTGCGAAGTCGCTGGCAGGTCGTTGAACCTTGCTACGGTAGTAGCGTATCGGCTACAGTCGTGTTCATGAGTGCCATACCTGCGCGGGACCTGCGCAACCACACCGCAGAGGTGCTCCGTCGCGTGGAGGCCGGCGAAGAGATCGAGGTCCTGCGGGACAACCGCCCGGTGGCGAAGATCATCCCGCTGTCGTGGCGGCGGCGGTGGCTGCCCGCATCAGAGATCGCCAGCGAGCTAGTGAGGCTGGGTCCCGACACCACGGGCCTGGCCGAGGAGCTCAGGCAGACCCTGGGCGAGACGACTGATGACCTGCCATGGTGACCGCCCGGCGAGCGCTTGCCGACACCTCGGTCTTCATAGGCCTGGAGGCCGCGCGGTTCGACGCTGAGCGGTTCGCGGGCTTTGAGTGGGGCATCTCGGCGGTCACCCTCGGCGAGCTGAGGCTCGGCGTGCTGCAGGCCGCCGATCCGGAGTCAGCCTCGCGCAGGCTGTCGACGTATCAGCTCGCCCAGCGGTTCGAGGCGATGCCCGTGGATGAATCGGTGTCCGATGCCTGGGCACTGCTGGTCTCGCGGTTGCGGGCTGAAGGCCGCAAGGCTCCCATCAACGACAGCTGGATCGCGGCGACCGCCATCGCCCACGGCATTCCCATCGTGACCCAGGATGCCGATTACGACGCCATGCCCGACGTTCAGGTCATCAAGATCTGACAGCCACCGGGCCTTGCTGAGTCACGATCGAGCTGGGCCGCTCGGACCGTAGGTCCATGGGCTGCAGCTACGGTGGCACCAGCTGATGGCCTCGTGCAGGTCACGCTCCGGAGCGAGCGGCCTGCCCGCGCTGCCACGTCCCGGACTGACACGCGCAGCGGCCCTGCCCTGCTATGAGTAATCGGCGAGGACCCGGCATGTGGAGCCGTCTACGGTCACGAGGCCGCCGTGCGGGAGGATCCACTGCGGGCGCGTGTGACCAAACGGAATGCCGGCACACACAACGGCGTCGGGGTTGTACTGGCCGACCAGGTCGACGACGACGTCTCGCTGATCAGCGCGGAGCTGAGCACGTTCCGCAGCGGGCGGACGACGCGCGAAGTCCGATGTCGGCGGGCGGGCTACCAGGACCGCGTCAGCCGCCGCGAGGATTCCGCGCTCGCCCAGCGAGCGGACGATCCATCCGACGTTACGCGCGGGGAGGAGTTCCTCTGAGGCTTCGATGATGAGCACGCCGCCGTCGAGGACTTCCGGGTCGGACGGGAATCGTCCCGCAGTGAGGATCCATTCGATGACCTCGATGCAGCCGCCCCAGGTGCGGCCGGTCACCGAGCGTGCCGGGCCGTGCCAGCTCCACGGTTCGGTCGGCTCGCGCTCGCCGAAGGAGGTCAGCGCGCGCGGGTCACGCCAGTCGATCCCGACGTCCTCCGACTCGCCCGGATCTGTGATCTCGAGCGTCTCGCCCGTGATCAGAGCGGCACGCAGGGACCGCGCGTGGATGTCATCAATGCCGGGGCCGGGGCCAAGGTGCACCTGAGATGATCCGCCGTAGAAGCTGGCTATGCCGTTCGCCCAGAGCCAATGGTGCAGGTTGGTGTTGTCGCTCATGCCGAGGAAGGGCTTAGGATCGCGCCGGGCCAGCCCGGGGTCCAGGTGCGGGATGACGGTGATCTGGTCCTCGCCGCCGATGACAGCCAGGATGCCGCGGATCGCTGGATCAGCGAAAGCGGCGTTGATGTCCGCGGCGCGGGCGCGCGGGGTCGCCCCTACCTCGCGCGTCGTCGGGTACTCGACCGGGATAAGACCGGTCGCCTCCGTGAGCCGCCGCATCGCCTGCTCGTGCACAGCGGGAAAGGCGCCTGCCGCCGCGAACGACGGTGACAGGACGGCGATGCGATCGCCCGGACGTGCCTTGGGAGGGTGGACGAGATCGCCAGGCATGCGGGTCATCGAACCACGTCGATGGCGCCACGCGCACCCAATTAAGTCCCGGCCGGCGAACCCGCCATCCGGCGGGCTATGCGTCGGCGGCGCACAGGAGCAAGCCGTTACCGGCCAGTGGCCAGATCAATCGTTTTATCTAGATAGATCGCGGGTAAACGAGCTGCGTGCCCGCCCGCGCGCTATTTCATATCGCGCCGCGCTGCGTGGAGATCAGGGAACTGCCCACACCGCGGCCTGCGGCCGGTGAGGTCCTCGTCCGCGCTCTGTACTCTGGCATCAGCAGTGGCACCGAACGGCTGGTGTACCGCGGCGAGATTCCTGCCGAGCTCGCGCTGGACGACACGATCGACGCGCTTGGCGGTACGTTCTCCTATCCCTTCGCCTATGGGTATGCATGCGTCGGCGAGGTAGCGGAGTCCGGCCAGACGGTCTTCGCTTTCCATCCGCACCAGGACGTATTCACGGCGCAGGCTGGCGAACTGATTTCGCTGCCCGCCATCGATCCCGCAGCAGCAACGCTGTTTCCGCTGGTCGAGACGGCCTTGCAGGTGACGCTCGATGCCGGGACCGGATTTCGCGACCGGGTCATCGTGCTCGGCGCCGGCGTGCTCGGGCTGCTGACCGGGCTGCTGTTGCAGCGCTCCGGGTGGCGGCCGCTGCTTGCCGAGCCGCAGGAGTGGCGCCGCGCCATCGCCAGCAGCCTCGGCGTCACCACCGCAGCACCGGCGGAACTGGTGAAAGAGGAGGTTCCGCTGGTCATTGACGCCAGCGGTAATCCGGATGCGCCAGCGATGGCGCTTGACCTGCTGGCCCACGAGGGAACCCTGCTGATCGCGTCGTGGTTCGGCAACAGACCCGTGGTCCTGCCGCTCGGCGGCGCTTTCCACCGGCGGCGTCTGACGATTCGCAGCACTCAGGTCTCCACAATGCCGGCCCGGCTGTCCGGGACCTGGACCCGGTCTCGGCGCCGCCGGGAGACCGTTGAGCTGCTGCCCGGACTACCGTTGGCACAGTTGTGCACTCACGTCTTCGACTTCGGCCACGCAGCCGAGGCGTTCCGAGCCGTGGACGAGGGGAAACCCGGGTTGATGCATGCCGTTCTCGACTACGACGGGAGTGCTGCCGGTGACCTGTGAAGTCGGGTTGAGCCGAAGCGTCCGTGCTTTCCACATCATGCCGGGGCTGCCCGGGCCAGAGGGGCAACTCCATGATCATGACTACCGGATTGAGATCGTGGTGGACCGCGAGCAGCTCGACGAGCGGGGCATGGTCTGCGATCTGGATGTGCTGGAAGCGGCGCTCGCCGAGCTGACCAGCCGGGTCGAAGGCCGCAACCTAGAGGAGATACGCCCAGCGGGGGCCGAAGCGGTCACCGTCGAGGTGTTCGCCCGCTGGGTGCATGACAGCCTCTCGCCCGCCGTTGCGGCCGCAGGCGGCGAGTCACTGGCAGTGCGGGTGTGGGAAACTCCCGTCGCGTTTGGCGGATACCGCGCGCGGTGCTGACACTTCGCGGCTGAACCGTTCTGCGGGCATGTTCGTCTGCTGTCATAGGAGCACCTTTTTTCGTCATCATCGCAGGGGGCAGCCATATGACTCTGGGCTGGGATAACCCCACACCAGATCCCACCACCACCGTCCTGCTGCGGCACGGCGATACCGAACTGTCACCCGAACACCGCTTCAGCGGGCTGCGCGACCTCCCGCTTAGCGCCGACGGCACCCGGCAGGCGAAAGCCGCCGCCTGCCGCCTTGCCGCTGGCGCTCCGATCGACGCCGTGGTCAGCTCGCCATTGCAGCGCGCCGTCACCACCGCCGCCATTGCGGCCAGCGAACTGGGCCTGACCGCAGCCATCGATGATGATCTCCGTGAAACAGACTTCGGTGACTGGGATGGCTTCACCCTGGAAGAAATCCAGCAGCGATGGCCTGCAGCCGTGGCAGCCTGGCGGCGCGACCCCGAACAGGCACCGCCGGGCGGAGAGAGCTTCGCCGATACCTCACAACGGGTGAACCGGGCCTGTGACCGGCTGCTGCGGGATCACGGCGGCCAGACCGTCCTGGTGGTAAGTCACGTCACCCCGATAAAGATCCTGCTGTGCCGGGCTCTCGGCGTCCCGCTAGGCACCCTTTACCGGCTATATCTCGGCTCCGCCTGCATCAACGAGATCCGGTGGCATGGCCGTGGATTTGCCGCCGTCCATCGCGTCAACGACACCAGCCATCTTCCCTGACTCACCGGGCCCGTCTTGTCCCGCCGCGCCGGGCCACCTGCAAGGCGAGGATGGCGGGCCCGTTTGGCTGCGTGATCTGAAGGTTCTTGATCTGTGTCTCGGTGAGTGCGGTGCCACTGGTGAAGGTGATTCTCCGGCCGGGGGCGAGTTGCCAGCTGCCCAGGTCGTAGGTCGCGCCGGCTGTGCCGTGGACGACAAGCTCGTACCGGTCACTCGGGGGCTCTGCGGCGCCGCGGGGGTACCAGCAGGTCAGGTGGATCTCGGTACCCCATGATCTGGGCTGCAGGGCGATGGTGGCGTC
>DASWAA010000438.1:0-5883 GCA_036391385.1 Streptosporangiaceae bacterium
GTCGATACCCGCCCCGCAAGCACCTGCCCGCTCCCTCAGCAGCCCACAGAACAGGCAGCCGGCATTGTCGCGGCAAATCATAACGCGGAACGGCCGGCGCATGCCGACCGGTTCGCGCGACGATCGCACCTCACAAGTGAAGGTGCAGGTCATTGACGGTATGCGGAGCGATCGTGCTGCCGGCGATGGTTCGCGCAGGGCCAAGACGCTCCCGCGAGTATCGAGGTCAAAGCTGGCGTAGGCCGAGCGCTCGGTGCGAGCGCCGCACGTGACGACCTCACCAGGGACGAACAGCCGGTGACCCGCGACGCCATCGCCGTCCGGCTCTGCCAGGCTGGCTATCCCGTCCGCGACGCCCGGCTCACGCAGCTCATGCGCGCACTCAGAAGCGACGCCGCCGCATGACCAGCATCACCGCTGGCCGGCCAGTCCGCCGGCCAGCGGTGATGCTCGCGTTCCTCAGCCGGCCTCCCAGAACTTTCGACCCCGGCTATCCAGGTACCGCTCAAGGAACCGCGCCAGGTCCGGCGCCGCCGGATACCAGTCGTCACGGTCATCAAGCGGAAGCGCGATCAGGACCCTCCGGTCTCTGGCCTCAGACGGCGCTATGACCAGCAAGTCCAGGTCACCCAGGAACTCCCCGGCCACCACGTCATCAGACCGGTAGGCACCCGGACGCGCAGCCCGCTCCCTGGTCGTCCGCTCGGCGGTGGCCACCGGCGACAGCAGAACCAGGCCCCACTGCCCGTAGTCGATGTCTTCGAACAGGCGAGACTCACGGCTGACCAGCCACGCTCCGGCAAGATCATCCGGCACCAGCGCCGCAGGCCACGCCAGGCGGATCTCCTCAGCACGAGCGGGCTCGCCGAGCGATCAGATGAGCCGGAAAGGGCCGTCGGCCGGGCCATCCCCGGGCTCGGCCAAGGCGCCGAACAGTGACAGCACCCCGGCGACATCAGACGACATCGGAAAGCCGCCTCACATGGACCGATCAAGTGGCCAGCCCTGAAGGTCAGGGAAGCGCCGCAGGAACCGCTCGCACTGCGCGGCGAACTCCTCGCTTCCACTGCCCTCCGCGGAACGCAGGCGCGTCAGCTCAATGAAACGGCACGGATCATCAACCCGCTCGCGGACGAAGCTGGTCATCGGCAACTGCCACTCCTCCGCCAGAACCCCTTCGCTCGCGATCGCCGCGCCGAGCACCACCGCGATCGCCAGCACCACACCCGCGCAGGTACGCGTTGGAGTGACGACCGCCTCAACCTCCGGCGATGGTGCGCCATCCTCTCCGATCATCTCGCAGATCAGGAGGAACGCCCTGTCCTCCAGCCCGGCTACGTGAATCGTGAAGGCATCCGAGCCGCCCTGGGGCTCTAGCGGTGCTGGCACGCCGACGATCAGTTCCTCGAGTTCGGCGCGATCTACTGCCCGCCAGGACTTATCCCACCTGGCCCACCCCTGGCTCACCGACAGCAGCGGGACCTCCCGGCAGCCCAGCAACGTCACCAGCGCATCAAAGGCGCCATCCACCACAGCCGCCAGGGACACCGGCCTGCCGAACACCGAGAGGACATCAACAGACACCTGCCGACACTACAATCCGGTCATATCGGAAGTCAGCCAGATATCATCCGCCGCGAAGATCAAGAAGCACCCACAAGAGCGCCGCGCAGCCACCCCGAGCCCGACAACGCCCAACTGGTCGTGGTTCGCGCAAACAGTGGAGGACCGCACGAAGATCCAGGTCAAACCTGGCGTGGGCCGAACGCTACGGTGCGCGAACCAGCCCATCCTCATCGAAGGTGACCCTCTCCCGGTACATCTCAGCAGGTCGCGAGCTATCAAGGATGTCCGGTGATCCGCCGGGTTTCCGGCCTGCCCGTCGAACTGGACCGGTGTCGTCACGAGCGGAAGCGTCACGCCGTTGGCCATCTTGACATTGGAACGGCAACCGCTGGTCAATTGTGCCGACGCCCTAGCCTCGGGCTTTCGCCTGAAGTGAGCCGTTCTTGGATCCATTACATGAGAAGAATGCCTTTGACCTGGGAGGACCGGACTTGCTGAGAGGCCTGTCCGCTCCAGACCGAAAGGCACTTTCAAGGTGCGTGCTACCGGCCGACGCCACCCGAGGCTGACCATGTCCGCTGACGGCCGGGGCCTGGTGTCCCAGTCGGGCGGCCGCCTGATGGCCGAGGCGGCGCAGCCCGGCCGGCCTCATGTCATGTCCGGTAGGCGTCGCGTCGGTGCGCGATGTCCACGACCGTGACGACGTGCTCCTTGTCATCGATCCGGTAGATCACCCGGTACGTGCCGCGACGGGCACTGTGCCTGTCGTCGAGGGGCGGCAGAAGGCGCTTGCCGACACGGTGGGGGTTGCTGAGCGATGGCCCGGTGATGAACTCGTAAGCGGCCGCAGCCACTGCCTCGGGCAGGGCGTCGGTCAGGCACCGGCGCACGGTTGGAGTCGTCCGGAGCGCGTACGGCTCCGCCGCATCGTGTGTCACTCGCCGGACCGCCGCCGCATTGCTTCGCCGAGTTCAGCCTGCGTGACGGATTCTCCGCGCGCTAGCTCCGCGTCGGACGATGCCAGTCGACGCATCGTGTCAGCGTCACGCAAGATCTCGAGAGTCTCCTCGAGCTGCTCGAGATCCTCGACAGCCACGAGCACGGCCGACGGGTGCCCGTGCACAGTGACGGTGACGCGCTCGTGGTGCGCGTGAACGCGGCCCACCAGTTCGGACAGATGGCTCTTGACCTCACCAAGCGGCAGCGTGCTCATGGTCAGAAGTCTGACTAAAAAAGCCGGACGCAGTCAACCGCAGCCGACGCTTGCGACCCGGACCCGCCTTGGTTCGCATAGCGAAACCTTCGCTGACAACATCAGCGCAGATCAGACAGACCGCGGGCTGCCCGGGGCTCGAACCCGGATCGTGCGGCGTTAGATAACCACGCCCTGGTCTTTCAGCCTGCCGATCTCGTCCCAGCTCAGCCCGAGTTCGAGTAGCACGGTCTCGGTGTGCTCGCCGTGCTCGGGCGCCCGGCTAGGCTTTCCGGTCTGCCCGTCGAACTGGACCGGTGTCGTCACGAGCGGAAGCGTGACGCCGTTGGCCATCTCGACATCGGCGACGTAGCCGTTGGCGCGCACCTGCGGATCGTCGTGCACCTCCAGCGGGGTCTGGACCGGCGCCCATTCGCCGTCGAAGCCGGCCAGCGCCTGACGCCAGTAATCGAAGCCGTGCTCGGCGAAGATGGCGTCGAGCGTTTCCACGCAGGCACGGGAGTTGCTACGTCGTGACTCCCGGTCGGCGAAGCGCGGGTCGGCGGCCAGTTCCGGGCGACCGAGCCTGCGGCACAGGTCGGGCCAGTGCGGGTCCGGCGCCAGCATCATGAACGCGATGAACCGGCCGTCCGCCGTCCGGTAGGTCAGCCACAGCGGGTTCCAGAACTCATGCCGGTCCGGCGGCGCGCCACCATGGTCGTCGCCCAGCCGGGCGTTCACGATGTCGGGCTGGATCTGCCACATGCCGGTGGCCAGGAGAGCTACGTCGATCACCGACGGCTCGCCGCCTGTGGCCCGACGATAGAGCGCTGTGCTGACGGCGGCGGCGATCGCCAGGCTGCCCGCGAGGTCGCCGAACGCCGGCCGCACCCGGGCAGGCCAGTCCGCGCCAGGTGGCGTGTACAGGTGCTGCATGCCGGACCTCGCCCAGTAGGCGCCTGAGTCGTACCCGCCGTGCCCGGCGTCAGGGCCACGCGGGCCGAACGCGGTGCCCCGCACGTAGATGACCGACGGGTTGTCGCTGCGCACGTCCTCAACGTCGATACTCAGGGCGCTGCGCGCGTCGGCCCGCAGGTTGGTCATGAAGATATCGGCGGACGCGATCAGCGCGGAGAGCAGGCGCCGGCCTTCGGGGCGCTTGAGATCGACGGCCACTGACCGCTTGCCTCGATTGGCTGACTGGAAGAACGGATCCACCCCGCGGTACACGTTGTGCAGGCCGAAGGTCGACAGGCCGCGGTAGGGGTCCCCCGTCTCGGGATGCTCGACCTTGACGACCTCGGCGCCCCACTCGGTGAGCACGGATCCGGCCATCGGCACGAAGACGTGCGATGCGACCTCGAGAATCCGCACGCCGGACAGCGGCGCGTCCATCACCTGTCAGCCACGGACCGGAGCCTCCAGGTTGTAGAGCTTCGTCGCGGTGTGCTGTAGCACCTTGCCGACGATCTCCTCGGAGATGCCGGCCAGGGAGACCTCCATCACCTCGCGCGGGCTCGGCGACTCGGACGCGGGGCCGGGGGAGAGGCTGGTGGCGTGCGGGAAGTCGGTCTCGAACATGAGGTTGTCGGCCAGCAGGTCGATCACCGCCCGCACGGACTGCCGCTCGAACCAGTACATGCCGAAGATCTGTCGGCGCATGTACTCGCTGGGGAGCAGTCGCTCCGGATAGTCCTTGTGGGCGCCGACGTTCAGCCACTGCCAGTCCATGCTCTCGCCAAGGAACGGCAGCCACCCGGCGCCGTTCTCGACCGAGACGAACTTCAGGTCCGGATACCGGTGGCAGACGCCGCTCAGCACCACCTCGGCGATGTTCTGCGCGTTACCGAGGAGGACCAGCGAGCTCTCCTTGGTGAAGTCGAGCTTCCTGGACTGGTCGACCGCGCCCTTGAGTTCGTCGGGGGAGGACAGGAACCCCACATGGAAGTTCAGGGACAGGCTCATGTCCTGGGCCTGTCCGAGCAGCGGCTCCCAGTAGTCGTCGACCAGGCGGGGGAGGCCGACCTTGTCGTACCGCGCTGCGAACAGCACCCCTTTGTGACCCAGCTCGTAGGCCCGCTTCATCTCGGCAACCGATTCGTCCATGCTCCAGAACGGGAGCATCATCATCGGAATCAGCCGCCGCGGGTCCGCCGAGCAGAACTCGACCAGCCAGTCGTTGTAGGCCCTGACGCACTCGGTCGCGAGCTCGCGCGGCATCTCGTTGAGGAACACATGGCTGTGGAACCCGAGGATGTTCGGGTACATGACCTGGTAGTAGACGCCCACCTTGTCCATGTAGGCGAGCCGCTCCTTCGGGTCGATCGCGGCAGGGATCGCCTCGGAGAGCTTCTTCGGGTGCGAGGGAGGGAACTCCGGCCAGCCGGCCTGGGCGAAGGCCCCAACGCCGTACAGCTTCCGCTCGCCGATGTACCAGATGTCCTCCTGCCGCCGCTCATGGAACCGCACGTGCGGGACGAGGCTGCCCCACTTCGACGAGACCCGTGAGGTCCACAGGTCGGCTGGCTCGATGATGTGGGAGTCAACGTCGGCGACCGCGTACCGCTCGCAGAGAGCGACCCTGGCTACGTCCTGGTCAGCCATCCGCATGAGCTCCTTCGGCATCGGGACCGGTTAGAGAGTATTCGTTCACTTACTCTAAGGCCCGGCTCCGGGGCCGCGCAACCGGGCCGCGGCACCGCAGTCCGCAGTGGTGCGCTCGGTCACTCGCCCGGATCGGGGACGGCGCGCAGGTGCGGCGCCATCATCAGCGGGGTCACGCTGAGCACGCCGGACTCGACCGGAAGCGTGACGCCGGTGATCCAGCGGGCCTCGTCGCTCGCCAGGAAGGTGGCCGCCCATCCGACGTCCCAGCCAGTGCCTGGTGTCCCGAGCAGTCCCGCTTCCGAGCGCATCGTGTTCATGAACTCAGCACGGGGTCCGGGAGCGGAAACCGACATCACCATCGGCGTGCTGATGTGGCCGGGTGCGACGGCGTTGACGCGAATGCCCTGCCGACCGTGCGAGTACGCCATGTCGACCGTCATGGCGATCATTCCGCCCTTGGCCGCCGAGTACGCGAGCGTGCCGTCGCCACGCAGGGCCGAGATCGACGACACGTTGAC
>DASWAA010000439.1:0-24629 GCA_036391385.1 Streptosporangiaceae bacterium
CCGCACGCTCGAGCTGCTCGAGCAGATCGGCCTGGTGACGCACACCCATCTCGGCCACGGAGCGCATCGTTACCACCTTGCGGCCGACGCTCAGCACGTGCACCTGGTCTGCCGCGAATGCGGCGCCATCATCCAGCTGGATCCGGTCGCGGTCAGTTCCCTGGTGCGGACGCTGGACACCGAGTACGGGTTCGACACCGACGTCGGGCACCTGACCGTCTTCGGCACTTGCTCGGGCTGCCGGGCGCAGCCCGGTCAGGGCGGGGCGTAAATCAGGGCTATGGAGACCTTGTCGATCACCGAGGCGAAGAACCGGTTCACTGAGATCGCTGACCGTGCTGCCGCGGAGCACGACCATTTCACCGTGACCAGGAACGGGCGCCCGCACGTCATGGTGGTCTCCGTGGCTGAGTGGGACGAGCTGCGGGAGACCATCGCGGTGCTGTCAGATCCGGAAACCCGCGCCGACCTCGCCGAGTCCGCCGACGCTGCGCAGCGCGGAGATTTCGTCAGCGAGGAGGAGATGCAGGCAATACTGGACGCCCGCATTGGCCGTGGGGACCGGCGCTGAGCAGTCGGTATACCGTCCTGCTGACGCCCCCGGCGAGGCGGGCGCTGGCCGGGAGCTCCCGCCCGGCGTCGCTGCCGCTGCCTGGGAGCTAATCATGGGCGCGCTGGCGGATGATCCGTGGCGGGTCGGCAAGCCCCTGCGCGGGCCTTACGAAGGGCCGCACGCCGCCAGACGCGGCACCTACCGCGCCCTGTACAAGATCGACGAGGGTAAGCACGCCATCGAGATCCGCTCCATCCGGCACCGCGCAGATGCCTATCGCACTTGAATGGCCAAGATCGTGACGGTGATCGGCGGCGCCGCTGCCGGCTGTCCGCGGCGAGTCAGAAAGCTTGCTTTCGGTGGCGATGACCTCAGGATCAGCGGTCTGGCGCGGTCAGCCAGGAGTGACTGCGGGGCTCGGCGGAGGGCCGCATAGCCTTACCGGTATGGAGAGCCCCTTGCTAACCATCCCCGGCGCCGTCGCGGCCGACTTCCCTGACGTCGGGGTCGCCGCGCACTACGGAGATCCGTACGCCGAGCAGCGAGCGCTTGCCCAGACGGCCGGCCTTGTGGACCGCTCGGACCTGGACGTGATCAAGATCAGCGGTCCGGACCGGCTCAGCTGGCTGAACAGCCTCAGCACGCAGAAGGTCGACCAGCTAGAGCCCGGCGTAGCCGTGACGACCCTGATCCTCAGCCCGCACGGTCATGTCGAGCACCACCTGAGCATGGTCGATGACGGTACCGACAGCTGGGTTCACGTCGAGCCCGGTGAGGGAGCGTCGCTGCTCGACTTCCTCGAGTCCATGCGGTTCATGCTGCGGGTCAGCGCCCACGATGTGAGCGCCGACAAGGCCGTGCTGACCGTACAGGGGCCCGCCGTGCCCGCCGACGTCGCACGCAGTGCCGGCGCGACGGCTGCGATGGACCACGGATTCGGCACCGACCTCGTCGTTGACCGGGCTCAGCTCGGTCACATCGCCTCGGCGCTGCGGCTTAGCGGGGTCGCGCTCGCCGGGGCGTGGGCGTACGACGCGATCCGGATCGCCGCGCACCGGGCACGGTTCGGGACCGACACCGACCACCGGACCATCCCGCACGAGGTGGGCTGGGTCGAGTCCGCTGTTCACCTGAGCAAGGGCTGCTACCGCGGTCAGGAGACGGTCGCCCGGGTGCATAACCTGGGCCATCCGCCGCGGCGGCTGGTGATGCTGCACCTCGATGGCAGCGAGGACCGGCTGCCGCAGCACGGCGAGGCCGTCATGCTGGACGATTCCCCGGTCGGCTTCGTCGGGTCCTCGGCCCGGCACTATGAACTTGGCCCGATCGCGCTCGCGCTGGTCAAGCGAACGGTTCCGGTGAGTGCCACGTTCAGCGTGGCCGGGATCAGCGCTGCCCAGGAAGTCATCGTGTCACCGGACGCGGGAGCCAACGTCAAGATCACCCTTGGCCGCCGGCGCGGCGGACTCTGACCAGCCTGGCCGGCGCAGGAGTACCCTGTGCCGGCAGGCCTTCGCGGCTTGTCGCGCTGTGGGCACAAGGAGGTGCACGTCGGTGCTGCGCCAAGTGATGCTGGCCGCCTCGGCCAGTCAACGGGTACGCCGCCTGATCACGACTACGCCGCTGACCCGTGCCGTGGTGAGCAGGTTCGTCGCGGGGGAGAGCGCGGCAGACGCGCTGGCCGTGACTGAGCGCCTGATCGCCGAGGGCCGCATGGTCACCATTGACTATCTCGGCGAGGACACGGTCGATCCGGACCAGGCAGCCGCCGTCGCGGCCGAGTACGTGGCGCTGCTCGAACTGCTCGCCGCGGCCGGGCTGACGGCGGGCGGCAAGACGGAGGTCTCGGTGAAGCCGACCGCGGTCGGGCTTGGCCTGCCCGAGCACGGCGAGAAGACGGCCGCGGAGAACATCACCCGGATCTGCAGGGCCGCCGCGAAGGCGGGCACCACGGTGACCGTGGACATGGAGGATCACACCAGGGTCGAGGCGACGCTGCGCCTGGTGACTGAGCTGCGAGCGGACTTCCCCGACCTGGGCTGCGTCCTGCAGTCGTACCTGAGGCGCACCCCCGGCGACTGCGAGGCGCTGGCCTTGGAGGGGTCGCGGATCCGGCTGTGCAAGGGTGCCTACCGGGCGCCAGACGGGCTGGCACTGGCCGTGCGCTCTGAGGTAGACCGCAGCTACGCGCGCTGCATGCGGATCCTCCTTGACGGGCCCGGCTACCCGATGCTGGCCACGCACGATCCGCGGCTGATCGCGATCGCCAGCTCGCGGGCCGCGACGATCGGGCGCGCGGCGAGCAGCTTCGAGTACCAGATGCTGTACGGGATCAGGACTGACGAGCAGAGCAGGCTCTCGGCGCAGGGCGCGCGGGTCAGGGTGTACCTGCCGTACGGCAGTGACTGGTACGGCTATTTCATGCGCAGGCTGGCCGAGCGCCCGGCGAACCTCATGTTCTTCCTGCGGGCCCTGTCCTCGCGCGGCTAGCCCTGTCCTCGCGCGGCTAGCATCCGGTCCTGGGTTAGTCTCGTGCCATGATCGCGATTCTCGGCGCCGGGAAGATGGGCGAGGCGCTGCTCTCCGGGATGCTCCGGGCGGGCGTCGCGCCGTCCGGCGTGATCGCCGCAGCCCGCAGCCAGGATCGGGCCCGGGCGCTGCGCGAGAGCTACGGGATCGACGTCACCAGCGCCGCCGAGGCCGCTGCCAAAGCAGACACGCTCGTTATCACGGTCAAGCCCCAGGACATGGCGGCACTGCTGGAGGAGATCGCGCCGGTGGTGCGCTCCGGTCAGCTGGTGATCTCGGTCGCGGCGGGCATCACGACCAGGTTCATCGAATCGCGGCTCGGCGCGGACGCCGCTGTCGTCCGGGTCATGTCGAACACGCCGGTGCTCGTCGACGAGGCGATGAGCGTGATCTCGGCGGGCAGCCACGCTGGCGAGCAGCATCTGCGCCGCACCGAGGAATTGCTCCGGCCGGTCGGCAAGGTGCTGCGTATTCCCGAGTCTCAGCAAGACGCCGCCACCGCGCTATCTGGCAGCGGCCCGGCCTATGTGTACTTCCTTGTCGAGTCCATGGTCGACGCGGGAATCCTGCTTGGAATGCCGCGCAGCACCGCCCTGGAGATGGTCAAGCAGGCCGTTTACGGCGCCGCGACGATGCTGCGCGAGTCAGGGGAGCACCCGGTGATATTGCGCGAGGCCGTGACGTCGCCGGGGGGCACCACGATCAACGCGATCAGGGAACTTGAGCGGCACGGAGTCCGGGCCGCCTTTCTGGCCGCGATCGAGGCGGCTCGTGATCGTGGCAGGGAACTCGGCGGCGGCTAGCGACCCGCCCTGACCTGGTGCGGGACCGGCGCGCAGCCGCCATAGCCAGGTAACGAATTTGCCGCCGCTGATGCGAGCGCAAGCTTAATGCCGCCCCGGCTCGGGGGTTGCCCTTTTGCGCGTACCAATTACGCTGGATACGGGCGTGACTGGTGCGCTGGATATCGCTTGGCGCAGCGGATAGCGCCGGAGAGGGCAATCGATGGCAGCAGAGGCAACTCCGCTAAGCGCCATCCGCTTCCTGACGGTGGCTGAGGTGGCGACGATCATGCGCGTGTCGAAGATGACCGTCTACCGTCTCGTTCACTCCGGGGATCTGGAGGCGATCAGGGTCGGCCGCTCATTCCGGGTGCCTGAGCGTGCGGTCGACCAGTATCTCAGGGATGCCTTCGTCGAAGCGGGATGAGCCGGGCCGGCCAGTACCGCCACGGGTCGTCTCGCCCGGATCGGAGGGCTGGGACGACCTTGGTCACCCGGCCGGGGTACGCTGTGGCGTTGGCGTGCGCCCGGCCGCGGCTGCGGCGGCGACTGTAGGCGCGCCGTTGCGCGTGGTTATCGATCGAGGGTGGTCTCGTGGGCTCTGTAATCAAGAAGCGCCGCAAGCGGATGGCGAAGAAGAAGCACCGCAAACTGCTGCGCAAGACGCGCGTACAGCGCAGGAACAAGAAGTAGCGGCAGGCCTGCCGGGCCCTGGTGGCCCGCCGGGCCGACTGCGGGGCTAGGTGGCGAAGCGGTGATCCGGAGATGACTGACCCAGGGTTGCCGGTGGGCGAATGGATCGAGCGCCTGGCTGGCGCCGCCGACTTCGTCAGGCGGCGAGTCACCGGCGACTATGCGGTCGATCCGGAATCTGGCTTCGACCCGGAACTGAACCGGTCAGTGCTGATGCCTATCGCCCGCGCTCTGTACCGGGGATGGTTCCGGGTGCGGATGCGCGGGCTCGAGCACATACCGTCTCATGGTGCAGCGCTCGTGGTTGCCAACCATTCCGGGGTGCTGCCCATCGACGCGCTGATGCTGCAGGTCGGGATCCTCGATGACCATCCGGCCGAGCGCAACCTGCGGCTGCTTGGCGCTGACCTGGTGTATTCGGTGCCGCTGCTCGGCCGGGTCGCACGGGCCAGCGGGCACGTGCCGGCCAATCGGGCCGAAGCGGAGCGGCTGCTGAGGGCCGGCGAACTCGTCGGGGTGTTCCCCGAGGGATTCAAGGGGATCGGCAAGCCATTCAGTGACCGCTACCAGCTGCGGCGATTCGGCCGTGGCGGGTTCGCCCGGATGGCGCTGCTCACCGGTGTCCCGCTGATCCCGTGCGCGATCGTCGGAGCCGAGGAGATCTACCCGATGGTCGCCGACTGGCACGAGCTTGCCGACCGGCTGAAGCTGCCGTACTTCCCGATAACGCCGCTGTTCCCGTGGCTTGGCCCGCTTGGCGCGATACCGCTGCCGTCGAAGTGGATCATCGAGTTCTGCGATCCGGTGCCCACGGACGGCTTCACGAAGGGCCAGTGGCAGGACGAGGACGTGATCGCCGAGCTGGCAGGGAAGGTCAAGGACACGATCGCGACGAAGATCGACGAACTGCTCGCCGAGCGTGGTCCGGCCTTCGGCGAGTGAGCCGGCGGCCAGGGCTCACGACCCCAGCCGCATGGCCCTAAGCTCACGACCCCAGCCGCATGGCGTTAAGCTCGCGGCCCTAAGCTCGCGGCCCTGTGCCGCCGCACCGCGATCCCGGCGGCGAGGCCGCCGGCGACGAGCCCCGCTCCGGCGGCCACGGGCAGCGCGATGATGGTCGCCTTGCGGCCCTTCCTGAAGTCGTGGATCGGCCAGCCATGCTCCCGTGCCAGGGCCCTGAGCGCGGAATCGGGGTTGACCGCGTTCGGATGCCCGACCAGGCGCAGCATCGGCAGGTCGTTGGCAGAGTCGCTGTAGGCGCTGCAGGCGGACAGGTCCAGGTTCTCCCGCTCGGCCAGGGCCAGGACCGCCTCTGCCTTCGCCTCGCCGTGCAGCAGCCCGCCGACCAGCCGCCCGGTGTAGATGCCGTTATCGGTCTCGGCGACCGTGCCGAGGGCGCCGGTCAGGCCCAGCCTGCGCGCCAGGATCTCGGCGAGCTCGACCGGCGTCGCCGTCACCAGCCAGACCCGCTGACCGGCATTGAGGTGCGACTGGGTGAGATCACGCGTGCCCTCCCAGATCCGGTCGGCCATCGTGTCGTCGTAGATCTCCTCGCCGAGTGCCCTGATGTCGGCTACTTTGTGACCGGCGACGAAGGCGAGCGCCGCTTCGCGAGCCGCGTCTATGTGGTCGGTGTTCTCTGACCCGCGGAGCCGGAAGAGCAACTGGCCGAGCGCCATCTTGACCAGGTCACTAGGCCCGAACATCTTGCGCGCCGCGAGCCCGCGGGCGAAATAGTAGATGGACGCCCCGCGCATCAGGGTGTTGTCCACGTCGAAGAAGGCGCCTGCGCGCGGGTCAGGAGTAACCAGCGGCTGGCTTACCGCCGCCGCCGCGGCCGCGGCCGCACCTGCGACCTCTGCCCTGCCCGACCGTCTTGATAGCGCCGTCACGCTAGTCGAGCCTAGTAGGTACAGTGGGGAACCCGGAGCGGACCTCGCCTGGAGTAGGACCGCCACTGAGCTGGTCGGCAGAGTTCGCGTCACCTGCGGGCCTCCGACACCATAGGCAAGGGATGACGCTCTCTCTCATCGTGGTCTCGCTTGGTGCCATAGCGGCCGTGTTCGGCACGGTGGTGCTGGCGGCTCGCTGCGCCAGGGCACCCAGGCTCTTCCTCGCCGCGTGGACGGTAGCCCTGTTCGGGCTCACCATCGCGCTGGGGGCCCAGGCTCTGGGTGACCTCAGCGGGTACAGCGGGCTGACGTTCCGCGCCATGGAGCTCGGCGGCCAGGCGATCGCTCCGCTCGCTCTGTGCCTGGGGCTGACCGAGCTGATGGGGCGGAGCGTCCCGGCGCGCTTCCTGATGCGGCTGGTGATCTTCGCCCTTGGCGTGATCATGCTGGTGATCCTCGGCACCGACCCGCTCAGCGCTACCACTGCCTTCAGCTCCTCGTGGCCGGATCCGGCGGTGTATTACCAGCCTGCTCCCAAGGGCCTCATCGTCATCCTTGGCGTACTCACCATCTGCACCGCGATCGGCTCGGGTGTAGCGGTGCTGACGCGCTCTCGCTATCCGGAGTGGCAGGAATCCAAGCGGCCTGCGCTGCTTGTCGCCGCTGCGGCGGCCATGCTGTCCCTGCCGTGCCTGTCCCTGGCTGTGCACCTGCCGCTGTCGCACTCGTATCTGTTCCCGCTGGCATGCGTCGCGGCGACCGTGCTGGTCTGGTACGCCGCCAGGGGCGCCGAGCGAGCTGGCCTGGCCGAGGCTGGCCCGGTCGGCACTCGCGGCGAGCCGTCAGGCAGTTACGACGATGATTTCGGTGGGCCGGAGCGCGGATCGTATGGCAGTGCCCCCTATGACGTCGGCAGCGACTATGGCGTCCGAAGGCACGGCGACGACGTCGGGCGGGGCGGCCGCGGCCTGCGGGGGTCAGAGGAGGACCTCAGCTACCCGGCCCTGGCGGCTCTGGCCGCCGATCCGGCCGAGCGCGCGGAAGGACCCGGCCGGCGCGGTGAGCCTGACCGGTACGCGGACGCTGACCGGTATGCAGACGCTGACCGGTATGGAGAGCCGGACCTGCACGGGGAGCGTGACCGGCGCGGCGGGCCTGGCCGGTACGGCGTCGGCGGCCTGGAGGACTCCGTGCCGTACGGCGGCGATGACCCGTACGGCGATCCGGGCAGGGCCGGCGCGCGCGGGACGCGCGACGGCGACGACCGGTACGGCTACGACGGCGGGGCTGGCGCGCCGGGTGGTGATCCGTCCGCGTTCTTCGGCCAGATCACGATCTACACCCTGCTCGATGACCGCACCGATGACTTCGACCGGCTCTCCGAGGGTGTGGTGGAGCAGGTGCGGACGAAAGAACCAGGCACGCTGGTATACATCGTGCACAAGGTGCCCACGGCGCCGATGCAGCGCATCCTCTACGAGGTCTACCAGGGCCGGGCCGCCTATGAAGAGCACCTGAGGCGGCCCTACGTCGCCAGGTACGAGGCGGAGCGGCGGCGGTTCGTGCTCGCGACGAACGTGATCGAGCTCGGCCTGCAGCAGGCGAAGGTCTCCCCGCTGCCGTCCTATTCGGCCATCTCCGAGATTCTCAGCGAGTCCGGGATCGACCTGACCGGGATTACCAGGCAGTCGCGCGGCAGCACACAGGCGACCAGGGTGCTGCGGTCGCCCCGCGGTGACGTTCAGGCCCCCAGCCGGGACTACCCCCCGGACCCGCCGGCCCGGCCCGGCCGGGACTACCCCCCGGACCCGCCAGGCCGGGATTACCCGTCGTCAGATCCTCGCGACCTGCCGCCCTCCGATCCCGGCCGGTACGGGCCGGGGGGCAGGCCAGACGGCCCCGGCTACGAGGGCTGGGCGGAGATCAACCGTGAGGACCCGCGGTACCGGTGATGGCCGCGCATGAGATCACGCTGCTCTCGCGGCCAGGCTGTCATCTGTGTGACGAGGCCCGCGCCGTCATCGCCGCCGTCGCGGCGGACCTCGGCGTGCCCTGGTCGGAGCGCGACATCACCGCCAGCGCCGACGACCTCCGTGAGTACGGGGAGATGGTCCCGGTCACGCTGATCGACGGCATCCAGCATGACTTCTGGCGGGTCGACGAGCGGCGGCTGCGCAAGGCGCTCGGTCAGTCGAGCCTGCCGGGCCCGCCGTCCGCGCCGGAGGGCCGCAGGGTCGGCCCGAAGAGCCAGCCTGATCGTTAGGATCGGCGGTCGTGCTGGCCGCCCGGTACGTCTTGCTGGTGGTCAGAGCGGTACGGACGCCCATCGCCGACTTTGTGCATATGTTCACAAGGGCGTACGGTGTTAGCCGAGAGCATGTCGCGGGCCCATAGCACGACGTTGTGCCCACCGCGTCCGATCCCCCCAGGAGTAGCCGGCGTAATGTCCCGCCGAACCAGGTCAGACGACAGTCTGCAGGGCATACCGGAGGCGACCATAGCTCGCCTGCCGTTGTATTTGCGCGCGCTCTATGCGCTGGCTGAGCGCGCTATCGCGTCGGTGTCCAGCGAGGAACTCGCCGTCGCCGCCGGCGTGAACTCGGCCAAGCTGCGCAAGGACCTGTCTCACCTCGGCTCGTACGGCACCCGCGGTGTGGGGTACGACGTCGACTACCTGATCTACCAGGTGTCCAGGGAACTCGGACTGACGCAAGACTGGCCGGTCGTGATCGTCGGTGCCGGTAACCTCGGCCGCGCGCTCGCGAACTACGGCGGGTTCGCCTCGCGCGGGTTCCGCGTCGCGGCGCTACTCGACGCTGATCCGCTCGTGATCGGCAAGATGATCGCCGGCCACCAGGTACAGGCAGCGGACGAGATCGAGCGGGTGGTGGCCGATCACAAGGTGATGATCGGGGCGATCACCGTGCCGGCCGTAGCGGCGCAGGCAATCTGCGACCGGCTCGTCGCCGCTGGTGTGACGAGCATCCTGAACTTCGCCCCTGTCGTCCTGAACGTGCCTGACGGCGTGGATGTGCGTAAGGTCGACCTGTCGATCGAGTTGCAGATCCTCGCGTTCCATGCCCAGCGCCGGTCTGTCGTCCGGGTACTGCACCGGTCCGACCACGAGCTCAGGTCGCTCGACGGGCACAGGAGGCCAGCCATGGACGGTGACGACCCGGTGGCCGCGGAGGCGGTCGGGACATGAGCGTCCTTGTAGTCGGGCTCAGTCACGCGAGCGCCTCGGTGCCGACGCTTGAGCAGGCTGTCGTGTCGGGTGACGCCCAGGTGAAGCTGCTGAACGACACCTACCTGGCGGACAGCGTGGTCGGGGCGCTGGTCCTGTCCACCTGCAACCGGATCGAGGTCTACGCGGAGGTCGACCGGTTCCACGGCGGCGTGGCCTCGATCAGTGAACTCCTCGCCAGGCACTCGGGCCTGCCGCTTGGCGAGCTGACCGGATCTGCCTACGTTCATTACGAGGACCGGGCAGTTCAGCATCTCCTCGGTGTCGCGTGCGGCCTGGAATCGATGGTCGTCGGCGAGAGCCAGATACTCGGCCAGGTTCGCGAAGCCGTCAAGCTGGCTCGCCAGCACGGGACGCTGAGCCGTGAGCTGTCCGACCTGAGCAGGCTGGCCCTGCGGGCAGGCAAACGGGCCCATGCCGAGACCGGGATCGACGCGGCGGGCCAGAACCTGATCACCCGGGGCCTGGAGCTGGCGACCGGACCGCGGAGCACACGGCAGCCGCCGGACGCCGGCCAGCTGGCCGGGCACTCGGTGCTCGTGCTCGGCGCCGGATCGATGAGCTCGCTCGCGGTCGCCACGGTGACCCGCCAGGGTGCCAGCGACGTCGTCATCGCCAACCGGACACCAGGCCGGGCCGAACGGCTCGCGCAGAAGTACCGTGCCCGTACGGCCAGCTTCGACGACCTGCCCGCGAGCATGGCGGCCGCTGATCTGGTCATCACCTGCACGGGGGCGACCGGCCACGTTGTCACCAGGGCCATGGTCGCGCAGGCGCTCGAGCGCCGTAGCAGCCCGCTCGTCCTGCTCGACCTGGCACTGCCGCGTGACGTCGAGGCGGCGGCAGCGGAACTGCCCGGGGCGCTGGTCATCGACCTTGAGATCATCGGGGCGGCGAGTACGGCAGGCCAGTCTGGCCTGGCCGGCGGCGCGGGCCTGGCGGCCGAGGCGGACGTGGCCGCGGTCCGCGGCATCGTGGCGCAGGAGCTCGCGCTCTATCTCAAGGCGGACCGGGCCGCCAGCGTCGCTCCGACCGTGGTCGCCCTGCGCGCGAAGGCGGCCAGAGTGGTCGAAACGGAGCTTGCCAGGCTAGAGCGCAGGCTCGGAGACCTGGACGCCCGTACTCGCAGCGAGATTGCCCAGTCGCTGGGCCGGATCGCTGACAAGCTGTTGCATGGTCCGACGGTCAGGGTAAAGGAGCTGGCAGGCGCTCCAGGTGCCGACTCGTACGAGGCGGCGCTGAGAGTCCTCTTCGAGCTCGACCCCGACGCGGTTGAGTCGGTTGCCAGGGCCGACGACGACTTGCTGACCTGGCCACTGCGGGAGGCAGGCGAGTGAGTGGGTAGCACGACACTGCGTTTGGGCACGAGGCGGAGCCCGATGGCCATGGCTCAGTCCGCTCAGGTCGCCGAGATGCTGACGGCGCGAACGGGCCGTCAGGTCGAGCTGGTCGGCCTGTCCACGCTGGGCGACGTCAGCCAGGCCCAGCTCGCTCAGATCGGCGGTACAGGTGTGTTCGTCAGCGCCTTGCGGCAGAGCCTGCACAGCGGCGAAGTCGACTTCGCCGTGCACTCGCTCAAGGACCTGCCGACAGTACCCGCCGATGACCTTGTGCTCGCCGCGATCCCGCTACGGGACGACCCGCGCGATGCTCTGGCCGGGCGGAACGGCGTCAAGCTCGCCGACCTGCCCGCGGCGGCCAGGATCGGCACCGGCTCACCGCGCCGGGCGGCGCAGCTCCTGCTGCTGCGGCCCGACGTGCGGCCGGTCCCGATCCGCGGCAACGCGGGCACGCGCCTGGCCAAGGTCGATTCTGGCGAGGTCGACGCGGTCGTTCTCGCGTACGCGGGCCTGGCCAGGATCGGCCGTCTTGACGTGGTCAGCCAGGTGTTCGAGGTAGAGGAGATGCTCCCCGCTCCCGGTCAGGGTGCGCTCGCGGTGGAGTGCCTGGCCGGCCGCCCGGACCTGACCGAGCTCCTGAGCTGTGTCGACGATGCCGCCAGCCGGGCGGCCACCGACGCTGAACGAGGCCTGCTCGCCGCGCTGCAAGCCGGCTGTACGGCGCCGGTCGGAGCGTATGCTGCCGGGACGGAAGAGTTGCGGCTGGACGCGGTCGTCGCGGCAGCCGACGGGGGAGCCGCGCTGCGCGCCAGCGCTACCGGGCCGGCCTCGCAGGCCGATGGCCTGGGCCGCCAGGTAGCCGCCGACCTGCTCAGGCGCGGCGCTGCAAGATATACCGACGTGTCCGCTGGACACCTCAGCAACGGGGACGATGCGAAGTGAACCCCACGCCCGTGACGAAGAAGACGGGAACGAAGGCCGGGCAGCCGGCGAAGGACGGAGCGACCGCCGCGTCCGGCGCGTCCCCAGCGGCCGGCCTGGTCGCCCTGGTCGGCGTCGGCCCGGGTGACGAGGGCCTGCTGACGGTCCGGGCAGTCACCCTGCTCGGTGCCGCCGACCTGGTCGTGGCCGCGCCGTGGGTGAGCGACCGGATCAGCCACCTGCTGCCTGGCGACGCCGCGATCGTGGATTCGGCCGCGCTGGACAGCGACCCTAAGCTGCTGCTGAAGGCAGCTAAGTCCGGCCAGCTGGCGCTCCGACTGTTCAGCGGTGATCCCTTCCTGTTCTGCGACGCGGCTGCCGAGGCGGCGGCGTGCGCGAAGGCCAGGGTGCCGTTCGAGATCGTGCCCGGCGTGTCGGCCGCCACCGCGGTCCCTGCCTACGCCGGCATCCCGCTGACCCAGGACGTCACCGGCGACGTGCGGATCATCCACGCCGCCGAGGTGAGCCGGATGTCCGTGGCGGCGGGCACCCTGGTGATCCTGGGCGCCGAGACTGCCGTAGCGGACATCGCCAAGATGCTGATCGCCGGGGGCTGGGCGGACACCACGCCCTTCGCCATTACCTGGAACGGCACAAGCACCGACCAGCACACGGTGGTGAGCACGCTGGGCACGGTGACGCAGGACCTCAAGGCCGCCGGGATCAGCCTGCTCACCGCGCACGGCCGGGCGGTGGCGGTGGTTGGCGAGGTCGTCCGGGCACAGCAGGCGCTCTCGTGGTTCGAGACAAGGCCATTGTTCGGCTGGCGGGTCCTGGTCCCGCGCACCAAGGAGCAGGCGGCGAGCGTATGCGACCGGCTGCGGGCCAGTGGCGCGGTGCCCGAGCAGGTGCCGACGATCGCCGTCGAGCCGCCGAGAACCCCGCAGCAGATGGAGCGCGCCGTTCGCGGCCTGGTGACCGGCAGGTACCAGTGGGTGGCTTTCACCTCGGCCAACGCGGTACGGGCGATCAGGGAGAAGTTCGAGGAGTACGGCCTGGACGCCCGGGCGTTCGCCGGGGTGAAGGTCGCGGCCGTCGGGGAGCAGACCGCCACGGCGCTGCGGGCCTTCGGGATCACGCCTGACCTGATGCCGGAGCAAGAGCAGTCAGCGGAGGGCCTGGCCAGTTGCTGGCCCGCCTACGACGACCTGCTTGACCCGATCAACCGGGTGCTCCTGCCGCGGGCCGACATCGCCACCGAGGGCCTGGTCGCGCGGCTGACCGATCTGGGCTGGGAAGCCGAGGACGTCACGGCTTACCGCACGGTCCGCGCGGCGCCGCCGCCGGCGCCCGTCAGGGAGGCGATCAAGGGCGGCGGATTCGACGCGGTGCTCTTCACCTCGTCCTCCACCGTGCGGAACCTGATCGGGATCGCGGGCAAGCCGCACGCGGTCACCGTCATCGCCGTGATCGGTCCGGAGACAGCGAAGACCGCTGCCGAGTTCGGGCTGCGGGTCGACGTCGTGGCGCCGAGGCCGTCGGCCACTGCCCTGGTCGACGCTCTGGCCGAGTACGGTGCGGCGCAGCGCGACGCCGCGGTCGAGGCAGGGGAGCCAGTCCGCCGGCCGAGCGAGCGCCGCCGCGGAGCACGCCGACGGGTCAGGTAGCGTCAGGCCGGTCGCCTGATCGGCGAGAGGAGAGTCGTGATGCCCGCCGAGTTCCCCGCTGCCCGCCCGCGCCGGCTGCGGCAGAGCGCAGCGATGCGCCGCCTGATCGCGCAGGCGACCGTGCGCCCGGCAGACCTGGTCCAGCCGCTCTTCATCAAGGAAGGAATCAGCGAGCCGCAGCCGGTCGTGTCGATGCCCGGAGTGGTGCAGCACACGCCCGACAGCCTGCGCAAGGCCGCTGCCGCCGCGGTAGAGGCCGGGGCTGGCGGGCTGATCCTGTTCGGAATCCCGGCTCGCAAGGACTGGCGCGGCTCGGAAGCGGACGCTGAGTCTGGCATCGTCCAGCGAGCCCTGGCCGACCTCGCCTCCGATCTGGGTACCTCGACCGTGCTGATGTCCGACCTGTGCCTTGACGAGTACACCGACCACGGGCACTGCGGAATCCTGACCGAGGCCGGCGAGGTGGACAACGACGCCACCCTGGAGCGGTACGCCTCGATCGCGCTTGCCCAGGCCAGGGCAGGTGCCCACGTCGTGGCGCCCAGCGGGATGATGGACGGCCAGGTAGCGGCGATCCGTACCGCCCTCGACGCCGGCGGCTTCCCCGACGTGGCCGTGTGCGCGTACTCGGCGAAGTACGCGTCAGCGTTCTACGGCCCGTTCAGGGACGCGGCGGAGTGCGCGCCGTCCTTCGGTGACCGCGCCTCGTACCAGCAGGACCACGGCAGCCAGGACGAGGCGCTGCGCGAGGTACTGCTCGACGTCAGCGAGGGCGCTGACATGGTGATGGTCAAGCCGGCCCTGGCGTACCTGGACATCATCAGCCTGGTCGCCCGCTCGGTTCAGCTTCCGGTCGCCGCCTACCAGGTGAGCGGCGAGTACGCGATGGTGGAGGCCGCGGCCGCGAACGGCTGGCTGGACCGGGACCGGGTCATCATGGAAACCCTGACCGCCATCAAGCGAGCCGGTGCCGGGATCATCTTGACCTACTGGGCGACGGAAATGGCGACGCGCCTCCGATAGCGTTGGTCCCATCAGAAGGACCAGGCCGCCGCGCTGTCACGGGTGGGCGGCCTGGCCGTGCCAAGGTCGCAAGACTGCGCTCGGGCGCACCAGGACGCGCCCGCCAGGGAGCCCGCAACATGACGGCGCCTTGCGTGCCCGCGCGTCAGGAGGGGGAGGGCTGCCGGTGGTCGATGCGATGCTGCGGCCCAGGCGCCGGAGGGGAAGCGACCCGATGGCGCTCGCGGCGCTGCGGTATGCCGCGCTCGGCTGGCCGGTGTGCGCCGGAGCGCGGCCGACCGGCAGTCATCATCGGGCCACGGACCGGGCCTGCTCTTGCGATCGCGTCGGCTGCCCGGCTCCGGGCGCGCACCCGCTCTCGCCCGCCTGGAAGCTCCAGGCGACCGCCGACCCGGCCATCGTCGGGCACTGGTGGACCGTGCTGCCGCGGGCCAACATCGTGCTCGCGACCGGGCGCGCCTTCGACGTGCTCGACGTGCCCGGCAGGGCCGGCCACGCCGCCCTGACCCGGCTGAGCCAGGCTGGTGTCACCCCTGGCCCGGTGGCGCTCAGCGCCCAGGACCGGGCACTGTTCTTCGTGGCGAGCCGTGCCGCGCTCGTCGAGGACGACGAGTGGTGGTCGTGCCATCTCGACTGCGTTCCTGAGGTGGTACCGGCCGTCACCGGGCTGCGCTGGCACTGCCGGGACAGTTACGTGCTCGCTCCGCCCTCACCGCTGGGCAACGGCCTCTCGGCCAGGTGGATTATCGAGCCGGGACCCGCCAGCCCCGATCCGCTGCCTGACGCACTTCGACTACTCGAGTTCCTAGCCGACGCTTGCGAGGAGATGGCCTGATGACAACGCAGACGGAGCAGACCCAGATGTCGGCAGAGAGCCTGTACTCGCGTGCGTGCGCGGTGCTGCCTGGCGGGGTGAACTCACCGGTGCGGGCGTTTGGCGCGGTGGGCGGTACGCCGGTCTTCATGGCGTCGGGACACGGGCCGTACCTCACCGACACCAGCGGCGCGACCTATGTCGACCTGGTCTGCTCCTGGGGCCCGATGATACTCGGGCACGCTCACCCGGCGGTAACCAGCGCGCTGAGCGAGGCCATCGGACGGGGAACCTCGTTCGGTACCGTCACGCCGGGCGAGGTCGACCTGGCCGAGGAGATCGTCTCCCGTACCCCCGTCGAGAAGGTCAGGCTGGTCAGCTCGGGCACCGAGGCGACGATGTCGGCGCTGAGGCTGGCCCGCGGGTTTACCGGCCGGCGGCTGGTCGTGAAGTTCGCCGGGTGCTACCACGGTCACGTGGACGCGCTGCTCGCCGCGGCCGGGTCGGGCGTGGCGACCTTCGGGCTTCCTGACTCCCCCGGGGTCACCGGTACCGTCACCGCGGACACCGTCGTGCTGCCCTACAACGACACCGAGGCGGTGCGGCAGGCATTCGCCGAGAACGGTGCCGAGATCGCCTGCGTGATCACCGAGGCCTGCCCGGCGAACATGGGAATCGTCCCGCCGTCGGCAGGTTTCAACGAACTCCTCGCGGCGCTGTGCGCCGAATACGGATCGCTGCTAATCATGGACGAGGTGCTGACCGGGTTCCGGGTGACCGCGTCGGGCTGGTACGGCCGGGAAGGCGTGGCCGGGGACCTGATGACGTTCGGCAAGGTCATGGGCGGCGGGCTGCCCGCTGCGGCGTTCGGCGGACGGGCCGAGATCATGGACATGCTGGCACCGGCCGGCCCGGTGTACCAGGCCGGGACCCTGGCGGGCAACCCGCTGGCCACCGCCGCCGGCCTGGCGACGCTGCGCGCGTGCACCCCCGAGGTGTACCGGCGGGTGGACGAGGTGGCAGCGGCGATCGCCGGGCTTACCGCAGCCGCGCTGACCGAGGTCGGCGTGCCTTACCGGCTGCAGGAGGCGGGCAACCTGTTCTCCTTCTTCCTCGGGATCACCGAGCCGGTCCGGGATTTCGCGCAGGCGCGATCGCAGTCCGGTGCGGCGTATGCGGCGTTCTTCCACGCGATGCTGGACCGCGGGGTGTACCTGCCGCCGTCCGCGTACGAGGCGTGGTTCGTGTCGGCCGCGCACGACGACACCGCCATCGCCAGGATCGCTGGTGCGCTGCCCGCCGCCGCTGAGGCGGCCGCCGCGGCGCTCGGCTGAGCATCCGGACGGTCGGCTGAGCGTCCGGTCGGTCGGCTGTCAGGCCCTGTCGGCCGCGGGTGAGGTGCCCCCTTCTGATCGGCCAGGGGCCGGGGCCAGCCCGTCATGCCGCGGAGCCCCCGGTGCCGGGCAGGCGTACCGGGGACCCCGCGGCTCCGCGGGGCCAGCCAGGCGGCTAGCGCAGGGGTACCGAGATGTGCGAGAAGTGCCTGTGCTGGCCGGCCGGGTTCGGCACGATCCGGCGGAACCCGCACTCGAAGAACGCGTGCAGGCCGACCCGGTTGGGCGTGCCGTGCGAGTCGCCGTACTGCACCTTCGGATGGTTACGCCAGCAGATCAGGTCCCTGTGCACGACGTTGCCGAGGACCTCCATCGCGTCCGGACTGGCCATGATGTTCCGGCTTACCACCCCGTTGACGCCGATCCAGTTCCTGAGAATACCGAGCCAGCACGACCGGACGCCGCGTACGAACAGGCTGCCGCCGATCCAGTTGTCCTCGTAGTCGCTGTACGCCGGACTGTGGAACTGAGCGAACGGCCCCCTCGGGTTGCAGCTCAGACCGCCGCCACCACTGAACTGGATCACGCTGTGGCCGATCCACGTGTTGTGAACCACCACCCCGAGCGCGTGGCTGGCGATGATGCTGCCGCCCACCCAGCCATGGCTGGACAGCGTCGGCCGCTTCGGATGCGGGTCGTCGACGCACGGAAAGTGCTTCGGCTCGCAGCCGAGGATCAGGGTGCCCCCATGGCGCACCAGAATGTTGCCTGAGACGATAAGCCGCGACCCATGCTGCCCGAATGCCGCGATGAGCGCGGATCCGGGAAGGATAAGGACGTCATGCGAAACGCTGACCGGGCCGTGGTTAACGAGGCACAGGCCGCGGACAACCACATTCAGATTCAGTCCGACCAGCACTCCCGGATGCCTGATGGTTCCGTGGCAGACGTGCGTTCGCCAGGCTGGAGCGGCCAGGGCGCTGGTAGCCGTGCCGCCTGCGAGCAGGCCAAGCACGGTCCCCGTAGTCGCGATGGCGGCCATCAGGCTTTTGTGACGACGTGGCATTAAGCATCCCCTTTTCTTGATCCCCCGTGGGGTGACGCATTTGGGGATACGTTAACAGGGGTTGCTATTCAAGTCATCACCAATTCTCGACTTAGGGCATAGAATTACCTTGCCGGCCGATCGGGAGCACGCTCAATTAATGACATCTCTGATCGAGTCCGGGCACAGAGAAATTGTCGGTCAAGTAATCGGTCAAGTAATTCGGAGACCGGGCCTCGGCTAGCCGACGGCGATCGCGATGATGCCGGCCACGATCGCCGCGGCGGCGGCCAGTCGCCGTGCCGCATGGCCTTCGCCGAGCAGCCTGCGACCGAGCAGGACGCCGAGCAGGACGCTGGCCTCGCGCGCCGGCGCGACCGCGCTGACCGCGGTGAAGCTGAGCGCGACCAGCACGAGCATGTAGGCCAGCGGGGACAGCAAGGCTGCTCCGAGCACCTGCGGGCGGAAGTCGCGCCAGACCTGGCCGAGCCTTCCCCTGTCACGGAACACGAATGGCGTGAACACGATCACCATGACCGGCAGGCCCGCATAGCCCTGCAGGACGGGCGGGGTGTGCAGATTCGCTACGGCGTACTTGTCCCAGATCGTGTAGCAGGCTATGCACAGGCCGGTTACCAGCGCGAAGGAGAGCGCCGGGATCCTGCCCGGCAGTGACCGGGCTGAGCTGTCCGGACGGGCGGACCGGCGCTCGGGCAGGCCGATGACGACCACGCCGGTGATGATCGCGACGATCCCGCAGGCGCCGACCGGGCCAGGGCGCTCGCCGAGCAGGACGACGCCCGCGACGGCGGCCAGCAGCGCTCCCGTGCCACGGCCGATCGGGTAGGCCAGGGACAGGTCACCCTTGCGGTAGCCGAGCTGCAGGAACAGGAAGTAGCCGGAGTGCAGCAGGCCGGTTCCGGCCAGGAAGACCCAGTTCAGGATCGTCAGGTGCGCCCGAGTCAGGGCGAGGGCGATGACCGCGACCGGCAGGTAGGCCACCGTGGCGCATGCCGCGAGCAGCCAGAGGAAGAACGCCGCTCCGGTCGCCGAGGCCTGCTTGCTGAGCAGGTTCCAGCTGGCGTGGGCAACGGCCGCTGCCAGGATGAGGGCGATGGCCGTTACGCTCACTCGGGCTACCTGCTGACAGTCGGAGAGGTCATTTTTTGCGCAACTTTATACTGATCAGCTGGTCAGCGCGGGCTAGCCGGCCAGGTAGGCTGAGCGCGCCATGAGTGCAGAATCAGCTTCCGCAGACCCTTCAAGTGCCGGTCAGGTAACCACGATCGTGCACCTTGTCCGGCACGGCGAGGTGGCTAATCCGGACCGGATACTCTACGGTCGCATCCCCGGGTTCAACCTGTCCGAGGACGGCAAGACGATGGCCAAGGCGGCCGCTGGCTTCCTCACGGACCGGGACATCACCGTGCTCCGCTCGTCGCCGCTCGACCGGGCCATCCAGACCGCCGAGCCGATCTCGGCGCAGCTCGGCCTTGAGATAGAGGTCGACGATCGCCTGATCGAGCCATGGAACCACTTCGAGGGACTCAGGGTCTCGGTCGGCGACGGCTCGCTGCGCTCGCCGAAGCACTGGTACTACCTGCGCAACCCGTTCCTGCCCTCGTGGGGGGAGCCATACCGGGAGGTCGCGGCGCGGGTGCTCGCCGCCGCGGCAGACGCGGCCGACGCGGCCCGCGGGCACGAGGCGGTGTGCGTCAGCCACCAGCTGCCGATCTGGGTGACGCGACGCTCGGCCGAGGGCCGCAGGCTCTGGCACGACCCGCGTCGCAGGCAGTGCTCGCTCGGCAGCGTGACGAGCCTGACCTTCACCGGTGATCAGCTCAGCTCGGTCAGCTACGCTGAGCCGTCGGGTTCGACCGGCTCGACGGTGGCCGGCGCCTAGCCAGGACCGCCGCGCCTGGTTCCCGGAGGCCGGGGCCGGCGCACCGAACAGGATCCGGCACAATGGGTTGCGGTACTACTGCCTGTAGGAGATCTCCTTGTGACCCGCCTCAAGAGTTCTGCGCATCTTGCCGCTGTCCTGGCCAGAGCGGTCAGCCCGGTGCTGGCCGGCTCGGCGGTGCTCGTGCTCGCGTCGTGCTCGGGCGGGCCGGTCGCGCAGAACACGCCGCAGGGCGGCGCGAACTTCGTCGGCAGCAGTTACAACTCCACGTTCTACCGGCCGGGCTCTCGTCCGGTGGCTCCCGCTGTCAGCGGGACGACCCTGACAGGACAGCGGTTCAGCCTGGGGGCGCTCAAGGGGTCGGTCGTGGTGCTCAACTTCTGGGGCTCCTGGTGCCCGCCGTGCCGCCGCGAGGCCCCGGCACTCGCCGCTCTGGCCCGGCATTTCCCGGCCGGCTCCGTGCACTTCGTTGGCATCGACGAACGGGACTCAGTCCCGAGCGCGGAGGCGTTCGAGCACACCTTCGGCGTCGGTTACCCGAGCGTGAACGATCCCGGCGGCGCGATCGCGCTGGCCTTCCACGGCACCGTCCCGCCTATGTCGTTCCCGACCACGCTGGTGATCGACAAGACCGGCCATATCGCGGCTAGCGTCTTCGGCGAGGTCAGCTTCGACGGCCTGCGCGCGCTGATCACCAAGATCCTGGCTGGCACGACATGAAGCGGGAGCTAGATCGCAGCGAGCCGGACGCCACCGCGCCGCCGCCCGCCGATATCGCGCCCGCCGACGCCGCGCCGCCCGCCGACGCCGCGCCGCCCGCCGACACCGCGCCGCCCGCCGACACCGCCGCGCCGGTACCAGTCGCGCGGTTCGGGGTGACTGGCTGGCTGCGCTGGGGATGGCGCCAGCTGACGTCGATGCGGACCGCGCTCGTCCTGCTCTTCCTGCTCGCCCTCGCCAGCATCCCCGGCTCGGTACTCCCGCAGGAGGGCATCGACCCCGCAGCGGTGAGCAGGTACTACGCGGAGCATCCGGCGCTCGCGCCCTTCCTGGCGAGGCTGTCCGGGTTCGACGTCTTCGGCTCGCCCTGGTTCGCCGCTATCTACCTGCTGCTGTTTACCTCGCTGGCCGGCTGCGTGCTGCCCAGGACGTTCCGCCTCGCCAGGTCGGCCCGGCAGCCACCGCCCAGGGCGCCCCGGTACCTGGGCAGGCTCCCGCAGGCCGCGGGGTTCGAGACCGCCACGGCACCGGACGCCGCGCTGGAGTCGGCCGCCGGGTTCTTCGCTCGCAAGCGCTTCCGGGTGCGCACCGGCGACGGCTGGGTGTCGGCGGAGAAGGGCTACCTGCACGAGGTAGGCAACCTGCTCTTCCACGTCGCGCTGCTCGGCCTGCTCGCGTCGGTCGCGATGGGCGGCATGTTCGGGTACAAGGGCAACAGGCTCCTCGTAGCCGGTGACACCTACACCAACCAGCCGCTCGAACTTGATGTCTTCCGCCCCGGCAGGCTGGTGTCGGCCGGTGACCTGCAGCCGTTCAGCATCACCTTGAAGAGCTTCACGGCGAAGTACATCGCCTCCGGGCCGCAGCGCGGCCAGCCGTCCACGTTCGACGGGCGGCTGCGGTACTCCTCGACCCCGGGCGGGCCTCAGCACAGCTACGACCTCCAGGTCAATCACCCGCTGAACGTGGACGGAACGCAGGTCTTCCTGATCGGGCACGGGTACGCGCCGGTGTTCACGTTCACCGACGGCCCCGCGTCCGGCCATCCCGGTCGGGTGGTCTTCAACCAGGCTGTGCCGTTCATCCCGGTGGAGCAGGCCGGGCTTACCTCCGCTGGCGTCGTGAAGATTCCGGACGCGAGCCCGGACGAGATCGGCTTCGCTGGCGTGTTCCTGCCCACCGAGATCGTCACGCCG
The DNA here is from genome assembly GCA_036391385.1 of Streptosporangiaceae bacterium. Taxonomy (GTDB): domain Bacteria; phylum Actinomycetota; class Actinomycetes; order Streptosporangiales; family Streptosporangiaceae; genus Chersky-822. Next base: position 21,657 of record DASWAA010000439.1, read on the forward strand.
GGCGGCCGGCTGGGCTCTGCCTTTCCGGCCGCATGGATCCCGAGGGTCAGCCTGGTCGCCTACGCGGGGAACCTCGGCCTGAACTCCGGCATACCGCAGTCGGTGTACAGCCTCGACACGAGCCGGATGCGCAAGCTCGCCGTGCTTCCGAAACCGCTGGCGCCCGGACAGTCCATCACGCTGCCGCGCGGGCTCGGCACCCTGACGTTCACCGGATACCGGCAGTGGGCCAGCCTGGCGATCACCTACGACCCGGGGCAGCTGCCGGCGCTGATCTCCGCTCTGCTGGCGCTGGCCGGCCTGATCTTGTCGTTCCTCGTGCGCCGGCGGCGGATGTTCGTCCGGGCCGGCGCCGACCGGGACGGCGCGACGACGGTCGAGGTGGCAGGCCTGACGCGGTCCGATGCGGCCGGCGGATTCGAGACCGAGTTCGCCGAGCTCGCAGGTGAGCTCGCAGGACTGCTCAGCAGTGACCCGACGACCCTGGCAGCTAGCTCCGGGCCGGATGGCGCCGGAGCGCCCGAAGGCCCGGGTGCCGGCCCGCCCGTGGCGGGCAAGCCCGGCGCGGCGGCCGACAAGCCCGATGATGCGAAAGTTGCCCTCGCCCGGGCAAAGGGAGAGTGAGTTGCGGTGTCCAACAGTGGACTAGCTCAGTTCAGCAACGCGACACTGGTGGCGGCCATCGCGGTCTATGCCGTGGCCATGCTGGCGTACTCGTGCGACTTCGCCTTCGGCAAGCGCCGGGCCGCGGACGCGACGACGCGGGCGCAGCCTCAGCGAGTGAGCGCACCGGCGCTCGTCGGCGCGACGGTTAGTCCGGACCTGGCCGGCCATGCCTTCCCGGCTGATCCTTCGGACCCTTCCGAACTGGCCGACCTGAGCGCTCGCGTGGCGAGCAGGTCCGCTGCCGGCGATAACGCGGGAGCGGCCGCTGCCGGGACCGGCGGCAGTGCTGCCGGACGCGGCAATCTCTCCGCGCTCGGGCTACCGGCCACCGCACAGTCGCGGTGGCCGCAGGGTACCTGGCTCCGCGCCGCGTTCTTGCTGACCTGCTCAGGGCTGGTCCTGCACATCGTCTCGATCACAGCAAGGGGCGTGGACGAGCAGCGCGTGCCGTGGGGCAACATGTACGAGTTCATCGACGCGATCACCTGCGCCGCTGTGCTCGTGCTCGTCCTGGCAGCGATCAGGTTCCGTGCGCACTTCATGGGGCTGTTCGTGCTGCTGCCCGTCGTGATAGCGCTCGCGGTCGACGTGGTGGTCATTTACACCCCTGCTGGGCAGCTCGTTCCGGCGCTCCAGTCCTACTGGATCGCCATACACGTCACCGCCATGATCATCGCGATCGGGATGTACATCTTCGGCGCCGTGACCACCGTGCTGTACCTGCTCGTCTCCAGGCACGAGCGCCTGGTCGAAGCTGGCGAACGGACCGGCGGAGGAGTCCTGGCCCAGCTGCCCGGGTCTGAGATGCTCGACCGCCTGGCCTACCGTGCCATCCTGTTCGCGTTCCCGGCATGGACCTTCGCCGTCATCGCCGGCGCGATCTGGGCCGACCACGCCTGGGGCAGATACTGGGGCTGGGACCCGAAGGAGACCTGGTCGTTCATCATCTGGCTGGTCTATGCCGCATTCCTGCACGCCCGGGCGACGGCGGGCTGGCGGGGACGGCGCGCGGCCTTCATCCAGCTGTTCGGGTTCGCGTGCCTGATGTTCAACCTTGTCGGAGTCAACCTGCTGATCACCGGCCTGCACTCTTACGCCGGCGTCGGCTAGATCACATAGCTCGGAGAATGTTGGGCCGCTGACCCCCAGGAGTCTCCGAGATCGCGGGCCAGGCCGGCCGGGCAGGGCGGCGGCGGGCAGGGCTTGGCGGGGCTGGTGCTTATGCGTCCTCGCGCCGGCCGCGGATCCTGCGCTCAAGCTCGAGCAGGAACTCGGGGTTGTCGTCTGGCGCGACGAAGCGCGCAGGGGCCGTGGCCGCCTGCCGTCCGCGCCGTGCGCTGCCGAACGGGTAGTCGTTCCCGCTCGTCCAGCCTGCCGTACGCCGCCGCGGGCGCTCATTGCCGAACATCCAGCTAGTGGTCATGTCATCCCAGAGCCGCCGCATCTGAGCTTCACGGCGACCTACCAGCAGCCACACGGCAGCGCCGAACGCCCAGAAAGCCACTACCACGATCAGCCAGGTCTGCTTGGACGGCAGATCGAAGTAGCGACGCGGTGTCATCGCCACGTCGATCGCGCATGGCACCACGAAACCAACTGTAAGTAGGGCAAAGATGACACAAAGTATCAACATGGACGCAGCCTAGCCGCTGCTGGGACCTCTCGTTACCTAATCGACCTGGTTGTGACCCTAATCGTGAACATCGTGGTTCGAGCTAGTCCATGGTGGATGATGAGCACAGTGCCGGGAACCTGGTGCCCGGCGGACACATCTCGGGCTTTGGGAGCGATGGCTATGCGGCGGTTATTGCGTCTGTGGCTTCGGCGGCGAGGCGGCGGCGAACTCTCGTCGGCTCCTCCGGCGACTCAGGCTGTTGCGAGGTTCAGGACAGCCTCGGCAGCTTTCCAGCGGGGCGGCGCGAGCCTGAGCCCGTCGAGTCAGCCCGGCAGCCACCGTCGGCCTGGTGCTCCTGGAAAGGCCGGGTCGGCAGCCCGCACAGTGCCGTCCGCCAGGGGTGGTCTGCCCGCCAGGGGTGGTCCGCCCGCCAGAGGCGGTCCACCCGCCAGGGCTGAGTCGCCGCCGAAGGCTGGGCAGGCCGTAGATGGACCTGCTGGGCCGGTGCGGGCTCAGCACGGCGCAGAGGGCCGGCGCGGCGTGGAAGGACGGCACGGGGCAGTCCGGTCCAGGCAGCAGGGGGCAGCGCGGGCGGCCATTCACGGGGATGACCGGGCACAGACCGCTCACGCTCAGTCCATGCGGAGCAGGGCCGAGGTCCAGCCGGCGGCTGACGCCCGGGCCGCGCTGCC
>DASWAA010000440.1:0-1968 GCA_036391385.1 Streptosporangiaceae bacterium
TGCGCGCGGGCGACATCTACACGGTCGCCGGGAATGGCAGGAACCGCGATGCCGGTGACGGAGGTCCGGCCCGGCGTGCGGCGCTGCAGACCCCCAGCGCGATCAGCCTCGACGCAGCGGGCAACGTGGTGATCGGCGACACGGGCAGCCTGCGGATCCGGGTGCTGGCTGAGCGGAGCGACCGCTTCTACGGCCGCGGAATGCGGGCGGGCGACATCTATCTGATCGGCGGTGACGGCAGGCTGAAGTACGGCGGCGACGGCGGCATTGCGACGCATGCGCAGCTCTCGCTCTTCCGGTACGCCGATGGCTCCGGCTGGCACGGCGGCGTCGCCGAGGACGGCTCCGGCAACTTGTACGTCGCCGATCTCGCGAACCGGCTCGTCAGGTTCGTGCCCGCGGTGTCGGGGAGCTTTTACGGTCGAGAGATGACCGCCGGGCACATCTACACGATCGCGGGAGACGACCTGAACGGCGGACCGCCCGCCGACGGCAGCCCGGCGCTCGCCGCCCATCTGTTCCGCCCTACCGCCGTGACAGTTGGCCCCCATGGCAGCGTCCTGATCAGCGACGGCGCGGCCGTCCGGCTCGTGGCCGCCGTCAGCGGGCAGATGTTCGGCCGAGCAGTGCAGGCCGGCGACATCTACACCGTTGCCGGCGGTGGCACAGGCGGCCTTGGTCTCGGCGGGCCGGCGACCAAGGCGAACCTCGTGCTGACGGCGGGGATCGCGGTCGATGGCGCTGGCAACTTGATCGTCGCCGCCCGGGGCATCAACCGCATCCTGACGGTGGCCGATCGCTCCGGAGTCTTCAACGGCCATCCGATGATCGCCGGCCACCTGTATCTGCTAGCCGGCACTGGCTACCAGACCGGTCTGACGGAGGGGGTGCCTGCGGCGAAGGCGGCCCTGGACACCCCGGAAGACGTCACCGTCGACTCCAGCGGGAACCTGGTGATCGCCGACACCGTCTCCAACCGGATCGCGGTGGTAGCCCGGCGCAGTGGCACGTTTTACGGGCAGGCGATGACCGCAGGGTACATCTACACCGTAGCCGGGGCAGGCCCGTACGCTCCGGGCACCGGACACCCCGCGGTCGACTCGTGGCTGAGCCTGCCGGGCGGCGTCGCCGCGGACCGGCAGGGGCTGGTAATCATGGCGGGGTGTCAGGTGTTCCTGGTGCCCGCCAGCTCAGGTGCTCTCTTCGGCCAGCAGATGACGGCTGGTGACATGTACACGCTCGCCGGGGGCGCTACCTCGTGCGGGTTCGGCGGCGACGGCGGCCCGGGGCCGCTGGCCCTGCTCTATAGTCCGGGCAGTGTCGCCACAGACCAGCGTGGCGACGTGACCGTGGGAGACGGCCTGCGGGTCCGGACGATCAGCCGCTGACCGGATGGCTCGGGGGGCCCGGCGCGTAGGCAATCTTCGGCAGAGCATGGGTAGCGGGCTGATCCTGGGTAAGTCTGCAGCCATCGGACGACGGACGGGGGGAGTCATGTTCATTCAGGTCATCCAGGGACCGGTCAGCGACAAGGCGGGCGCCCGGGCCACACTGGACCGGTGGCTGCGCGATGTGGAGCCAGGCGCGCGCGGCTGGATCGGCGGGACGTACGGCTTTACCGACGACGACATGCTGGTCGCGGTCGTACGGTTCGAGTCGAGGGAAGCCGCGGGGCAGAACTCCCAGCGTCCGGAGCAGCAGGCCTGGTGGCGCGAGATGGAGAGCCACTTCAGCGGTCCGATCACCTTCCACGACAGCGGTGACGTGCAGCTGCTGCTCGGCGGGGGATCGGACGAGGCTGGGTTCGTGCAGGTCATCCAGGGCCGCGTGCGCGACGCCGCGCGGATGCACCAGCTCGCCGAAGAGTCGGCGGGACTGATCTCGCGGTACCGGCCCGACATCATCGGGGCGACCATCGCGATGAGCGACGACGGCTTCTTTACCGAGACGGTGTCGTTCACCTCGGAG
>DASWAA010000441.1:0-13742 GCA_036391385.1 Streptosporangiaceae bacterium
CGCCCTCAAGCGAGCCCGCGCCAGCCTGCGCCGCCGGCAGCAGCCGGCCGCCGGCCGCCCGCCGCCGCCGGCGGCAGGCTCGCCCGCCGAGGACGCGATCGTGGCCCTGTTCGCCCGCGCGTGGGAGTCGGCCGACATCGGCGCGCTGGTGGCCCTGCTGACCGGCGACGTCTTCATCGCGATGCCGCCGGAGCCCTTCGGATACCAGGGCCGTGACCTGGTGGCCCGGTACTGGGCCCGCCAGCTCGCCGCGGGCCGCCGGTTCGACCTCGTCCCGGTCCGGGCCAACGGCCAGCCCGCGTTCGGGGCCTACCTGCGCGGCCCGGCCGGCGTCCGCCACGCCACCGGCCTGTACGTGCTCACCCTGGCCGGCGGCCGGATCTGCGGCATCACCCGCTTCGAGGCCAGCGTCCTGCCCTGGTTCGGGCTGCCGCGCTCACTCCCGAGCCGGTAGCCAGCACCGGGCCACGGACAGGCCACACGCGCCGAACGACTTCTTCCGCATCCGCAAGCTGCGCGAGGGGGTGCGGGGCCTGGGAGGAGCTGTGGCGGCTGGAACTAGGGACTGCCACGCTTGCCGGCGCTGCGGCTGTGAACTCGTACCTAGCATGACGCGTGCTTGGCACTATCCCGGCGAGCCGGTGGCAGCAACAACCTTTGCCCAGTGTGTGGGAGTCAGCCCATAGGCCCGTTTGAACTGCCGCGTCATATGGCTCTGGTCAGCGAAGCCCGCCTCGGCAGCAACTTGTGCGAGAGGCAGTCCCCTCTCGATCGCAGCCCGGGCCAGCGCCACCCGGCGCATCGTCCGGTACCTGTCGGGGCTCGTCCCGAAGGCGCGCCGGAAATGGCGAGCGATCGTGAACCGGTCGGTCCCGGCGACTACTTCAAGCGTCGACGCCGGTATCTGCTCGCGTGCATGCTCGGTAAGGTAATCGCGCACCAGCCCGACTGCCTTGATGTCGATTCCGGCAGGACTGCCGCTGGGCTGGCCGCTGAGCGAGCGGAGGGCATCGGCGATCGTGGTGATGATCTCGGCCTGGGCGAGGTCGCTGATCCCTTCGTCGATGTCGTCCAGCAGCGCAGCCACGGGCCTTGTCAGCGGGATCAGCTCCTGGACGGGCTCGGCGACAAAAGGCAACGGGCCGTGAACAAGAGCCCAGCGGACCAGTTCAGGTGCAAGGTAGAGGATCCGGTAGCCGAAGCCGTCGCTTGTTCCCGCAGCACCGTCATGCGTCTCGTCCGGATGGAGGATATGCATCTGACCTGGTAGGCAGATCCGGTGCGCGCCACGGTAGCGGAACGTCTGCACGCCCGCTGTCGTGATGCCGATCGCGTAGGTGTCATGCCGGTGAAGGCCAAACCCGCGGGCCGAGAGATACACCTCGGCGCGTTCCAGGCCAGGAGCGCCCGTCCCGAACCGGATCGAGTCCTGCGGCGGGCCGCCGGATCGTTCAAGACGATCAGCGCCGCCGCGAGCTAGCTTCCTGCGCATGAGTGAAAGGTATCGCGGTGGCGGTGGCTGAGCCCCTCCTCACCGAGTCGATTCGCTGGGGGCTGGCTGGGCCGCTGCTGCTTACGTCCCTGGCCGTAATGGGCACCCCGGGCCCCGCGACGATCAGTCTCACAGCCGCGGGTTCGGCCTACGGCCTCCGGCGCTGTGCGGGGTACCTCACCGGAATCATCGCAGGGACCACGGCCGTCTTGCTCGCGGTCGCATCCGGGATCACGGTCACGTTGCTGGCCATCCCCGCCTTGCGAGTTGCCCTCGTCGCGATCGCGGCTGCGTACATACTCTGGCTCGCCTACCACATCGCGACCGCACCCCCGCTCGCTGCGCAGTCAGCGGCAGCGAAGGCTCCCTCACTGGCCGGCGGGGCACTGTTCGGCATCGCCAACCCGAAGGCATGGATCGCGATCGCAGCCGTGTTCGCCAGCGCTCGTCTCGCCACCAGCGCGACTGCCGATGCGGTAGTCAAGGTTGCGCTGCTCACGGTGATGATCATCGTCATCAACGTGACCTGGCTCATCGCGGGCGCGACCCTGGCCCCATTGCTGCGCCACCCGATCCGGGCGCGCGTCCTCAACGTGATGCTGGCGGCGGCGCTCGTGGGCGCGACTGCCCTGGCTGTCTTCCGCTGAGCATGGTGACCGCACGCGCCGTTGACAGCGCTGCCGGCCCTCGTTGCCGCTCGCAAGACCAATGCTTGGCGCGCACTGCTGGGGGCGCTTCGCGTGAACAGCCAGACACAGCGCTCGCAAGCGGAACAGCCGCCCGTTCAGCTACCCCGAACTGGTCGTTGCGCGTCTATCGCGTGGTTGCGCGGTGAGCGTGTCGGCGAGGACTTCGTGAGTCTCGGCCGCACCGACCCGTTCGAAGATCTTGTGTGCTTGCCGTAGCAGGGCATGGGCTTCGGTGATGCGCCCGCCCGCTTTGGCGCAGCGGCCCAGGCCTGCCAGTGCGCGGGCCTCTTCGAGGATGCTGCCGATCGCGCGGGCCAGGTCCAGGGCCTCCCGGTGGGCCAGCTCGGCCTGTGCGCGGTCGCCGCGGGCTTGGTGCAGCGCGGCCTGCTCGTTGAGCGCCTCAGCCTGTCCCTCCCGACCGCCGAGGTCACGGTGGATCCGAAGGCCATCCTCCAGGAACCCGGCCGCTCCTGAGTAATCGCCGGTCATGCGCAGGCCAGCTCCGAGGTTGGTGAGGACGTTGGCCTCGCCGCGCCGGTCGCCGACGCTGCGGTAGATCGCCAGCGCTTCTGCCAGGATCGCGGCGGCCGCCGGGGAATCGCCGGTCACCTGCCGTACCTCTCCGAGATGGCGCAGGGCGTTCGCCTCGCCGAGCCGATTGCCGATGTCGCGGAAGATGCTCAGGGCTTGCTGAAAGGTTGTGGCTGCCCCTCGGTAATCGCCCAGCACCTGCCACACCACTCCGAGATCGGTGAGGACGTGCGCCTGGCCCGCTGGGTTGCCGAGGTCGCGGTAGATACTCAGGGCTTGCTCCAGACTCTCGGCGGCACCTGAGTAGTCGCCCATCATTTGCTGCAATTCCCCGAGGTAGTTGAGGGCGGTCGCCTCGCCCGGACGATCGCCGAGGTCCCGGTAGATGCCCAGGGCATGCTTCAGGGTCCTGGCGATGCCCGGGAAGTCGGCGATCGTCCGCTGCGCGATCGCGAAGTTGTGCAGCGCGTTGGCCTCGCCGAGTCGGCTACCGAGGTCGCGATAGATGCTCGCAGCGCGCGCCAGGACCTCCGCCGCGCCTGGGTCGCCCGTCATCTGCTGCACGACCCCGAGGTCGTTGAGGGCGTTGGCCTCGCCAAGCCGGTCGCCCAGGTGCCGTGCGGCCTCGACGGCGGCGGCGTGGCGGGTGATTGCCTCGGACCATGGGCCGTCACGCTGCAGCACAGCGGCAACGCCAGCGGTCAGGGCGACCACCCGGCCGAGCTGGCCGGTGTCTGCGGCGAGGTCCAGGCAGCCGAGCAGGCTGGCGCGCTCAGCACGTACCCAGGCCAGGGCCTGGCCGGCGTCCTGAAGGTCCGGGCTCCCGGACGCCGGGGCGGTCAGGACCGGGCCCGGACGGGTTTGGCGGCCTATCCGGCTTCCGGCCACAGCGGCGGTGTACTGGTAGTAGTCCATCAGCCGGTCCAGGCCCTGCTGAAAGTCGGCTAGTTCGTCGGCCGCTCGTTCGCGCGCGTACTGCCGCAGTAGGTCGTGCAGGCCGTACCGGCGGTACCCGGCCTCGGTCAGCAGACCTTCCCTATGCAGGCCGTCCAGTAGCCCGGCGGCTTCGTCGTGCGCGGTCCCGGCCAGCGCCGCAGCGCCGTACCTGTCAATGGTCGCGCCGGGATACCCTCCCAGCAGCCGGAACAGCCGCTGCTGACTGGGATCGAGATACCGGTAAGACACCTCGAACGCGGCTGCCACGCAATCATGCTCCGCGGCCATGGTCAGCAGCCCGGCTTTGGTCTCTGCCGCCAGGTCGGCCAGCCTCCAGGACGGGTGCCGGGCGAACACGCGGGCCAGCAGGGCGACCGCCAGCGGCAGGTACCCGGCCAAGGCCACCACCTCCGCCACACCATCCCGGTCATCGCGGGCATGGGGAGCCAGCCGGGAGAACATATCCGCTGCCTCGCCCGGAGCAAGGACATCGACCGGCACCGGGGTGACCGCGCCGGGCAGGTCACCCAGATGACGGCGGCTGGTCACCAGCACCAGGCAGCCCTGGCTGCCGGGCAACAGCGGGATCACCTGGCCGCTGCTGGCAGCGTTGTCCAGCACCAGCAGCGACTGCTGCCCGGCCATCCGGTCCCGCCACATCGCCGCCCGCCCGCTTAGATCGCCGGGCAGCTGGGTCGGATTCAGTCCGACGGCTGCCAGCAGCCCGGCCAGAGCGTCGTCCGGTCGCACGGGCTCCCGCCCTGGGGTATGGCCATGCAGATCGATGAACAGTTGCCGGTCCGGGAACTCTGCCGTGAGCAGATGTGCGGCATGCACAGCGAGTGCGGTCTTGCCCACCCCGGGCATGCCGTTCACCGCTCCGACCGCCACCACCCCGCCAGCCCCGGCCGCGTCCCTGACCGCCGCCGTGATCCGATCCAGCTCCCAGGAGCGGCCAGTGAATGCCGCGGTATCGGCGGGAAGCGAGTACCGCAGCTGCGGCCCCGCCGCAGCCGCCGGCACCACCGCCCCGGCGTCCGCGCTCGCCCCTGGGAGACGATGGTGCGCTGACGGCAGGTTCTCGACATGGCGCGCTGGGACGGGGGCGGCGAGTCGATCCCCGGCCGCGGCCCGCTCGGCGATAGCCGCAGCGCGCCACCGCGCCAGCTCTCCGTGCGGCAGCGCGAAGAACCGCTCATAGGCGGCGATCACGTCCGGAGGCGGAATCCGGCGTCCGGCTTCGTAGTCGGTGATGGTGCTGTGCGAGCCTAGGTGCAGCGGTCTGGCGACAGCGCGCTGGCTCAGCCCCCTGGCCCGCCGCAGCCCGCGCAGCATCAGCGCAAGCTGCACGCCCGCGCCGTGCGGCTGCGTTAAGGCGGTGTCCGCGCTGTCCTGTCCCACCCAGCTCCTCCGCCAAGGTCAGCCTGCCGCCTGCCGCCGGACTCCCCGCGTATTGCCGACCTCTGGTCGGCTTTTGGTCGGCATCTGGTCGCGATCCTACCTGCCTCCCCGGCGCGAATGCTGATATGGGCGTGACCTTCCTCCGATATCGAACTGGCGAGGTTCACGTGAAACTACCGAGCGTCCTGGCAGGTAACCACAGGGACAGGAAAAGACTGCTGCTGGCATTCGCCAGCGTCGCGGCCGGGATCAGCATTCTGGCGGCCGCTCCGGCTGGCGCCCATTCCTCCTCTGGCCAGCCGCCCAGACCGTCACCGGGTCTCCCTTACGGCATGTCCGCGCTCACGTACCACCGCATGCTGGCCCAGGTGCCGCTGGACCGGGCGGCAGGCGCGATACGCAGGACCGCTGCGAGATCGGCCCAGGGACGCCAGGGACTAGTCCAGATCGTCGTGCACGACGACACCTCGACCCTCACCATCTACTGGCATGGCAAGGTGCCCGGTGACGTGCGGCGCGTCCTCGCCGGGCTGCGCCAGCGGATGCACGTCGCCGTCAGGCCCGCCCGCTATACCCTGGCCGCACTCCTGCACGCCACCAGGATCGTCCTGCGGCACCACCACGACGTGACCTCGGCCGGCCCGCTCAACGACGGAAGCGGCATCCAGGTCGGCATATCAGACCGTCTGCCAGTCAAGTCCGCGGCCGCCGCACAAGCGTGGTCAGGAAGCCCGGTCCCCGTCACGCTTTCCAGACAACCCGCAGGTCGCCCGCTGAGCTGCGCCGTGCCTGGGTCGTCTGACAATCTGGGCGCTCCGGCGCGATGCAACGACTATGCCGCGTTCTGGGGTGGCGCGGTCGTCCTGACCCGGAATTCCAGCTCGCTCTACGCTTGGTGCACGACTGGATTCGGAGTGCACTTCAGTAATGGCACGTCCGGGATCCTCACCGCGGGCCACTGCCTCCAGAACTTCGGCCAGTCTAATTCCACCTGGTGGAACGGGCAGAATACGGCCGAGCTGGGCTCCAGCGAAGCCAGCCCGTTTATGGGATCAGCGACGACCCCTTCGCACGATGACGGAGTCATCTTTACGCCGGGTGGCTCCGGCTCAGCATATTATGATGGCCCTTCGATCAATAATGGTGACACTCACAACACGAAGATCGTCGTCGGCCAGGGTGGGGTCTACCCCGGTGACTGGGAGTGCGAGTCAGGCGCAATGGGAGGCGTACTCTGCAATCTGCAAGTCTGGTACACCAACCAGAACAAGCAGATGTGGGACAACGATTTCAATCAGGAATTCTACGCTTCCGGCCTAGCCGTGGCGCATGGCGGCACTTCCGGCGCACCGATCGCGGGCGACAGCGGAGGTCCGGTCTTCTCCCTCGCGGGCAGCACCACCGTCACCGCCAGAGGCATCCTCAGCGGGAGATCTCCCTACGTGGGCGACGTCTGGTTCACGCCCATGGACGAGGTCTCGCATGACCTCGGGGTCACCGTGAACGGCGGCTGACCGGCTATCCGGCGCCTGGCCGGCGGCGGAATCGGACGTCATCGGCCCGGCCGACCTGCGGCCTGGGGCTCGCCGAGATAGAGCTGGCGAGCTCCAGGCCGGTGCCGGTAGCGCTCCGGACATTTTCTCGGCCGATCAAGACGCTAAGCGGGCCGATCGAAGTCGCGCCGGTGGCGCTGGGCAAGCGCCGCGCGCAGCAACTCGTCCAGGTCCTCGTCGCTGAGCGCGTCGAGTTCGGCCTCGCGGGACGATAGCGCCGCGCGGCCGAAGTCCGGATCGGCGGAGATGATCTCGGCAAGCTGTGAGATCGTGGGGCTGGCGAAGACGTGGTGGATCGGCAGATTCACGCCGTAGGTGTCAGCGACGCGAATGACGAACTTGGCCGCCGTCAGCGAGTGACCGCCTGCGGCGAAGACGTTGTCATGCACGCCGATCGGCTCATTGGTGGCGAGAATGTCGCTCCAGATCCGGACGAGTGCGGCCTCGACCGGGTTCCTGGGCTCGATCCGCTCGGCCGCCGGTAGCGAACCGCTCCACTGCGGAGCGGGCAGCGCAGCCCGGTCGACCTTAGCGTTGGGCGTCAGCGGCAGCGCGGGGAGCGTGACCACAAGCGACGGGACCATGTAGTCGGGGAGCGCGGTCCGCAGATGCTGCCGCAACTCCTCGCCTGCGTCCGCGTCAGGCTGTGTCAGGGAGCTATTCCGACGGGGCACGATATACGCGACCAACGCGGGCTCACCGGCCCTGTCGGCGGTGATGACGGCGGCCTGGCGCACGCCAGGGTGGGCGCGCAGCGCGGCCTCGACCTCGCCGCACTCGATGCGGTAGCCGCGAACCTTCACCTGGTGGTCGTTCCGTCCGATCAGCTCGAGGCCGTCACCCTCCAGCCACCGGCCGAGATCGCCGGTCCGGTACATGCGCGATCCTGGTTCGTCGCTCCACGGATCGGGCCGGAATGACCGCGCGGTCAGCTCTGGTCGGCCGCGATAGCCGCAAGCGACACCTCGGCCGGCCAGGTACACCTCGCCTATTACCCCGACTGGCACTGGCATCAGGCGCTCGTCCAGCACGTACACGCGGGTGTTCTCGATTGGCGGCCCGATCTGAGCCGCTTCCACGGCATTGGTGACGACTCTGGCCGCCGACCACACCGTGGTCTCGGTCGGGCCGTAGACGTTCCACAGGGTGGCACCCGGCTCCATCAGGCGCTCGGCAAGGTCGGCTGGCAGGGCCTCGCCGCCGCACAAGCGCAGCCGCAGGCTAGCCGGTACGCCGACCGAATCCAGCATGCGCCACGTCTGCGGCGTAGCCTGCATCATGGTTGCGCCAGTCCGCTGGATCAGCGACCGCAGCCGGTCGGGCTCGCGGGCCTCGTGGAAAGTCGCGATCACGAGATCCGCACCGCAGACCAGGGGCAGCAGCAGTTCGAGGATGGCGATGTCGAACGACAGAGTCGTGACTGCGACGACTCGGTCGTCGCTGCCCAGCCTGAGCGAGCGCCGGAACGACCCGATCAGGTTCGCGACTGCCTGGTGCTCGATCGCGACGCCCTTGGGCTGCCCGGTCGAGCCGGAGGTAAATATGACGTAGGCGAGTGCGTTGCCGGGTACCGGCACGGGCGCGAGCGGCGGCGCGTCCGCGACCGCCGGGTCGTCAAGGCGGACCACCTCGGCATGCCCGGCTACCGACAGGGCGAGATCGCTATTGGCTGAGTCGGAGATGATGATCCGCAGGTTCGCGCCCTGGGCCATCGCCGTCAGCCGCGCCTCAGGAAAGCTCGGATCCAGCGGCACGTAGGCACTGCCTGCCCACCACACAGCGAACATCGCCGTCAGCATCCCGGCTCCCCGCTCGGCGCAGATGCCGATCAGCGTTCCCGTGCTGACGCCATGGTCGGCCAGGATCCGGGCGAGCCGGGCGGCGCGATCGCGTACCTCGCTCATGGGCAGGTCCCCGGCGCCATCGATGACGCGGGACGGCGATGCCAGGAGCAGCTCCCTGACGTCCGCGCCGTCGCCGCCCGCCATGCCGTGACTCTCAGAAGTGGGCTGGCGATTGCGTCCGACGATCAGCTCGTCGAGCTCCGCAGCCGAGACTATGGGCAGCTCGGCGACCGGACGGTCAGGAGTCTGCGCCGCGTGCTTGAGCAGGTGCGCTACGCAGCTCAGGAAATGGTCAGCCCAGGGCGGGCGGAAGAGGTCCGTGTTGTAATCCAGCACTAGCGTCGTGTCCTGGCCGGGCGCGTTGTCCACGTACATGTCCAGGTCGAGTTTCGCCGTGTCAGTGAAGACCATCTGGCAGTTCGAGGTGACGCCTGGCAGGTCCAGACCTGGGGGCGCGAACGGGTGGTAGGCGAACTGGACCTGCGCGAGCGGCGCGTGTGCCAGGGAGAGGTCGGGCACGAGGTCCTTGACGAGCTTTTCGAAAGGGACCCGCTGGTGCGATAGCGCATCAGCTGTGGTATCCCTGATCCGGCCGAGCAGCTCGGTGAAGCTCGGATTGTCGGCGAGCGATATTCGCAGCAAGACGGTATTCGCGAACATACCGATGATCGGGTCGAAGTCAGTGCGGGTGCGGCCGGCCGCCTGAGTGCTGATCACAAGATCGTGCTGGCGCGCATAGCGAGCCAGCACGACCACGAAACCGGCGAGGAACGCCATGAACATGGTGGCGTTGGCGGCCTGGGCCACCTCGGCCAGGTCCGTGACCGTCGAGTCGTCAACGGTGACTCTGATACGCGCGCCGCACGAGGACAATCGAGCGGGCCTGGGCCGGTCGGTCGGAAGGGCCAGGACTTGCGGCGCGCCGTTGAGCTGATCGCGCCAGTAACTCAGCTGGTGCTCAAGCTCCGGTCCGCTCATCCAGCCTTGTTGCCATAGAGCGTAGTCGCCATAGCTCATTGGCAGCGGCGGCAGTGACGCAGGCACCCCGGTCAACTCTGCCCGGTAGAAGGCGGACAGCTCCTCCATCAGGATTTGCATGGACGTGCCGTCGGTGATTATGTGATGCAGCACCAGCACGAACAGGTGCCGGTCGGGCCCGGTACGGATCAGCGTGGCTCGAATCGGCGGCCCGTCGGCCAGGTCGAATGGTTGACGAGCGCGATCGGCCGCGATTGACTCAGCCTGCCGAGTGCGCTCGTCGCCGTCAGCGGCCTCCGGCAGATCGATACGTTCGATGACCACCGCGCCCGAGTCGGCGACCTCTTGTTCAGGCACTCCGTCGAATGCGACGATGCTCGTCCGCAGCGAGGCATGACGCGCGACCGCGGCATCCAGCGCCCGCTGCAGCGCGTCGGCGTCGAGCGGGCCGTCGAGCGACACCGCATACGCGATGTGAAACGTCGGTTCGCCGGGCGAGATCTGGTCGAGGAACCACTGACTCTGCTGGGACTGCGAGACCGGGAAGCGCATGGGTACCTACCTCCGATCGCCAGGTGCGGTTGCCTGCCCTAGATCGCTCGCCTCGGCCAGCGCGGCGGTCACGCCCGCGACCGTGGGATCGCTGAACAGCGTGCGCACTGGCAGATCGACGCCGTAGTCGGCCCGGATGCGGGCTAGCAGCCGGGTCGCGGTGAGCGAATGGCCGCCGAGCGCGAAGAAGCTGTCGTGCACTCCCACCGCCGTCGGCAGCCCAAGTACCTCGGCAAAGATCGCCGCGAGGTGCGCTTCGGCGGGCGTCCGGGGCGCGACCTGGTCCAGACCGGCGACCGCGCCCCAATCCGGCTCGGGAAGTGCGCGGCGGTCCATCTTCCCGCTCCCGGTGAGCGGCAGCGCCGCGAGCACGACAAACGCGGTCGGCACCATGTGCTCGGGCAGCCTGGTCGCCAGGGCAGCGCGCAAGGCGGCAGCAGCGGGCACCGTGGCCCCAGCAACCCCGACAACGTAGCCGACGAGCCTTTTGTCGTCGGGCTTGATCTCTTTGACCGCGACTGCGGCGTCACGCACACCTGGCTGCTCACGCAGCGCGACCTCAATTTCTCCGAGTTCTATCCGCATGCCGCGCAGCTTCACCTGGCCGTCGACCCGGCCCATGAACTCGATCGTGCCGTCGGGACGCCAGCGGCCATGATCGCCCGTCGCATATAGCCTCGAACCCGCTGGCCCGAATGGATCGGGCAGATACCGCTGCGCGGTGAGCGCTGGCCTTCGGTGGTAGCCGCGTCCGACCTGAACTCCGCCGAGGTACAGCTCGCCGACAGCGCCGACAGGCACCGGCCGCATCTGGTTGTCGAGGATATGGATCCTGACGTTGCTGACCGGCCCGCCAATAGGGACGCGCGACCGGCCGGCCAGCGTAGCGGGCGTGACCCGCCAGGTAGTGACGCTGATCGCCGCCTCAGCCGGGCCGTAGGTGACTTGGATGCTTGCCCCTGGCAGCATTTCCAGGCAGCGGCGAGCCAGCGCGACCGGCAGTTCCTCGCCGCTGCTCACGATGCATCGCAGCGTGGCGAGCGTGGCTCGGGGATCCTCGTCCGCCGTCTCGGCATCGGCGAGGAACGAGTTCAGCATCGACGGGACGAAGTGCAGGATGGTGACTCCGAACGACGCGACCGCCTTTCGCAGATAGCGAGGATCGCGATGGCCGCCTGGCCGGGCTATCGCCAGGCTGGCACCGGTGGTCAGCGGCAGGAAGAACTCCCATACCGATACGTCGAAACTGAGCGAGGTCTTCTGCAGCAGCACGTCAGTCACGCCGAACGAAAGCACTGACCGCATCCAGTCCAGGCGGTTGAGCAGGCCGCGATGGGTGTTTATCGTGCCTTTGGGGCGGCCCGTCGAGCCGGATGTGTAGATCAGGTAAGCGGCGTTGTCCGCATGCACGGCTGACCTGTGGCCGTCGGCAGCAGGCACGGGCCAGGTCGGGGCGTCGTCGAGGTACAAGACCAGCGGACCGGACTCAGGCAGCAGGTCACCGACTTGGCGCTGCGCCAGCACGATCGCAGCCCCTGAGTCCGCAAGCATGTACCCGAGCCGTTCTGGCGGGTACTCAGCGTCTAACGGGAGGAAGGCCGCGCCGGTCTTGACAACCCCCACCAGAGCGGTGACCAGCTCGGCCGAACGCTCGGCCAGGACGGCGACCACCGACTCACTCCCTATTCCCGCCGCGATGAGCCGGTGAGCGATCACGTCGGCAGCGCTGTCCAGCTGCGCGTAACTGAGCTGGCCCTGGTGGCCTGTCACGGCGATGGCCTCGGGTGTTCGCTTCGCCTGCTGCTCGAACAGGTCGCGAAGCGTCACGTCGCCGCCCCTGGGCGCTGGTTTCGCCGTGGCGTTCCACTGAGCGAGCGTGGCGGCTTCGGTTTCTTCGAGGACCAAGAGGTCGCTGACCGTGGCCGTTGGCTTAGCCGCCATCTGAGCGAGTATCGCGAGCAGATTCCGGGCCAGCCGCTCGGCAGTGGCTGATTCGAAGAGCGCGGCGTTGTATCTGATCAGTACGCTTAGCCCGGCCGGCGCGTCGGTGATCGCCAGTTCGATCTCCAGCTTGACCGTGTCGATTTCCACCATCTCAGGACGCCAGAGCAGCCCGCCGCGGTCCGGGAGGGTCAGCGATTCCTCCAGCGCGAACATGACCTGGACCAGCGGCAGCCGTGCCGGCTCGCGGTTGGGCTTGACCAGTTCCACGACCCTGGCAAACGGCAGATCCTGATGCTCCATGACCCGCACGGTCGCGGCGTGGACCGAGCGGAGCAGATCGCCGAGCGTCGCGTCGCGGTCGATCTGGACTCGGATCACGACGGTGTTCATAAACAGCCCGACGACCGACTCGGCTTCTCGCTTGGCGCGGGCCGCCATCGGCACCGCGATCAGCAGGTCGTCACTTCCGGTCAGCCGCGCGAGCACGAGCGAATACGCGGCAAGCAGAACGGCGAACAGGGTGGTTCTCCGCCCGGTGGCGAGCTGCCTGAGCTGGTCGGCCAGGCTTACGTCAATGGTGGTGCGAACTGATTGGCCGACAAATGTCGGCAACGCCGGATAGGGCGCGTCCGTCGGCAGCGGAAGCGCCGAGGGAGCATCGGCCAGTTCGGCTCGCCAGAAGCGTTCGGCCGCCTGGTACCCGCCCTCCTCGGCGTGCTCGACTTGCCAGATGGCGAAGTCGACGTACTGGATCGGCGGTTCAGCGGCAGCCGGGCCACTGCCGCGGCTGATCGCCTCGTAATCCGCCGACAACTCATCAAAAAGGATCCGAAATGACCAGCCGTCAGCAACGATGTGGTGTACGACCACGGCCAGCACGTGAGATTCCGGTGCCAGCCGGATGAGAGTGGTGCGTACGAGCGGCCCGGTGGCCAGGTCAAAGGGAAATCGGGCTAGGTCACGGATCATCGCCAGGGCGGCCGGCACCCGCTCGTGGCTCGCCAGTTGTTCCACAGAGGAGGTCACGAGCGGCCACGCGGCCTGCTCGTCGTCGACTACCTGCGTCGGCACGCCGGACTCGTTCCTGAAGGTTGTGCGCAGTGCCTCATGCCTGGCCAACAAGGCGTCCCAAGCCCGCTGCAGCGCTCTGACATCAAGCGGGCCATCCAGCCACAGCGCCCACGGGATGTTATAGGTGGGTTCGCCGGAGTCCATCTCGGCCAGCAGCCACATCCAGCGCTGGCCAAGCGAGGTCGGGAATTCATACTCAGCCACTATCGGCCTTCCTGTCTATGCCCGCTGCTCGGGGCGTGACCACGCGATACGCTGTCCGGTCTGTACGGCCGATGGGCGACGGTGCTGCCTGGTTGAGGGCCAGCGCGAGCTGTTGGCTGATCCGCGTGGCCGGGTGGGCTGGATCGAGCGGCAGGTAAGCGGCACCGGCCAGCAGCACCGAAAGCTCGGCGACGGCGAGTTCGGCGGATCTGTCGGAGTAGATCGCCACGACGTCGTCTTGTCCGACTCCGCGGCGGGGGAGCCTGGCGGCTAAATCAGAGGCGTGCCCGGCCAGCCGCAGATAGGTCAGCCGCAGTTCGCCGTCCTGCACGGCGATCGCATCTGGCACCCGCTTGAGGCAGGATCGGATGTCGTCGAGCACCGTCACGAACTGTCCTTTGTTACCAGTGTTACCAGCCGTCGATCTCCACGGCAGGTATCCGCCACAACTAATGTCCGGTCTCTGCCTCCAGGCTATGATTACGGGCTGCGCGGCGCTATATGCCGCGAAGAAGTTCATTAACGGCAGCTGCCTGGTCCTAGCGCG
>DASWAA010000442.1:0-7900 GCA_036391385.1 Streptosporangiaceae bacterium
ACCCCGGCGCGTACTCGGTGATGTACAGACCGGTGAGCAGCGCCAGCGGCACCGACACGGCGATCGCCACGCCGGCCACCTCGAACGTGCCGACCAGCGCGGCGGCTACTCCTACCTGCCTCGTCCCCGGTGCCCAGTTGGCCTGGGTGAAGAAGCTGAAGCCGTAGGAGTGCAAGGTCGGGACGAGCTGCCAGGCCAGGAACAGGCCGACCAGCCCGGTGATCACGAGGACCAGGAAGCCGATGAGACGCGACGTGCCGTGGAAGACCCGCTCGGACGGCAGCAGACCGCGGTCAAGCTCGCGCGGGCTGTCGTCCATGGCTGAGGGCATGGACGAGCTTGAAGTCGCCACGCTCATCTGCCCTCCCCGGTAAGAAATCCCACGTCGAACGTAGATTGGGCCGGTATCACCGGTAAGGCGGCACGGTGAACGAACGGTTAATTTCGGGCAGAGAATGGGCGGCTTAGCGCCAG
The DNA here is from genome assembly GCA_036391385.1 of Streptosporangiaceae bacterium. Lineage (GTDB taxonomy): Bacteria > Actinomycetota > Actinomycetes > Streptosporangiales > Streptosporangiaceae > Chersky-822. The sequence continues at coordinate 475 of DASWAA010000442.1, forward strand.
CCTGACCGAATTAGCGTGGATCAGCCGAAGCGGCCGTGCACGTAGTCCATCGTGCGCGGGTCGTCAGGGGCCTCGAACATCTTCCTGGTTTCTCCGGCCTCCACGATGCCGCCCGGAGCACCCTGGGTCGCCAGGAAGAAGGCGCAGAGCTGCGAGACCCGCAGCGCCTGCTGCATGTTGTGGGTGACGATGACGACCGTCACCTCCTCGCGCAGGTCGGCGATGGTCTGCTCGATCCGCGCGGTCGAGCCGGGGTCCAGGGCCGAGCACGGCTCGTCCATCAGCAGGACCTCCGGGTTCACCGCCAGCGACCGGGCGATGCACAGCCGCTGCTGCTGGCCGCCGGAGAGCGCACCGCCAGGCTGGGACAGCCGGTCCTTGACCTCGGTCCACAGCCCGGCGCGAAGCAGTGAGCCCTCGAGCAGGTCCGCACGCTCGCCGCGGCTGGCCCTGATGCCGGTGAGCCGCAGGCCGGCCAGTACGTTCTCGGCGATCGACATAGCGGGGAACGGGTTCGGCTTCTGGAACACCATCCCGATCCGGCTCCGGGTCTGGGTGACCCGCGTCCCCGGGGTGTAGATGTCCTGCCCGTCCAGGAAGACCTCGCCGGCGAGCTGAGCGCCGGGAACTGTCTCGTGCATCCGGTTCAGGATCCGCAGGAACGTCGACTTGCCGCAGCCGGACGGCCCGATGAGCGCGGTCACCACGCCAGGCGGCATGGACAGCGAGACCCGCTCGAGCACCTTGTGGGTGCCGAACCAGGCCGACACGTCCACCGCTTCCAGCCTCGCCCCGCCGACGGAGGGCACCTCCATGGTGTCGTCGACAGCCCCGTTCGGGTACGCAGCCGGTCTGGTGTCAGCCTTGCTGAACTGGATCGGCGACGGCGCGTCGCTCACCCGGATCATCCCTTCTTCGACCTGTTCGGCGACCGTGGGCGGCGCACTCCAGGCGAAGGCTCCCCCCATCCGACAAAACGCAGCCTACCTGCGCTTAACTAGGTTATTGATCGAACAAACGGTGAATTTAGCGTTACAAGCTGGTGCGGAAGCTGGCGCCTTTCGCGGCGCATGTCGCGGGCGTTATCCGGTCCGCTGAATGCTCCAGGTGGATCCGTTCCACATCTCCGCCAGTTCCATCCGCTGCCCTGACCGGCTCACATACTCACCCACCGCAACGCAGCGGCGCGGCGCTGGGCAGGTCACTCCGTACAGCTCGGCCAGGCGCCCGCGACGGGGCGTGCGGTCGATCTGCCAGCGGGCACCGTTCCAGGCCTCGATCAGGGGCGCGGATCCGCCAGGATGCGGCGCGACATAGCCGACAGCGGTGCAGCTGCGCGCCGACTGGCAGGCCACGTCGGCCAGCGCGCTGGCCGACCCGTGACCGGGGCTCACGGCGGGCAGCACGCTCCAGGTGGCGCCGTTCCAGCGCTCAGCCAGCACCGTGGCGGAGCCTCGCTGGTAGCTGCCGACGGCGATGCAGGACGTCACCAGGCAGGACACGCCGGACAAGACGCTGCCCGCGGCACCAGCCACGCTGAGCGCCGGCCGCAACCGCCACCTGGCGCCGTTCCAGTGCTCGGCCAGGGCGAACTCCTGACCGCTGGCGGTGATGTAGGTGCCGACGGCCATGCACGAGATTTCCCTCGGGCATGACACCTTGTCGAGCATGCTGGCCCGGGCGTGCGGCTCGCTGACGGGCCGCAGCAACCGCCACCTGCTCCCGTTCCACAACTCGGCCAGCGCGACCGCACCATGGCGGGTCTGATTATCGCCGACCGCGATGCAATACGTGAAAACGCGACAAGATACGCCGGTCAGCCTGCTGCCGACCCCGCCGTGCGCCCTGGGGTACGGCACCGTCATGAGCCGCCAGCGCGTGCCGCTCCACTTGAGGGCCAGCGGCCTGGACTGGCCCGAGCGCCCGAAGCCGGCGCCGACCGCGATGCACGCCCCTGGCGCCGGGCAGCTCACCCCGCTCAGCATGGCGCCCGCTTCGCGCCGCACACCCGGGACCGCCGTGCCGAGCCACCTGCCAGTCGGCCGCTGCAGGCCGGCGATGCTACGCGGTCCGGCCCCGGTCTCGTTCTCCCCGACTGCCGCGCAGCGAGGGATCCTGAGGTCGTCCGGGTCGCCTGTCCCGGCGAGCGTGACTCCGCCCCGGATCCGTGCCTGGTCATCGTCATGCGGGGGCGTACCGGCGGCCGGGCAGAATACCGAGATCAGCGTCCCGCCAGAGGGAAGCGTGGCGACCAGGCCAGCCCTGGTCCGGTGCGGATGCGCGCGACGGGAGGCCGAGTGCTGGCCCGCGGACGCGATGGCCGATACCGGCAGCCATACCAGCGCCACTGACAGCACGACCAGGGAGCGCAGCACCCATGACGAGGATCGCCTGGTTCCGGACCGGCGCCAGCGCCGACGCGAGCCGGGCACGTCTGCCGCCATCTCCCCCACACTCCTGCCTGGCGCCGTCTGGCCTGAGGCAGGGCCAACGATAAACGCGCGAATCCGGACAGGCAATACCGGCCTGGCCGGCCCGCCCTGATCCCCGGGCCCAGCCACGTGCCCGCACTGGCCGGCGAATCAGCCGCGCGGCGCCAGCGCCTCGACGCCTGCGATGAAGAGATCGACGCCGAACCGGTAGTGCAACTCGGGGTTATCGCAGGAGGTCATGGGCACGGCGGCCTCTACCAGGCGCGGAAAGCGGTCGGGGGGCAGCGAGGCGAGCTCGACCTGCTTGCGGCGCTGGTGCTCGGCTCGCTCGGCGTCGGTCAGGCCGCTGCCGGCGCCCGGCTCGCTCATCACCAGCATGAGCCCGGTCCACAGCGCCGACCGCGCGATCTCGCTGGCCTGCCAGGTGTCGAAGCCGGCACCGCGCAGGATCCCGAGCGCGGTCTCTGTTGCCTGCCAGTGCGAGGGGCCGAGCTTCTCGCTGCGCGCCAGCATCTGCGAGGCCGACGGATGGGTGCGCAGCACCGCGATCAGCGATTCCAGCATCCCGCGCAGCTGCCGCGGCCACGCCGCCGCGGAGTCCACGTCGGTGTGGATCTCGCCCCAGATCCGGTCCGCCAGAGCGGCGATCAGCTCTTCCTTGCTGCGGAAATGCCAGTACAGGGCCATCGGCGTGACCCCGAGCTCGGTCGCGAGCCGCCTGATCGTCAAGGCCTCGATGCCGTGGGAGTCGGCAAGCTCGAGCGCACGGTCCACCACGGCCGATCTGCTCAGCCTGGTCCGCTCCGCGTCGCCTGTCTTCGCCGCTGCCATCACTTGACAACTATACGTCGTACAGGTCATGCTCTGGAAGTGTACAACGTATAGGAACAACATACAGGTACGGCGTACATGATCGTCGTACAGGAGCGATGAGGGAAGGAGCCGGGTCGATGGCCAGACGCTGGTGGACCCTGGTGGCGGTGGCTCTCGCCACCTTCATGACCTATCTGGACAACAACGTGACCAACGTGGCGATCCCCACGATCCAGCGCAGCCTGCATCTGTCGATCGCAGGCCTGGAATGGGTGGTCAGCAGCTACGTCCTCGTCTTCGCCGGCCTGCTGCTCGTCGGCGGCCGGCTCGCCGACGCGTACGGGCGCCGGCGGCTGTTCTTCACCGGAGCCGTGGTCTTCACGCTCTCCTCGCTGGCCGCCGGGCTGGCCGGCAGCGGCGGCACGCTGATCGCCGCCCGGCTGGTCCAGGGCCTGGGCGCGGCGCTGCTGGTCCCGACCACGCTCGCCGTCATCATGGCGACGTTCCGCGACGCCAGGGAGCGCACCACCGCGATCGGCATCTGGACCGCGATCGGCGCTATGGCGCTGGCATTCGGCCCGCTGATCGGCGGCTTCATCAGCCAGCACCTGCACTGGGGCTGGATCTTCTTCATCAACGTGCCCGTCGGCGCTGTGGCGCTCGCCATCGCCGCCGTCACCATGGACGAGTCGCGGGATCTGTCGGCAGCACGCCGGCTTGACATTCCCGGCATGCTGACGTCGTCGGTCGCCCTGGTCGCGCTCACCTACGCGCTGATCGAGGGCCATGACAAGGGCTGGACGTCCGGCCTCATCCTGGGGTCCTTCGCGCTCGCCGCCGTGGCTGGCGCCGCTTTCGTGGCCGTCGAGTCCCGGACCGGGCAGCCGATGGTCGAGCTGGCGATGTTCCGGTCGCGGCTGTTCAGCGGCGGCACGGTCACGATGATGCTCTGGGCATTCGGGATCTTCGGCATCTACTTCTTCACGTCCATCTACCTGCAGGAGATTCTCGGCTTCTCCCCCACCAAGGCGGGCCTGGCGTTCGTGCCCATGGCCGTCAGCCTGGCAGTGACCGCCGGGTCCGTCGGCCCGCTGTACCACAGGCTCGGCGCCCACCGGACGGTCGCGGCCGGGATGATCCTGATGGCTGTCGGACTCGGGCTGTTCGCGGCGCTCGGCGCCGGCGCCACCTTCGCCGGCCTGATGCCGGGGTTCATCCTGTTCGGCGTCGGCTCCGGGCTGATGCAGGTGCCGCTGACCAACTCGGTACTGCACGGGCAGCCGCACGACCGCTCGGGCATCGCGTCGGCCCTGCTCAACGCGTCCCGCGAGGTCGCGGGCCTGCTCGGGATCACGGTGATCGGAGCGGTCCTGCGCACCAGCCAGGCGGCCTCGCTGCGGGGCGGCGCCGACCCGGTGACCGCGTTCCTGCACGGTTATCACGCCGGTCTCGTCGTGACGATCGGGCTGGTCGTGGCCGGCGCCGTGATCAGCTACCTGACGCTGCGGCACCGGCCCGAGCAGCAGCCGGCCGTGAGCCAGGCGGACCCCCGGCTGGCACCAGCCGTCGCGACGGTCGAGGTGGCCGGCGACTGGCACCAGGACGGTACGGCCGAGCTGATCAATAACTGAGCCGAGCTGACCAGGAGGAACCAGAGAGGTCACGGCCTGGAGCGGCAGGCAGGGCAGGCACGACAGTCTGGCCAGGCACGACGGGCAGCCGTCGGCGCCTGGCCGGCCTGCCTGGTGTCCCGGCCAGCCCGCAATCGCGGCCGGGCCGCCTGCCCGCTGCCGCCGACCGGTCATCGGCAGGGCCCAAGTATCCTGGTAACCGGGCCCGCGGTTGGGGTCCCTGCTCGACCGGCTCGAAGCTCGTCAGCGTTAACCAGCCGCCATGGTCGCCGGCTGGACAGCATGATCACCGTCCGCTGTCCCCGTAAAAGAAAATTATCCTAATAAAAAGCCATGAATGATCTCAAGCGTCCGTATAACTTCAGCGCGGGCCCGGCCGTTCTTCCCGAGCCGGTCCTGCTCAGAGCACAGGAAGAGCTTCCGGACTGGCGCGGCTCCGGGATGAGCGTCATGGAGATGAGCCACCGCGGCAAGGATTTCATCTCCATCGCCGAGTACGCCGAGGCCAGGCTCCGCGAGCTGATGTCCGTGCCGGAGGACTACCGGGTCCTGTTCCTGCAAGGCGGCGCGACCGGCCAGTTCGCGGCGCTGCCGATGAACCTGGCCGCCCAGGGTGGTGCCGCCGACTACGTGGTCACCGGGATGTGGGGCAAGCGCGCCTACTCCGAGGCCGGGAAGTACCTGGACCGGGTCAACCTCGCTGCCAGCACCAGCCCGCACGTCACGGTGCCGCCGGTCGCGGACTGGACGCTCACCCCGGACGCCGACTACGTGCACATCACCTTGAACGAGACGATCCACGGCGTCAGGTTCGCGCACGTGCCCGACGTGGGCGCGGTGCCGCTCGTCTCGGACGTCAGCTCGATCATCTTGAGCGAGCCGATCGACGTCAGCAGGTTCGGCGTGCTCTACGCCGGCGCGCAGAAGAACATCGGCCCGTCCGGCCTCGTGGTCGTGATCGTGCGCGACGACCTGCTCGGCCGCGCCCGCCCGAGCACGCCGCAGGTGTGGCACTGGCTGGAGAACGCCAAGTCAGGCTCGATGATCAACACGCCGCCGACGTATGGCTGGTACATCGCCGGGCTCATCTTCGACTGGGTCGCCGACCAGGGCGGCGTGGCGGCCATGGCGCAGCTCAACCGGCGCAAGGCTGACAAGCTGTACGCCGCCATCGACCAGTCCGGCTTCTACGCCAACCCGGTGCAGCCCGACTACCGCTCCCTGATGAACGTGCCGTTCACCATCGCCGAGCCAGAACTGGAGAAGCAGTTCCTGGCCGATGCCAGGGACGCCGGCCTGGTCAACCTGGAAGGGCACCGCAGCATCGGGGGCATGCGGGCCAGCATCTACAACGCGATGCCAGAGGCCGGGGTCGATGCCCTCATCGCCTTCATGCAGGAATTCGAGGCCAGCCATGGGTAAGTTCGCCGTCAGGACCTACGACGCCATCTCACCCGTCGGGCTCCGCCGCTTCAGCGCTGACTACACCGTGGCGGCCGATGTCGAGCAGCCCGATGCGATCATGCTCCGATCCTTCAATTTGCATAACGAGCCCGTCGACGACACTGTCCTTGCCGTCGGGCGAGCCGGAGCGGGCGTCAACAACATCCCCGTCGAGGCGATGGCCGAGCGCGGCGTGGTGGTATTCAACGCACCGGGCGCCAACGCCAACTCGGTCAAGGAACTCGTGGTCGCTGGCATGCTGCTCGCCGCGCGGAACCTGCCGGCCGCACTCGCCTACGCCAGGTCGCTGCCGCCGCAGGACATGAAGAAGGCGGTCGAGAAGGGCAAGAAAGAGTTCGCCGGGCACGAGATCGCCGGCGGCACGCTCGGCGTGATCGGCCTGGGCGCGATCGGCTACCGGGTGGCCAACACCGCCGTCGACCTCGGGATGCGCGTGCTGGGGTACGACCCGGGGGTCAAGGAGCAGCACGCCTCGGAGCTGTCCGCCCAGGTGCACCGGGTCAACAACCTGGAGCGGCTGCTGGCCGAGAGCGATTTCGTCACGCTGCATGTGCCGCTGGCTGAATCGACGAGGGAACTGATCGACGAGCACCGGCTGGCGATGATGCCGGACGGCGCCGTGCTGCTCAACTTCGCCCGCGACGAACTCGTCGACGAGCAGGCGCTGATCGCCGCGCTCGACTCGGGTGCGCTCCGCGCGTACGTGACTGACTTCCCCAACCCGGTGGTCTTCCAGCACGAGAAGGTCATCATGCTGCCGCATCTGGGCGCCAGCACCAGCAGCGCCGAGGACAACTGCGCGGTGATGATCGCCGACGAGATCCAGGACTTCCTGGAGAACGGCAACATCAGGTACTCGGTGAACTTCCCGGCGGTGTCGCTGCCCCGGCGAGGCTTCCGTCGCCTGACCCTGGCACACCGGAACACCCCGGGCGTGATCGCCGAATTCTCCCGCGTCATCAGCGGAGCCGGCATCAACGTCGTCGAGATGATCAACGACTGCCGGGGCGAGTACGCCTACACCATCATGGAGGTCGAGGCTGGCGAGCTGCCCGGCTCGGTGGTGGACCAGCTTGAGCAGATGCC
>DASWAA010000443.1:0-8032 GCA_036391385.1 Streptosporangiaceae bacterium
TCGCCGCCGCCTGCTGGGTGAGCTCGAAGAAGCGCTCTTCGAGCGTGGCCGGAGCCTGCCTTACCTTCGCTGGCATATCACCGAGTGCCCGCCGTACCGCGGCCGGGTCAGCCCCTGGCACCCGGAGTCCGCGTCCAGCCAGCGCGACCTGGAAGCCGGCTCGCTCCAGCTCCCCGAACGCGTCTGCCCACGACTCCGCGTCGACCACGACCACCTGGCTCGACCCGACGATGTGCGCGGCCGTCCCGTGCGCGACCACCCGGCCGTCGGCCATGATCACCAGCCGCCCGCACTCCTGGGCCTCCTCCATGTAATGCGTCGTGACCAGCACGCCGGCCCCGGCATCCGCGGCCTCGGCAATGGTCTCCCACAGTCTCGCGCGGCCGAGCGGGTCGACCCCGGATGTCGGCTCGTCAAGGATGAGCAGGTCGGGCCGGTGTGCCAGCGCCTGCGCGAACGCCACCCGACGCTGCACGCCGAGCGGAAGCGACCCGACCAGCTCGGTGGCGTAGGACCGCACGTCCTCGGGAAGTTCGCCAGATCCAGGTGCCGCCGCGCCCGGCTGGCCCCGGCCGGAGCCGAAGATCGCCGCCGAGAAGGCCAGATTCTGCGCGGGGGTCAGGTCGTCGTACAGGCCGAGTCCCTGGGGCACGTAGCCCAGACGGCTCCTGGTGCGCCGGGACGGCGGCTCCCCGAATAGCTCCACGGTCCCGCGCGACGTGCCGATCAGGCCCAGCAGCATCCGGATCAGTGTCGTCTTGCCGGCCCCGTTCGCACCGAGCAGGCCCACGATCTCTCCGGGCGCGACCTCGAGGTCGACGTCCCTGACCGCCGTGAAGTCGCCGAACAGCCTGGTCACCCGCGAGCACCGGGCTAGCGCCGTCATGACTGTCCTCCGCCGGAGTGCGTCGCCTGCAGTTGCCTGGCCAGCGCGGCGACCGTGACCGCGTCCTGCAGGTCGGGCTCGACCAGCGTGCTCCGCTCGTCCTGACCGGAATCGCCTGGCGGCGCGGCCGGATCCCACACCCGCCACTGGCCGGCCCGTCGCCACGACCTGGCCGACCGCGCGCCGTCCGGCCTGGCCTGAACGGCCCGCAGCGTTCCCCGCATGGCCGCGACGATCTGCTCCGGAGTCCCCGAGGCAAGCTCCATCCCGTCGTCAAGCACGAGCACGGACGTGCAGCGCTCGGCCTCGTCCAGGTAGCTCGTGGCGAGCACGATCGCGCAACCGTCAGCCGCCGCGCGGGCGATCAGCCACCACAGGCCCGAGCGGCTCACCGGGTCGACACCGGTTGTCGGCTCGTCGAGGACCAGCAGGTCGGGCCGGTGCAGCATCGCGGCGATCACCGCGAGCTTCTGCCGCATCCCGCCGGACAGCTGCCCTGCTAGCCGGCCTGCGGCCGGAGTGAGACCGGCCCGTTCCAGGTATTCGGCCGCGCGCTCCCTTCCCTCCTTCGCCGGCAGCCCGTAGCCCCGCGCCCTGAAGTCGAGGTTCTCCGTCACGGTGAGATCTGGGTAGATGCCAGAACTCGCCGGGAAGTAGCCGGCCCGCTCCTTTGCGGGCCGGCGCACCGACCCGCTGTCAGGGGCGAGCGATCCGGCCAGGCACCGAAGCAGCGAGGTCTTGCCCGCGCCATCTCCGCCGACGACGGCGGTTACCTGACCGGCCGGGGCCGCAAGCGAGACGCCCCGCAGCGCCACCGTCTTCCCGTGCCTGACGACGATGCTGTCCGCCCCCCAGGCCGCCCGGCCAGAGCCCGCCTCACTGGTCGGCTGGCCGCTCATGCCCTTGCCCCCTGCGGTTCCGCTACCGCCTTGCGCGAACGGCGTTCCTGCCCGGCCGGTGCGAGGTAGCCGCGGAAGCGCAGCGTCGCGCCGGTCACCACGATGAGCCCGAGTACGGAAAGGAACACGAAGGGCTGCCAGAGCGCGGAGATCGGCTCGGCCCTGAGCATGACCCCGCGCGAGATCACGTTGAAATAGGTCAGCGGCAGGAAGTAGGCGATCCAGCGCACCCCGGCGGCGATCGAGCTCAGCGGGAAGATCAGCCCGGACAGCAGCACCTGCGGCAGCAGGGTCATCACGGCAAGCTGGATCGCCTGGCCCTGGTTCTGCGAGACGCTGGAGATCAGCACGCCGATGCCGAGCGTCACAAACAGGAACAGCAGCGCGCCAAGCGCGAAGACCGCGGGCGAACCCCGGAACGGGACGCCGAAGATAGCGATGCCGACGGCCAGCACGATGGCCAGGTCGACGGTCGCGACGACAAAGTACGGAACGATCTTGCCGAGGAAGACGTCCCTCGGCCGCAACGGCATGACGGCCAGTTGCTCCATGGTCCCCGACTGCCGCTCTCGCACGACTCCGAGGCTCGTGATGATCGTGCCGACGAAGACGAGGACGACGCCGCAGAGCCCGGGAATCATGATGTAGGAGGTGGTCAGCCCCGGGTTGTACAGGACCGTCACCTTGGGAGTGATTCCCGTCGCCCCGGGCCCGGACGGGCTCGTCTGGGTGCCCTGACCCCCCGCCTGCATCTTGCTCAGCGCTGACAGCGCGGCCTGGGCGGAGAAGAGCTGGCTGCCGTCGATCAGCACGAGCGGCTGCCCTCCGCCGGTTACCACGGCCATCTGCGCGTGGCCGTCACGCAACTGCTCCTGTGCCCAGGTCCGGGTCTGGTCGGGGGCAACCTTGGTGATATCGAACGGGGACTTGAGCAGCGCCGAGGCGACGCTCGCCTGCGGACCGGTGACGACGACGGAGATCGACTTGACGTCGAAGCTGGCCGCGTAACCGAGCACGACAAGCAGGATGACCGGAAGCACGATCATCATCGCGAGGGTCCGGCGGTCCCGCCGCAGCTGGCGGAACTCCTTAATGATCATGGCCCACATGGGTGCGCCTTTCAGCGAGTCAGCAGTAATTCAACGTCTGTTGAACTCTACAAGTGTTGAATTTCGTCAGTCAAGCGGCAGCCGCAAGCGGTCCTGCTCGTCCTCTTGCCCCCGTCGCGAGTTGGGGTACACAAGAGATATGGCGACGGCGCATTCCGGAGAGTGGACTATCGAGGACCGGTGCGAGTCGGCCTGGCATTACCTGCCGATCGACATACCGCCCGGGGCCGACGCCTTAAGAGTCGAGCTTGACTATGACACCTCGGCCGCCGTGCTCGACCTCGGCTGCTTCAGCCCGTCCGGTTTCCGCGGCTGGTCGGGTGGTGCCCGCCAGAACTTCGTCGTCGCCGCGCGGTCGGCGACACCCGGTTACCTGCCCGGCCCGCTGGAACCCGGCACCTGGCACGTCGTGATCGGGCTGCACAGGGTGCCCGCTGCCGGGGTCCGGTACCGGCTGACTGCCGAGGTCTCCGCGCGCGCCGGGCAGCTTGTGCCTGACACCCGGAACGAGCCCGTGCCCCCGGTGTCGCAGCGCCCGCCCCGCCGCGAGCTGCCCTCCTGCGACGGCATGCGCTGGCTGGCCGGTGACCTGCACTCGCATACCGTGCACTCCGACGGCGTGCTGACGGTACCCGAGCTGGCCAGGTTCGCCGCCGAGCGCGGGCTCGACTTCCTGGCGATCACCGATCACAACACGGTCAGCCATCACGCCGAGCTGGCTGCCGCCTCGGCCGCGCAGGGCATCGCCCTGCTTCCTGGTCAGGAGGTGACCACCGAGGCCGGGCATGCCAACGCGCTCGGCTACCTGCCGTGGGTGGACTTCCGCGAGCCACCTGACGCCTGGCTGACGGCAGCGCAAGCGGGCGGCGGGCTGCTGTCCATCAACCATCCGTACGGGGGTCAGGTGAGCTGGACAGCTCCGATGAAGGGCCGGCCGCCGCTGCTAGAGGTATGGCACTGGAGCTGGCTCGATCCGCACTGGACGACGCCGCTCGCCTGGTGGCTGGCCTGGCACCCCGGCGCACTCGCCGTTGGCGGCAGCGACTGGCACCGGCCTGGCTCGGACGCGCCGCCCGGCTCACCGACCACGTGGGTCCTGTGCGAGGCGGCCGGGCCGCAGGCCGTGCTAGCCGGGCTCGCCGCAGGACGGGCGGCGGTCTCGGCCGACCGGAACGGACCCGTACTGCTGCGCGCCGGCGGAGAGATCATCGCGTCCGGGGCCGACGGCGCCATCCTGGTCGGTCCGGACGGCCCGAAGGCTCGCGTCCGCGGAGAGCTGGCCAGGTTCGCAGGCGATCCCGGCCACCACCGGCTCACCGACCCGTCCGGCGCCACTCTCGCGCTGATCAGCTAGCCCAGTTCGGCTAGTAGTTCCGCACCCGGTCGAACGTGGCGTAGGCGCCGTCGCCGCCCGTCGTGTCGTCGTCGTCGTGGCTGGTCAGCCGCAGCGTGTAGGAGTGACCGATGATCACGGTGGCGACGGCCTCCTTCCACCCTGAGCTACGCAGGCAGGTCCGTGGCACGATCGTGTAGCTCTTCCCGGCCGAGTTATCAGTCAGCGTGACAGCCGTCCAGGACTGCTGAGCGGTGTCGGGACACACGACGTCGTACCACAGGGACAGACGGGTTCCGACCGCCCTGAAGGTCTGCCAGATGCGGGAGGTTCCTCCGGTCGGCACCGACGCGCCGGCCTTCGCCGCATACGTCCCGGCATATTGCCCGGTCGTGACGATCGCCGTGGTGCCGCTCGTGTTCCAGCCGAAGAAGGTGCCGGTCTCGAAGCCGCTGTTGAAGATTCCGCCGTTCGTGCTGACCGGGTGGCTGAACTCGCAGCTTCCCGTGCCGGCACTGCCGTCATTGGCCCAGGTGGGCTGCATGGCGAAGGATCCGGTCGGCAGTGTCAGGCTGGCGATGTGATCCCCGCTGCCCGAGTTCCACCCGCACAGGTCACCGTTCTCGGACTGCGATCCCGATGCGGCCCAGCCGGTCACCGGGTACGGGTCCGTGATGCTCTCGGCGTACTCGTGACCAGCCACGATCGAAACCCCGTCGAGCAGTCCCTTGCTTCCGGAGTTCAGGAAGTCCTCCCCGCACGGGGCTCCGGCGTCGGTCAGGTACGGCAGGTTGGTGAAGGCGAGCGGGCCGTACGAGGACGCGACCGCGCCGCCGCCCAGACCGGTGTCGCCGGTGTAGTCGTGCCAGGCGCAGAAGCCGTGCGGGAACCCGTCCGGCTGAGTGCCCGTAGGCGACAGGATCAGGTACTGCGCGTCGCGGTTGGCCGTGGCCGTGGTGTTGCCGAAATGCTTCGCCGCACGTACCGCCTCCGCACCCAGCTGGTGGCCGGTCGCCTGGCCCGGCGACGGCGCGGCCTCGTCGGCCCAGACTCCGGCCAGTGCGCCCCCGGCCGGATAGTCGACGTGCTGGGTGCTGCTCGCCGGGCAGCTCGTCGAGCCAGCCGCGACGCCCTGGCAGTACTGAGTCATCACCCCGGACCAGGTCTCGCTGCCCGTGCCGAGCCCCTTGAACAGCGCCTGAACGTACGGCGCCTCGCCGCTCGGATCACCAGACAGGGTCAGGTAGCCATTGCCGTCGGTCCCGGTAGCTCCCCACTGCGAGCCGTAGAAGACCAGGTAGACCTTCTGAGCACCGGTGAAGACGCCCGCACCGCTGCCGCCGAGCCCGCCGTGGTAACGCAAGCAGCAGCCGGTCGCGCTCGACGGGTGCGCACCGGACCAGGCCGCCATCTCCCGCAGGCGGCCGATCGTCGGGACCACGCCGCGGCGGTACTGGTGGTGGTACGAAGGCGAGTAGGGGTCCCTGGCGGCGGGTACCGCGGCACGGTGGCCCGCTAGCCGGGCACCCGCCGACGACGGCGCTACCGCGACCGCCGCCAGCACGACGGCGCCAGCCGCGGCCGTACGACCGGCCCTCGATGCAGGGAACTTCACGTCGCTCCTGTACCGGGTCCGCCTAGCTGTTGGTCACGTCGTCGAACAGCGCGTAGCTGCCGTCGCCCGCCGCCGTGTCGTTGTCGTCGTGGCTGACCAGCCTGAGCGTGTACGAGTGCCCTGCCACGACCGGGTAGGTGACCTGCTTCCACCCCGAGTGCGCCAGGCAGGTCCTGGCAAGCACGGTGACCGTGGTGTTCGCGGTGTTGTCGGTGAGGCTCGCCGTCGCCCAGGACTGGCTCACTGTGTCCGGGCAGGTCACGCTGTACCAGAAGGACAGCTGCGCGGTGCGGGCGGTGAACGTCTGGCTGATGCTCGAGTCCCCGCTGGTCGGCACGTGCTTGCCAAGCCGGGCCGAGTACTTGCCCGAGTGCGCGGACGAGGAGACCCCGGCCGTACCGGCCGCGGTCCAGTGCGCGAGCGAGCCAGACTCGAAGCCGCCGTTCAGCACCCAGTTGTCGGTGACGATCGGGTGCGTGAACTCGCAGCCGCCGCCGAAGCTGTCATTGGCCCAGGTGGACTGCATGGCGAAGGTGCCGGTCGGCAGGGTCAGGTCATCCGTCCCGCCAGGTCCGCCGACCGGATTCCAGGCGCACAGGTCACCGTTCTCCGCGCCGTACTGCGCGTTCGTCCATCCGAACGCGGGCAGCATGTCGGTGATCGTCTCGGCGTACTCGTGCCCTTCCACGATCGACATGCCGTCGGTGAGGCCGCTCGGGCCCGGGTTCACGAAATTCTGGCCGCAGGAGACGCCGAGGTCGGTCACATAGGGCAGGTTCGTGAAGGCCAGGTCAAGCGAGGAGGTGACCGGCCCGGCGGGCAGGTTCGGGTCCGCGGTGTCGTCGTGCCAGGCGCAGAACTGGCCGCTCCGCGTGTTGAACCCGTCCGGGTGCGTGCCGGTCGGTGACACGATGACGTACTGGGCGTCCCTGTTCGCGCTGCTCGTGGTGTTGCCGAAGTGATGCGCCGCGGCGATCGCCTCAGTTCCGAGCTGGTTGCCGGTCGCGCTGTCAGGAGCGGTGACCGACTCGTCGGCCCACGCGCCCGCCAGCGCGCCGCCGGCCGGGTAGCCGACGTGCCAGGAGTTCGACGGGCAGGTCGCGGCGTTGTAGGCGACACCATCGCAGTACTGCGTCATGACGCCAGACCAGGTCTCTCCGCCAGTGCCCAGGCCCTTGAACAGCTGCTGGAGGTACGGCGCCATGCCGCTCGGGTCGTTCGCCAGCGTGAGATTGCCGTGCGAGTCGGTCGACGGCGTGCCCCACTGCGATCCCCAGAAGACGAGGTACACCTTCTCTGGCCCCGTCGCGACACCGACGCCGTGCACTCCCCCGCCATAGGTCAGGTTCATCGAGTTGGCCGCGGTGGCGGCCGGCGAGCTCGCCGCCTTCCTCGCCGTGGTCGCGGCCCAGCGGCGCATCAGGCGCTGCTGCCCGGTCGTCGGAACCACGCCGCGCCGGTAACTATGGCCGTAGGCCGGAGAGTACGGGTTCGTCCGCGGGCCAAGGGAACCGGCCGGCAGCGAGGAGTAGACGCCAGTCCGATCGGCAGCGGCGAGTGCCGTGCTCTGCGCGCTCGCGAGGCCGGCCAGGCCGAGCCCAGCCACGACTGCTGCCGTGCCGCCCCGCCCGGCCCATCGGAGTACGAAGGTACGCGACCTCATCGGCTTCCCTTCATGGCGTGAACCTGACGCGACCGGCTCCGGGCGCACGTCCGAGACAGCGCCTGGAGAAGGATGAATTAGCTCGTGGCGAATCTAGCATCCCGAAGGACGAGATCATGCTCATACCGATTACAGACTGATGAAGTATGAAAGCAGGTAATTTGCAACGGCGGAACGGCCAGTGCGGGAGCAGCTCGTGCTCTTGCCGCCGGCCTGTGATATCTCTCCTAGCCAGGACCAGTCTGCCGCGGGAGGAGCACGATGGAGCGCACGCCACGATGGGGAATTACCGTGCCGTTGCAGGGATTCGGGCTGGCGGAGCAGCGAGAGATCGTGACGAGCCTGCCTGACCTTGGCTACACCGACGCGTGGTCCTCCGAACTGAATGGCGTGGACGCCTTCACGCCGCTCGTCCTGGCCTCCCAGTGGACGGACAAGCTGCGATTCGGCACCGCGATCGCGTCCGTCTACACGCGCGGCCCCGGCCTTCTCGCCATGACCGCGGCGACGATGGCCGAGCTAGCGCC
>DASWAA010000444.1:0-12864 GCA_036391385.1 Streptosporangiaceae bacterium
AGCATCTGGCCGACTACAAGGTGCCGCAGTTCATCGCCGTCCGGCCAGATCCGCTGCCGCGCAACCCCAACGGCAAGGTGCTCAAGGCTCCGCTGCGCAAGTCCGACTTCGGCCCGCCGGTCCAGCGCTGACGCGCCGGTCGTCAACTTGTTCCCGCTTCGGCGCGTCTACCACCTGTACGGGTGATTGAGCAGAGGAGACGTGATGGCCATTCGTCAGCGCCGCGGGCGGCGGGCTGCCGCCTCGCCCGAACTCGGCCTCGTGGCAGCCGGCCTGGCCGGCCTGGCCGGCCTGACTGGCCTGGCTGGCCTCGTCGGCCTCCTCGGTCTGACCGGAGCGGGCCCGGCCCAGGCCGCCAGCCGGACCGCCGCGGCTCCGTCTGTCCTCGTCCGCGACATCGTCGTCGGCAATCACGCGTCTGCCGTGGCCGTCGACCGGAAGCGGCGCGTCGCCTGGGTCTGCGCCGGAACGAGCGCGGGCCCGCGGCTGACCCGGATCAGCGAGACGAGCCAGAAGGTGACCGCGAGAGTCAGCTTCGGAGCCAGCGCCATAGCTGTCGACCCCGGTACGAGCACCGTCTGGGCACTCGATAGCGGCAATGGC
Organism: Streptosporangiaceae bacterium; assembly: GCA_036391385.1. Classification (GTDB taxonomy): domain Bacteria; phylum Actinomycetota; class Actinomycetes; order Streptosporangiales; family Streptosporangiaceae; genus Chersky-822. The sequence goes on from DASWAA010000444.1 coordinate 604, forward strand.
ACGATGGCCCAGATCAGCGAGGTCACCAGCAAGGTCGTCCGGACGTTCAGCGGCTTCGGGCTGGTGCACGGGATCGCCGTCGACCCGCGGACCAGGACCGTCTGGCTCACCTCGAACTCCTCCGTCGTGGCGTTCAGCGAGGCCACGCACCGCGTCCTGCACACGATCGGGCTGCACCTGGGCCGGGATCAGCAGCCGGGCGACGTGGCGATCGACCCGAGGACCGGAACGGTATGGGTCGCGATCATCCCGGCCAGCCGCAACCTTCCGAGCGTGTGGATATCCGAGATCAGCGAGTCCGCGCACCGGATCATCCATACCTATCCCTACGGCGCCCCGGGGGACGAGCGCGCGTCGCTGGCGGTGGACTCCGCCCGCGGGACCGTCTGGGTCGGCAGCAACAACTTCGGAACCGCGACCGGCAGCACGACCGGGATGCTCCAGGTGATCGCGATATCAAAGCGCCGGATCATCCGGACCTTCACCGGGCTGCCGGTGGCCCCGGACGGCCTGGCGATCGACTCAGGTACCCACACGGTCCTGGCTACCGCCGTCGGCAATCGCTTCCTGGTCATGAACGAACTCACCGGCGGGATCATCCACAAGATCCAGCTCGGTTTCTACCCTGGGGACGTGGCGGTGGACACCGGCACGCGCAACGTCTATGTCCCGATTGTCTTCAAGGGCGTCGTCGCCGAGTTCCACGAGTAGCGATCAGCCAGCGACGAACCCTGGGAAGGGGCCGGCGGGCGCAGGCCGCCGGCCCCTTCCCAGGTGCTCCCTCCCGCCTACTCGACTAGCTCATCGACCGGCCTGACCCCGGCGGTCCCCTTCCGCAGCCGCCAGAGCAGCGCGCCGAAGTACCAGAGCGCGGCCAGTACCGCGCCGTATCCGAGCACCTTGTCCGAGCCGTGGAACGGAGCGGGCAGCGACAACGAGGCCATGATGGCAACGGTGTACGCGAGCACGAAGATAATGACCGGCCAGGCCCAGCGCCCGAGCGTGAACGCCCCGGGAATGCTGTCCGTGGTGCGGCGCTTGACCGCATAAGCGACGGTTATCAGGAAGTAGATGATGTACGGGATGATCGCGGTCGCACCGACCAGGACGCTGAACGCGCTTGACTGGAGATACCCGTACCACATCACGCCGAGGTCGATCACGCCGAACACGAGCAGGCCGACGATCGGGGTCTGGCTCCGCGCGTTCACCTTCCGCAGTTGCTTGCTGAACGGGAGCATGTTGTCCCTGGCCAGGGAGTAGCACAGCCGGGCCTGCGCCCCGGCGCCGACGACCAGGATCGCGAACATCGAGAAGATCACGAACGCGATGAACACCTTCACCAGCCAGCCCGGCAGCCAGTAACCCGCGATCACCAGCAGCGGGAGCGGCGACGACTCGACCGCCTTCAGATCAGGGATCGCCACCGTGAACCCGATCAGGGCGACCATGCCGAGGACCGCCGACAGTACCACCGCCCAGATCACGCCGCGCGGCACGCTGCGCACCGGGTTCACGGCGTCCTCGGACATGTCCGCGGCTAGCTCGAACCCGACCAGCGTGAAGGCACCGAGCAACCCGGCGAGGATGAAGGCGTACCAGGTCGGGTTGTGCAGGACCGACGTCGTATTGGTCAGGATGCTCGCTCCGTACGGACTCGGCTTGGCGCTGAATCCCCACAGGGCGAGCAGCAGCACGCCGAATACCACCGTGCCGATGATCTCGGTGAAGACAGCGATGTTGTTGACCCGGGCCGCCACCTGCATGCTGATGATGTTGATAATCGTCGGCAGCAGCATCAAGATGATCGCCACCGACAGCACGAGCCGCGGGCTCGGCGTGTTGACGCCGAACTCACTGAGCAGCAGCGGGGAGGCGACCCCCAGCATGATCGCGCCGCCGCCGACAGCCATGTACAGCAGCCCGGCGAAGCCGACGAACCAGCCATAAGTCGGGTTCACCAGCCTGGCGCTCCACTGGTAGGCATATCCAGCCAGCGGAATCCGGGTCCCGAGCTCGGCGACCACGAAGGCGATCATCAGGTTGCCCGCGCCGACGATCGGCCAGGTCCAGATCGACGCCGGGCCCCAGTACTGCAGGCCGAACGCGTAGTTCAGGAAGATGCCGGTGGTGATCGAGATGATCGAGAACGCGATCGCGAACATCGAGAAGAACTTCAGCGAGCGCCGCAGCTCCGGCCGGTAGCCAGCCCGCTCGACGATCGCCTCGGCCTCGCCGACCGCGGCGTCCGCGGTGACCTTGGCGAGTGACGGTCCAGCCGGCTCGCCCGCAGTACTTGACATGTGCTGCCCTCCTTTAGCTCAGATTCCAGTTGATCTCGCACGCTCTAGACGCCGGCCCGCCGGCACACCGCTGCGAACGCCTCGTCCGTGGCGGTCAGCACCAGGTCGAGGTCGGCGTCGGTCATGGCGGCCGACACGAACCAGTTGTGCCGCGGATGGATATAGACGCCCCGCCGGATCGCCTCCGCCGCGAACACGCGCGCCAGCGCATGGTCCACGTCGCCGGCGAAGGCCAGGTACGGCATCTGCACCGGACCGGTGTAGTTCAGCTCGAGGCCACGGGCAGCCGCCTGGGCCACGATGCCGTCCCGCAGCGCCTGGCCGGCCCGCCGCATCGCGTCGATGGCACCTTCCTCGCGCAGCGCGCTGATCGTCGCTATTGCCGCTGCCATCGGCGCGGCAGAGAACCAGAACGACCCGGTGACGAACACCTCCGACGCACCGCCGCGGAACCTGTCGTTGCCGAGCACGGCGGCGAGCGGATGGCCGTTCGCGATCGCCTTGCTCCAGGCCGACAGGTCCGGGTCCACGCCCACCGGCTCCCAGCTGCCGCCCAGATGCAGGCGGAAGCCGCACCGCACGTCGTCCAGGATCAGCGCGGCCCCGGTGGCGTCGCACAGCTCGCGCAGGCACCGGGCGAAGGCGGGATCGACCAGCTCCTGGTCGTAGCCCGCGTCGTGCCTGAACGGGCTGACCATGATCGCCGCCAGGTCGTCGCCGGCCTCCGCGACGGCCGCCCGCGCGCTGCCGAGGTCGTTGAACGTGTAGTAGCCGAGGTTGGCCCGGTCCGCCTCGGTGACCCCGGCCGGCCGCGGCGTGCACCACGGCGCCGCGCCGTGGTAGGCGCCGCGGGCGACGAGAATGCGCTTACGGCCGGTCTGGGCCCGCGCGATCGTGCAGCACATCGTGGTCGCGTCGGTGCCGTTCTTGGCGAACATGGCCCAGTCCGCGTGCCGCACCGTGGCCACGAGCAGTTCGGCGAGGTCCACCATCACCGGCCCCGGGCCGTTCTGGCAGTCCGCGAGCGCCGCCTGAGACCGGGCTGCCTGCTCCACCTTCGGGTGCTGGTGCCCCAGTACCACCGGGCCGTAGCTGCACATCAGGTCGACATAGCAGTTGCCGTCGACGTCCCAGACCCGCGCGCCCCGCCCCTCGCGCATGAACTGCGGGTACTCGGCGGGGAGCGGCCCGGCCGACTGATGGCCGTACATCCCGCCGGGAATGACGGCCGCTGCCCGCGCGCGCAGTGCCTGGTCCGCGGTTCGCGGGCGCGATCCGGCACCGGCGGTGGCGGTCGCTTGATCAGCCATGCTGCCTCCGTTACGGCTCTGGGGGTTCGTCACGGGGACGCCACGGCCTGCTGCCGGGCCGCGGTCAGCCTGGCGGCTGCCTCGGGCGCCGCCTGCCGCAGGAAGCCGAGCACGCCGTCCAGGTCGGTGATGCCGGCGTCGGACCCGAGGCCGGTCGCGACCAGCGCTCCGCAGGCGGTGCCGAGCCAGGCAGCGTCGGCCGGGCTGGCGCCGAGCAGCAGGCCCGCGATCAGGCCGGCGTTGAAGCCGTCGCCGCAGCCGGTGGTGTCGACGACGTCGACCGGGATCGCCGGCACGCGCGCGGGCTCTGCGTCGTCCCGGCCCGCCACGAGTGCGCCGTCCGCGCCGAGGGTCACCGCTACCCCCGCGGCACCTAGGGCGAGGATGTCCCTGATCGCGGTAACGGGGTCGTCCCGGCCGGTCAGGCCGCAGAGCTGGTCGCCGTTCGGCAGGAACCAGTCGGCGCCGGCCAGCGCCGGCCCGATCCGGTCGAGGTCGCGCGGGCTGCCCTGCCCGAGCACGTCGACCACGACGAGCGCGCCGCCTGCCCGGGCGGCCGCCACCACGGCCGCCAGGTCGTCACCGGTCAGCCCGGTGAGCCGGTCGGGCGCCCCGACCAGCAGCACCTCAGCCCGGCCGACCAGGTCCAGGTCGATGTCGGCACGCCGGAGCAGCGCCGTCGCGCCGGGCACGTGCAGCGCGGGGCGCTCGCCGTTGCGCCGGATCGGCAGGATCGTGGCCGAGGTCTGCGCGCCCTGCTTGCGCACCAGTCCGCGAGTGTCGATGCCGTGCGCGCCCATGGCCGCCACGAGCACGTCGGCGAGCAGATCGTCGCCGACCGCTCCGATGGCGAGAACGTCGGCGCCCAGCTTGGCCAGGTCGACGCCGGTGCCGGCCGCCGTCCCGGCCACGGTCGCCCGGATCTGGGTCAGCCGGGCACTGCCCTGGCCAGGCGGAATCGACTCGACCGGCCAGCCGAGCACGTCCAGGATGTGCGCGCCGAGTACCACGACCCGGCCCAGGTGGCGGCCCGCCGGCGCCGTCACCGGCCCGGGCCGTTCTGCTCGGTTCGCCGGGTGCCGTACCCGCGCCTTGCCGACTCTGCCCGGACCTCGTCGAGCTCGGCATCGGACAGGATTCTCGGCTCGCCGTAGCACCTGGCCAGCCGGTAGACGCGTGCCAGCCATTCAAGCAGCAGCGCGTTGTCATAGGCCTGCGCCATTGTCCGGCCGTAGCAGATAGCTCCGTGATTGCGCAGGATCGCGGCGCGGCGCCCGGCGAGTGCCGCGGCGGCGGCGCTGGCCAGCCCTTCCGAGCCGAACCTGACGTAGGGCGCCACCCGGACCGGGCCGCCGAGGCCGGTGATCGCGTAGTGGATCGCGGGCAGCTCGTCACGGACTGCCGAGAGCGCGATCACCTCCGCCGAGTGGGTGTGCACCACGGCACCCGCCCCGGTCGCCGCGTAGATCGCCAGGTGCATCGGCGTCTCCGAAGATGGCACCTGCGGCGCGTCCACCTCGCTGCCATCGAGCGCGACCACCGCGATGTCGCCCGCCCGCAGCTCGTGGTACGGGATCCCGGACGGCGTGATGGCGACCAGGTCGCCGCATCGCACGCTCAGATTGCCTGCGCTGCCGACGGCCAGCCCGTCGTCAAGCAGGCGCGCGCTGTAGCTGACGAGCTGCTCGCGGGCCGCGCGGAGCTCGGCAGAACCCTGGCCATACACTATGTCGGGATGTTAGACGGACGTCCGATCAAAAAACAGCCCCTGAGGCACATTCGTCTCTGCTCTGACGTCCGGCCCACCCTGCACTTTCTTCCGACAGGTAACAGGAGACATGCCGAAGATCGTGGACTGGGACGCCCGGCGAGACGAGATCTTGTCGGCGACATGGCGCGTGATAGCCAGGGACGGCATCACCGGCGCCACCATCTCGGCCATCGCCCGGGAGGCGAGCTGCTCACGCGGCATACTGGCGCACTACTTCGACGACAAGGAAGACATACTCGGCTCCGCCCTGATGATGTCCCATCGCCGGGTGGCGGCCAGGATGGACGCCAGCGCGGCAGGCCTGTGCGGCCTCGACGCGCTGCGGGTAGTAATGCTGGAAGCTCTGCCCCTGGACGAGCTCCGTGATCTCGAAGCCCAGATCGAGATCAGCTTCTGGGGCCGGGCGCTGGGCAATCAGGTGCTGCGGGAGCTGCAGCACTCCGAGTTCGACCGCTTCACCAGGCGGCTGCGCAGGCACCTGCGGGAAGCGGCCGAGCTCGGCCAGCTGAGGGAGGAGACCGGCCTGGACCTGGCCACCCATCAGCTCGTGGTGCTGATCGACGGGCTGAGCGCGGAGCGCGTGCTCTACCCGGACCGGGTGCCCGCTGCGCGTCAGGTGGCGCTGCTCGACCAGCTGCTCGATGGCCTGCGCCGGCCCGCCCGCTAGCTCGGGGCTGGGCCTGTCGCACCAGTCCCTCAAGTCGTTAGATTGGACAGATGAACGCATTTCCGCCCGCCGGCACGCCGAACGTCAACCGCACGCTCCCCGAGCGGGGCCGTCCGCGCGAGGAGGTACTGGCCGAGCTCGCTGCCATCGCCGCGCACGAGGACGCGTTCTGGGAGACCGGGAAGTGCTCAGGCACGATGTACTGCGGCGACCACGAGCATTACGAATTCATGAACCAGGCGTTCGGGCTTTTCGCCCACGTGAACGCCCTGCAGCGGGACATCTGCCCGAGCATGACGAGGTTCGAGGGCGAGATCATCGCCATGATCCTCGACGTGCTCAACGCCGGCGCGGTGAGCGGCACGACCCCCGCGGGGATCGTCACGACCGGCGGAACCGGCAGCATCCTGCACGCGATGCTCGCCTACCGTGACCAGGCCCGTGCCGAGCGCGGGATCACCAGGCCCAACGTCATCAAGCCCGAGACCGGGCACCCCGCCTTCGACAAGGCCTGCCATCTGTTCGGAATCGAGCTGCGAGTGGCGCCCGTCGACCCTGTCACCACGCAGGTCGACGTCGGCTGGGTGGCCGACCACATCGACGCGGACACGATCGCCCTGGTCGGATCGGCCTGTAACTACGGCTACGGCACCATCGACCCGATCGAGGCACTGTCCGACCTGGCGGTGGCGCGCGAGGTCGGCCTGCACGTCGACGGATGCCTCGGCGGACTGATCCTGCCCTTCGGCCAGGAGCTTGGCTACGACATCCCGGTCTTCGACTTCCGGCTGCCCGGAGTCACCAGCATCTCGGCCGACACACACAAGTACGGGTACGCGTTCAAGGGGTCGTCCGTCGTCGCCTTCCGCGACAAGGCCCTGCGCAACGCCCAGTACTTCTACCTCACCGACTGGAGCGGCGGTAAGTACTGCTCGCCGGGTATCGAGGGGTCGCGGTCGGGCGGGCTCATCGCCGCCACCTGGGCAGCCATGGTGAGCATCGGCCGCGAGGGCTACCTGCACTACGCCCGCGAGATCTTCCAGACCTCGGCGGTCATGCAGGACGCCGTCCGGTCGCACCCCGAACTGCGGCTGATCGGCCAGCCGACGTTCCTGTTCAGCTTCACCTCCGACGAGTTCGACGTCTACCACATCAGCGACTTCATGCGGCTGCGCGGCTGGCGCTTCAACGGGCAGCAGTACCCCAATGCCCTGCACATGGCGGTCACCAGGCCGCAGACGCAGCCGGGCGTGGCCGACGCCTTCGCCGCCGACCTGGCTGAGGCCGTCGGCTACGCGCGCGAGCACGCTGACGAGCCCGCGCACAGCAGCGCCATCTACGGCGGCCTGCCGGGCGGGATCACGGTCGAGGCCGACGAGTTCATCAGGGCCTTCATGGCGGACATGATGGACAGCCAGCAGGCGCTACCGGCCGAAGGCTGACGCGGCTAAGCTCCGCTGCACCGAACCGCCGTTTCCCCCGACCGCGCAGGAGGGCCGCATGGCCGAGTCCGCAGGGCCCGGTGAGCAGTACGCGCTCGCGATCGACCTGGGCACGACCGGCCTGAAGGTCGGCCTGGTCTCCCTCACCGGAACGATCGCGTGGACCTACGGCGCGCAGTTGCGCACCCGCCTTCTTCCCGACGGCGGCGCTGAGCAGGACGCCGACGAGTGGTGGCGGCTGATCCGCGACGCCGCGAAGGACGCACTGGGGAGCAGCGGGATCAGGCCCGAGCAGGTCGTAGCGGTCAGCACCACCGGCCAGTGGGCGAGCACGGTCCCGGTCGCCGCCGACGGGACGCCGGTCGGGCCCTGCGTGCTGTGGATGGACACCAGGGGCGGCCGGTACTCCGCGCGCCGGTTCGGCGGACCGCTGTCCGGTTACTCCCCCCGGGTCGTCGCCGCCTGGATCCGCAAGACCGGAGGAGCGCCGTCCATCAGCGGGTCCGACCCGATCGGGCACATGCTGTACCTCGACGCCGACCGGCCCGACATCGCCCGTGACGCACGCTGGTACCTGGAGCCGGTCGACTACCTGTCGATGCGGTTCACCGGGATCGCGGCAGCCTCACCCGCGTCGATGACCGCGGCCTGGCTTACCGACAACCGGGATCTCTCCCGGCTGAGCTACGACGCCAGCCTGGTCAGGCTGGCGGGAGTCGACCCGGCCAAGCTCGCGCCCCTGCACCAGACCGGGTCGGTCATCGGCACCGTACGGGACGACGTCGCCGCCGAACTCGGCCTGGGGCCCGGGGTCGCCGTCGTGACGGGCACGCCGGACCTGCACTCTGCCGCGGCGGGCGCCGGGGCATACGGCGAGTACCAGACCCACATGGCACTCAGCACCACGTCCTGGATCAGCTGCCCGGTGACCTTCAAGAAGACCGACCCGATCCGGCAGATCGCCTCCGTTCCCGGCGTGCGCCCGGGGAGCTACCTGGTCGCGAACAACCACGAGACCGCCGGCGCCTGCCTGCAGTGGCTGCGGGACCAGGTCATCGGCGCCGATGACCTGCTCAGCTCCGGGCCGGCTCCGAGCTTTGACCAGCTCACCGAGCTGGCGGCGACCGCACCCGCCGGAGCTGGCGGCATCGTGTTCACCCCGTGGCTGGCAGGCGAGCGCTCTCCGGTAGACGACCGCTCCGCCCGGGCCGGGTTCCACAACCTGTCGCTGAGCACCAGCCGCGCCGCACTGGTGCGGGCGGTGCTCGAGGGCGTGGCCTATAACAACCGGTGGCTGCACGAGGCCGTCGAGCACTTCGTCCGGCGCCGCCTCGAACCGGTCCGGGTACTCGGCGGCGGCGCCCAGTCGGACCTGTGGTGCCAGATCCACGCCGACGTCATGGGACGTACGATCGAGCGCGTCGCCGACCCGATGCACGCCAGCCTCCGGGGCGCCGCGATCCTCGCGGGCCTTGCGCTCGGCCACCCCGACCAGATCCGGGCCGGCTCCGCCGGGCAGGTCGAGGCGACCTTCAGTCCCGACCCGGACCGCCAGGCGATCTATGACCGGCTCTATGCCGAGTTTCCCGGGCTCTACAAGTCGCAGAAAGCCATGTTCAGGCGGCTCAACGCCGGAACCGCGAAAGGCTGACTGGCCAGCGGCGAAAAGCTCCGCGATCTGGCATAGTGCGGTGCCATGACAACGGGCAGCGGCGACCATCCGGTCGCTACCAGGCGCGTGCTGGTCATCGCCCTGATCGGCCTGGCGACGACCGGCGTGCTCTACCTCATCGGCCGTGCGATCGTCACCACCTCAAGTTACTCGACGGTGAGCTTCTTCGGCCAGACGACACCGCTGGGCGTGCTCCGCCTCAAGTCGCTGCTCGCGACTGTCGCTCTCGGCCTCGCCGTCATCCAGGTGATCCTGGCGCTATGGCTCTACCGCAAGCTCCCGCTGGCCGGCCGGCCGCCGAAGCGGATCGGTGTCACCCACCGGGCTGTCGGCGTGGTTGCCGTCCTGGTCACGCTGCCCGTCGCCATCCACTGCGCGATCGCCTACGGCGTCCAGATTCACAGCCCGCGCGTACTCGTGCACTCCCTCGCCGGCTGCTTCTTCTACGGCGCGCTCATGGCCAAGGTGCTGCTCGTCCACAGCAGGCGCCTGCCGGGATGGGCGCTCCCCGTGGCTGGCGGCACCCTGGCCGTCGTCCTCGCGGTGCTCTGGTACTCATCGGCGCTGTGGTATTACAACGGGTTCAGCCTGCCGGGCTGAGCCCCGCAGCGGCGCACTGCCTCCGGCCCGATGACGCCGCGCCGCCAGACTGGGCGTGGCAAGGACGGGACTCCTGGCCCCCTGCCGACGGGCCCAACGGCACTGCTCCGCTGGCTGCCCGGGAACCAGCCTGGAAGTACATCCAGGAAAGGGCCGACCATGAACACACGCCTCGCGCTCGCTCAGCTGGGTCTCGGTACCGGCAAGAAGGCCAGGCTGCACCGGATCCTGCACCAGCACGGCCTGCGGAACGGGACTGCGATCTTCCTGCCGTATGATCACGGCCTCGAGCACGGCCCGAGGGACTTCGCCGACAACCCGGCTTCCGGGGACCCGGCGTACGTCATCAAGCTCGCGCTCGAAGGCGGGTTCAACGGCATAGCCATCCAGATCGGCCTGGCCGAGAAGTTCTACTGGGACTACGCCGGCGAGGTCCCGCTTGTGCTGAAGCTGAACGGCAAGTCCGACATCCCGGCCGCGATCGACCCGCTCTCGCCGGTCAACGCGAGCGTCGAGGACGCCGTACGGCTCGGCGCGGACGCGGTCGGCTACACCCTCTACGTCGGCTCCCCGGCCCAGGAGCGCGACTTCGCACAGTACCTGCAGGTGCGAAGCGACGCCGAGCGGCTCGGGATGCCGCTGATCGTGTGGTCCTACCCGCGAGGCAGCGCGATCGACGTAAAGGGCGGCAAGGACAGCTTCTACGCGGTCGACTACGCGGCGCGCATCGCCAGCGAGCTAGGCGCCGACCTGGTCAAGGTCAACTTCCCGCACCCGGACAAGAAGGCTGGCGCGCCGGCCGCCTACCAGGGCGAGTTCTCCTCCCAGCAGGCCATTGACGCCGTGGTTCGCTCGGCGAACCGGACCCTGCTGCTCGTCTCGGGCGGCGAGAAGTCGGGCGACGACGCGATGCTGGAGAAGGCACGCGAATCGATGGAGGCCGGTGCGACGGGGCTGATCTTCGGCCGCAACGTCTGGCAGCGCGAGCACGGCGAGACGCTGCGCTTCGTCTCCAGGCTCAGGGAGATCCTCGCCAAGTACCCCTCGTAGCGATCAGGCCCGGCCAGCTGGCAGCGCGCGGGACAGCGTGAAGTCCATGTCGACGACGTAATCGACGTCAGACGGATCGTCCGCGCCGGCCGGCCGGAACTCCCGCACGAGCGAGCTCCTGACCCCGAAGACGGCATCACTGCGCAGATAGGGATTCTCGGCGTCGAAGATGTGCGTGGTGACCGGCACGCAGCCAGGAGCGGACACGATCGCGTGAATGTGCGCTGCCCGCCAGTGCTGCCGCCCGGCGGCGCGCAGCAGGCCGCCGACCGGACCGTCGGTGGGAATCGGGTAGCTGACCGGCCGCGCCGTCCGGAACTCGTAACGCCCGTCCGGCCCGGTGGTGAAGACACCGCGCAGGTTGAATCGCGGCTGGCCGGGATCCTGGATGTCGTAGAGCCCGTTGCCTGCGGTCTGCCAGATATCCAGGGTCGCGCCGGCCAGCGGCAGGCCGGCGACGTCGGTGACCTGACCTCGCACCAGCGTCGGGCTGCCGTCCTGCGGCCGGCCGATCTGCTCGCCCAGCGCGCGGGCTGGCGCACCGGACACGTAGAACGGCCCGAGTACGGTGGCCTCGGTTGCACCATCGGCGGCGTTCAGTTCCTCGACGAGCGAGGACAGGCCGAGGACATCGGACAGCAGGATGAATTCCTGCCGTTCGCCATCGCACATCTGACCTGTCGCTGTCAGGAACTCGATGGCGGCCAGCCATTCCTGCCGGGTCAGCGTCGTCTCGGCCGCGAACGCGTGCAGATGCCTGATCAGTGCCGTCAGCAGCTCGCGCAGGCGCGGATCGGGTGCTGCCGTGAAGGCAGCGATCACCTGGCTGGTCAGATCTTCGGCGTCCGGTGCGCTCATGGTCGTCCGCTCACTTTCGGCTGTCCGCGGCGAAAGGCCGCAAGGACAGTATCAAGCCAGTCGCCCGCGGCCCGGCGACCGCCGCCCGGCTACCCCGAAACCGCCACCCGCCACCCCTGGCCCGCTGCCCGGCTACCCCGAAAAACTAGGATTGATATTTTTTACATGTTATTCACTGAAATAGTCTTAGTGCCGTGCGAGTGTTGCCAGCCAGGGGCTGAAGGCAGGATGGCCGACCAGGCAGGATCGGCAAGCATTCAGCGAGCGCCGATGCTGGGCATACTGTCTAGACAGAACATGACATAGCGTCTCGCCAGAGGGAGATTTGTACATGCCTGCTGACATGCGCGAGCTTGCTGGCGATCTCACGGCTGAGACGGCGAGCCTGCGGGACCTGGTGTCCGGCCTGGACGAGAGCGACTGGCGCCTGCCGACGCCCGCTGCGGGCTGGACCATCGCAGACCAGTTCAGTCACCTGGCCTTCTTCGATGACGCGGCGGTCCTGTCAGCCACCGACCAGGAGGCATTCGCCGCCGAGATGGAGCGCGCTGTCACCGTCGGAGAGCTCACGGCGGACGACGTGGCCAG
>DASWAA010000445.1:0-2264 GCA_036391385.1 Streptosporangiaceae bacterium
GCACCCGTGCCTCGGTTGTGGTACGTGCTTGAGGGCGCTGCGGCCGTCGCCGCGAGCTGGTGGCTGTTCGACTTGGGCGGAAGCGAGAACACCCCTGCAAGAAGCCTCGCGGGGCTGGCCGGCGCTGTAATTGCCGTATGCGCCGCTCATCTGCTGGCGCGCGGCCTGGCCTGGGGTCAAACTGCGCCGGCGTCTGTGGTACTACAAGCCCAAGTGGGTCATCGACAGCGCCGGGTCAGGCTCATAGGCGCCAGCAGCGTTATGCAGCCATGGCCCCGGTCCGGCGGCCCCCGGCCATGATCACGGCGATTTCTCGGTCGCTTGCGTGGACAGATCACCGTGATCAAGGAGTGCGGCTCAGCGGACGAGGCGCACGGAGAAGGCCAGGCCGAGCTCGGGGCTGACGTGCTCGCGGGCGCTGGGCTGGGCCAGGGCGGCGGCCGGCCCCGGCCGCGGCCCGAACTCGGCCGCCCGCACGCAGGTGCTGATCATCTGGCCATGCTCGGTCAGCGCCAGCGCGAGTTCCGGGTTCTCGGCCGACCAGCGCACCTCTATCACGTCGCCGATCTCCAGCTTGTCGGCCTTCCTCGCGGCCTGGATGGCCCGGACGGCGTCGCGGGCCATGCCCTCTGCGCGAAGGTCAGGAGAGATGACGAGGTCGAGTATGACGCGCTGCTCGTTGTCGGCCGCTTCCAGCAGTTCGAGCGCCCTGATGTTCAGCTCGTCGGCGACGACGGACCTGAGCTCACCGCAGAGCGAACTGGCACCGCTCGTCGCGATCGTGGCACTGGCCAGTGGCTGCCGGATCCTGACCGAGGCCGCGGCACGCGCAGACCGGCCGAGCGCGGCGATCCGGCGGGCCAGGGCTATCTGCGCGGCTAGCTGACCGTCCGCGCGCGGCTCAGCCGGTGCCGGCCAGCGGGCCAGGTGCACCGAGTCCGGCGGACTGCCGGAGCCCGAGGGTGCCGCGGCCGTCAGAAGGTTCCACACGTGGTCGGTGAGGAACGGGACGATCGGCGCCATCACCCTGGTCAGGACGCGCACGCAGGTATGCAGCGTGGCGAAGGCGGCGGCGCCGTCGCGGCTGGCGGGATCGTGCCGGAACCTGTACCGGGACCTGCGCAGGTACCAGTTCGACAGGTCGTCCACGTAGCGGGCTATACGCCGGCCGGCGGCATCGGGCTCGAGCGAATCCAGTGCCGCCGTGACGTCAGCGACCATGCCGTCGAGTTCAGCGAGGATCCACTGGTCGAGCAGTGGCCGCGCCGCACGCGCTGGCGTGCCGGGAAGGTCAGGCTGCCAGGGCCCCCCGCTGGCGGCGGCAGCGTCGAGGTGAGTGATGAGGAAGTCAGCGACGTTCCGGTAGGTGAGCAGAATCTTCCTGACGATCTCGTCGAGCGCCGCGCCCGAGATCTTCCTGGCGGAGCCCGGTGCCGCCGCGACCGCGCACAGCCACCGCAGCGCGTCGGCTCCGTAGCGCTCTATCAGCGGCAGCGGCTCGATCAGGTTCCCGAGGTTCCTGGTCATCGGCCGTCCGTTCTCGTCAAGCACCGGCCCGAGCCGCAGGGCACTCTCGAACGGGTCATGACCGAACACGCTGGCGCCGATCGTCTGCAGGGCATCGGTCCAGCTCCCGGCGGCCTCAGCGGTCTCGACGGCAAGCTGCGCGCGCTGCTCGCTGCCCAGCCAGCCAGAACCGGCCGGGGGAGGGCCGTACTGGGCGAAGGGCATCGACCCGGCGTCATACCAGGAGTCGACCACGTCGGGCACGCGTTGACCCGTCGCACCGCACGTCGGGCAGGCGATGGTGACGAGGTCCACCGCTGGGCGGTGCGGATCGAGGCCGATCAGGTTGAGCCCGGCCAGTTCCGACAGCTCGGCCAGCGACCCTACGCAGGTGAGATGTCCGTGCTCGCACTCCCACAGGGGCAGTGGCGTGCCCCAGTAGCGGCTGCGCGACACTGCCCAGCCGGAATCGTCGGCCGGCCAGAGCCTGAGGCCTGCCAGGGACGCGGCGGTTCCGGACCGGCCGCCACTCCCGGTCAGGCCCCGGTCGGCACCGCCGGACCGGGCGGCACCCCCGGTCTGGCCCCGGTCGGCACCGCGTGTCTGGCCCCGGTCGCCACCCCCGGTCTGGCCCCGGCCGCCACCCCCGGTCTGGCCCCGGCCGGGCGTCAGGCGAACGTGCTCGCGCCCGGCAGCCAGACGCTCGCTCACCGTACCGGTGTGCAGGTACCAGGCTGACATGGCGCGGGTCAGCAGCG
>DASWAA010000446.1:0-1859 GCA_036391385.1 Streptosporangiaceae bacterium
TGGGTGCAGGCCAACCCGGTGCTCGCGCAGCTTCTGCACTGGCGGCCGGTGCCTGGTTTCGAGCCGTCCGCGCGGGCGTTCGAGCCGGCTGTGCGGCAGCTGGAATTCCTGCGCGCGGCGCTGCGGGCGGCGGTAGATGCCAGGCAGCTGGCACCCGGCGCCGCCAGCGAGGAGGGTGTCGCGCTATGCACCGTGCTGGTGTCCGGCATTGTCAGCCAGCACATGTCCAACGAGCCGTCCGCCCCGGCCGGGCAGCGCCGCTTCATGCAGCTCGCGCCTACGGCGCTGGACATGTTCTCCCGCTACTACGCGCCCGAGGAGGACAGGTCATGACCGGAACCTTCGCGGCGGCCTCGCGGCTGTCACAGCCACAGGTCGTCCGTGACCTGGCACTTGCCTGGCCAGCCGCGCCGCCTTCTAGGCCGCTACGAGGAGGACACGATGCATGGCGTCACGGACGGTGCTGAGGTAACGGCGCTGCTGGCGGAGCTGACGACGCCGGCCGGCCGGGAGGACCCGTACCCGCGGTACGAGCGGCTGCGCGCCATCTCCCCGGTCGTGCGGGACGGGGACGGGGCACTGGTCGTGACGCGCTACGCCGACTGCACCACGGTGGTCCGCGATCCTAGGCTCGGCCAGCTGCAACCAGATGTGCTCGCGAAGGCCGGCTACCCCGACTGGGCGGAGCATCCCGCGCTTCTGCTGCTGTTCACCAGCCTGCTCATGCTCAACCCGCCGGACCACACCCGGCTGCGCCGGCTCGTGAGCGGAACCTTCACCGCACGCCGGGTCGAGGCGCTGCGGCCGGCGATCACCCGCATGGTGAACGACCTGCTCGACCACATGACCGGAACAGCCGATTTCGTGGCCGCCTTCGCCTTCCCGCTGCCCGTCAACGTCATCGGCGAGCTGCTCGGCGTGCCCCCGGCCGACCGGGCCCAATTCCAGACCCTGGTCCGCGACTGGACCCAGGTGCTCGACGCTCTCACCCCAGGCGCCCTGCGTGCCGCTGACCATGCCGCCACCACCATCCGCGGCTACCTCAGCTCGCTAGCCGCTGACCGCCGGCGCAAGCCAGGCAACGACCTGCTCAGCGCGCTCGTCGCCGCCGAAGACGACGGCAGCCAGCTCAGCGAGGACGAACTGCTCACCACCGCGGCCCTGCTGTTCGCCGCCGGCTTCGAAACCACCACCAACCTGCTCGCCAACAGCCTCGTCGCCCTGCTCGGCAACCCAGGACAACTGCGGCTGCTGCGCGAGCAGCCTGATCTCGCGCGGCCCGCGGTCGAAGAACTACTGCGCTTTGACAGCCCTGTGCAGATCGTCAGCCGCATCACCACCGCGCCCGTCGAACTCGGCGGCCTCACCGTGCCAGCCGGCGAGCATGTCGTCGCCTACCTCGGCGCCGGCAACCGCGACCCGGACCGCTTCGCCGACCCCCACCGCCTCGACCTCGGCCGCAACGACAACGCACCCCTGTCCTTCGGCGGCGGCAGCCACTACTGCCTGGGAGCGCCGCTCGCCCGGCTCGAGGCCCAGCTTGCCCTGCCCGCCCTGCTCCGCCGCTTCCCCCAGCTATCGCTGTCCGGCCAGCCGCAACGCCGCGACAGCCTGAGCATCCGGGGATACACCCAGCTCCAGGTAGCCACCGGCTGACCCCAAACCCTGCTGCGCTAACCACCCCGACCGTCAGCCTGCTGGCAAACGTAACCTGCCAAGGCACTAGCTGCTGGCCGCGCCCTCGATCGCCAGCAGCAGCGCCTTCATCCACGGACCGAGGTCAGCCGGAGTCCGCGCCGAGATGAGGTTGCCGTCCACGACGGCCGGCTCGTCGACCCAGTCGACGCCCGCGTTGACCA
>DASWAA010000447.1:0-2108 GCA_036391385.1 Streptosporangiaceae bacterium
CCGCCTGCAGGTGCCACGACGTCCCGTTCCAGCGCTCGGCGACGGTGGGGCCCGGGCTTCCGCCGTTCCCGCCTCCCCAGGCCTCGCAGAACGTCCGGGAGGCACACGAAACCGCGGTGAACGCGACGGTGGAATCACCGAGGCTGATGGGAGGCCGGGGAGTCTGCTGCAGCAGCCACGCGGAGCCGTTCCACCGCTCGGCCAGCGGCAACGTAGCGCCATTTACCTCGAAGGAGCCTGCCGCTTCGCAGAAGCTGACCGAGGTGCAGGACACCTGGTCCAGCGTTGTCCCGAAGGAGCCGGCTGGGACGGGGAACGCCAGCATCCGCCATCGGCTCCCGTTCCACTCCTCGGCGATGGCGGCCGGAAACCCGGCTTGGTAGGTTCCCACCGCCAGGCAGAGATTACTAGCCGGGCAGGAGACTCCAGTCAGGCTCGGGCGGATTGTCGGCGTAGTATCGACCGCCGGGTTCGGCGTGCTTTGGCGCTGCCACGTGCTGCCATTCCACCTCTCGGCCAGGGTGACATTGATGCCCCGGCGGTTGAGATGGGTCCCGACGGCGGTGCACGCGTCGGGCGATGAGCAGGAAACCGATTTGAGCTGCCCGCCGGGGATTGTCATGTTCGATGACCTCACGACGGTCCATGGCGTCCCGCTGGCCAGCGCGGTGTGGGCACCGGACAGGAGGATGGGGGCCGTCAGCAGTGCGGCGGCTACCCCGGCCATGGCCCGAGTCCGCGCATTGCGGCACCTGAGTTCTCGCATCACGTATCTCCTGGTCTCAGTTGCCGGTCTCGATGAGCGTGGCCGGGATCTGGCCGAGATCATCTGTCACGCCGACGGCTCTGCAGACGGGCCCAGCGGTGCACGACACCGCGCTGAGCGTGTTCTGCCCGGCGTAGAGGTAGCTCGGAGTCGATCGCAAGCTCCAGGTGGAGCCGTTCCACACCTCGGCGAGTGTGAAGTTGAGCGCGTTGCTGAACTGGCCGACGGCGGTGCAGAGGGTCGGCGATGTGCACCAGACCGCGTTGAGCGCGGCCGAGCTGAAGGCCGATGAGCCGGGGTTGGGCGCGTGCTGGAGCTTCCACGCGCTGCCGTTCCACACCTCTGCGAGCGGCACCTGCTGGAACGCGCTGTTGGAATAGCTGCCGACTGCCTCGCATGAGGTCAGCCGCGCACAGGAAACCGCGGTCAGCCCGAGTGAGCTTCCTCCGGTCGGGGTCGGGGTGACCTGCGGCGACCACGACCTTCCGTTCCACCTCTCGGCCTGATCGCCGGACGGACCGGACCCGATCGCCTCACATGCGGTCGGGGAGAGGCACGACACTGACCTGAGCGAGATGAAGCCCGCCGCGCTGGACTTGGACGACCAGGATGAGCCATTCCAGATCTCGACGTGGCCGTCACCGCCGGCCGCCATGCAGAATTTCGCCGACGGGCACGACACCGACGTGAGCGGACCGCCAGGAGCCGCCTGCAACACCCATGTCTTCCCGTTCCATCTCTCGGCGCCTCCGCCAGCGGTGCTGGCACTCGAGCCGACCGCCTCGCAGAAACTGGCCGAGGCACACGCCACTCCGCTCAGACTCATGCGCAGGCCGCCGCTGGCCTGCGCCGGATTCGCCGTTGGCTGGATCTTCCAGCGGACCCCGTTCCATACCTCGGCGAGGGCGATCGTGGTGAGGCCGAGATGATCCTGGCGTGAGCCGACCGCTTCGCAGAACGCTGCTGAGACGCACGACACCCCGGTGAGCGCATTGCTGGTGGCGCCGGGCGCCGCGGCGGCGTGCTGCGGTGACCACGAGGCCCCGTTCCAGTGCTCGGCGACGGGCACATACTGAGTCTGGGACGTGGTGAATGAGAAGTCCCCGCCCGCCTCGCAGGCGGTCACGGCGGCGCAGGAGACCGCATTGAGGCTGGCGAAGGGGACGCCGGCCAGCGGCGGAGTGCTCTGCAGCGCCCAGGACTGTCCGTTCCAACTGGCGGCGACGTCGAGGGTATCGCCCGAGTTGTCGCTGTAACTGCCGACGGCCTCGCAGAACGCCGCAGTCACGCAGGACACCCCGCGCAGGCTGGCCGACGTCGAGCCGGCCGGACTCGGGATCGT
>DASWAA010000448.1:0-3089 GCA_036391385.1 Streptosporangiaceae bacterium
GCGTGCCGGATGGTGGGCGTGCATCCCAAGACGGGGAAACGATGGCGGCTCGGCCGTGTCGTGACCAGCAGCAGCGGTGCGAGGCTGCAGTATGCACCTGTGGTCAGCATGCGGGTGCAGGTGATCTCGCAGCGGTACCTGTCCCAGGATGACCGGGTCGCCATCGCGGACCTGGCAGGTGCCGGGCTCGGGGTGCGGGCTATCGCGGCGCAGCTGGGTCGCAGCCCGTCGACGGTCAGCCGGGAGCTGCGCCGTAACCGGGACGGCTACCCTGCTGGCTAACGCGCTCCGGCAGGACAGTCACAGCTAGCGGCACCATCGGCAGCCCGGCGCCTGTGCTGCGAAGATAGGCGCATGGCCGACATGCGCCGCCGCAGCCCCGAGCCGCCGCCGGGAACGCCCAGGGTCCAGCTCGCGCCGGGCCTGGCCGATCAGACACTGCGCGAGCTCGCGCCGCTGCTCGCCGAGGAAGGCATCGACGTCGACAACATCGACGTCCCCGACCTGCAAACCCTCCAGGCGGCGATGAACCGTGCGGTCGAACGGCACAACATGACCCGCTTCACCCCCGTCGGCCGCCCTCGCGACCTGGCCGTCACCACGCTGCGCCTGGTGATCGAGGCCGTTGCCGACGGCGACACAGCCCTGGCCGCTGCGATCTTGGACCAGGCAGAGCCCGAGTCACCCGGCGACACCGCTCCCACCGTCGCCGCCTGCATCGGCATCGCGCTCGGCCTGCTCGATGACGGGCTCACCGGCGCCAGCCACCACACACCAGCCGGCCTCGGCCAGCGCGTCCGGCTGCCCGCCGGACACTGGACCGGCGAACGCGCCGCGACCGACATCCTGGTCCTGGCCCGCAAAGGACGCGTGTTCACCTCGCTCGACACCCTTATCGCCAGGCAAGGCGGCAAGCACGTCCTCTACGGCAGCGCCCTCACCCTCGCCGCCACGATCCAGGCCTGGTCCGCGCAGAGCGACACGCCGGCCAGCGACCTAGCCCGCACCGCCGTACGCTGACTACCACTACCATCCAAAACACCAGTCACCTGTTGCGACGATGGCTGGAATCCGCCCTCCCCGCTTGGCTCCCCACCTGCACCACCACGCTGGCCTGACCCGCTGCGAGCAAGACATCATAAGCAGATCCTCAGTCATAACCACTGTGCTTATAATCGAGGTATGCTTATGAACGCGGTTCGATGGCTGCGCGAGTCCGGACTGGAAGTCAGGGACCATGCCCCGGGACGCGGAGCCGACAGGGGCGCGGATGCCGTCATCGACGTTGCTGACGGTGCTCGGACCGTGCGGTTCGCCGTGCAGGAGAGGCGTCGGGCGCCGTATCCGAACGAAGTGGACAGCCTGGAGCCGTCGCGGCGCGAACTAGCCAGTCAAGGGCAACCCCTGATGGCGGCTCCCTTCATGTCGGAACCCCTCGGGACGATCCTGACACGGGCTGGCTGGTCCTGGGCGGATGAACAGGGAAACTTCGATCTCCGAGCTCCTGGGCTCTTGCTTCGCCAGCGGCGAGTAGTTGCCGCGCCGCGGCCTCGGCGCAGGTCCCTCCCGCGAGGCTCCGGCAGCTTCGCGGTCATCCGCGCCCTAGTGTCCTTCACGGAGGGCGAAAACGAGGAGCCCCGGGCGACGTCGCTCGCGGCCCAGGCCAGCACCTCGCAGCCCAGGGTCTCGCAAGTGCTGCAGCAGTTGCGAGACCTTGAGCTAGTCGACAAGGACAGGCACGGCCGCTGGGTACCACATCGGGAAGCGCTGATCGATCGTTTCCTCGCCGAATATCCCGGGCCAGGGGGCTCAGAGCAGTACTGCTACAGCCTCGACTCCCCGACCGAGGTCGCAGTTCGCGCTGCCCAAGTCGCCACGGCGGGCCAGCCGATAGCAGCGTCAGCCGACGTAGGCCCCGACCTCATCGTCCCGTGGCGCCGACCAAGCCATCTGGTCTTGTACGTCAAGCACGCATTCGACCCTGCCAGCCTCGATCTGATCGACGCGCAGGGAAGGCATGACGCCAATGTGATCGTGCGACTGCCGAATGACCGGTCTATTTTTCCCGTTCCCACGCTGACCGCAAGCGTCCATGGCATCGACGTGCCGCTAGCCGACACGCTCCAGCAGATCTGGGACCTGACAGACCTTGGCGGGGGTGACCGCCTAGAAGCCGCAGGGAGGCTCCGGGAATGGCTGCTGGCCCGCCACTGAGCAGGCTCGTGCTGACGGCTAGCTCCGTCACCGATGATCTTGGCTACGTAGCCCTTAGCGACCTCGCCGGGGCGCTAGAAGACGTAGCGGACGAGTACCGCGTGATCGGCGGCCACATGGTGACCGTGTTGGCTGCGCGCTGGCAGCTCGGTGCCAGCCTGTACCGGGAGACCGGAGACGTTGACCTCGGCATCCCGCCGGTCGTAGCACGCGATCAGCGCGTCGTCGACCGGCTCAAGAGCATCAGCTACGTCCAGGTGGCCGGCAATCGCTTCGCTCGCGGACTATCCGACATTCCCGCCGGAATGACCGGCCATGGTTCCCGTCAGCAGCCTGAGGCTCTCATAGACGTCCTCGTCCCGGCGTATACGAGCCGACCCCGCGAGAACGTGCGCGTCGGAGATGACCTGTACACCACCGAGGTTCCCGGCCTGGACCTTGCACTTGCGCGGCCGCCAGCCAGGATGACGCTGACGCTGCACCGTCTTAATGGGAGCACCCTGCGGTGCGACCTGCCATTCGCGGATGAGATCAGCGCCCTGGTTCTGAAGAGCCTCGCGACCAGAGTCCGGTTCAAGGACACGGACATAGCGGATGTGTGGCGTTGCCTAGAGCAAGCGAAACGGCCACGCCATGTCCGCACTGGCTGCCGAGCAACGCCTTCATTCCGAAGCAGCTGCCGAACGCTTCACTCGGATACGAGCGCTGATCGCACGCGTACTCGGACCGGCCTGAAGCCGCCTGGCTCCCTGATTGGCTCCCCGATGGGGAACAAAATTTCGAATTACGCGCCCCGAGCAGGACTCGAACCTGCGGCCTACTGCTTAGGAGGCAGTCGCTCTATCCACTGAGCTATCGGGGCATGCCCGCGTATG
>DASWAA010000449.1:0-8958 GCA_036391385.1 Streptosporangiaceae bacterium
GAGCATCCCGCCGGTGATCAGCCATTTGCGGCCGATCCGGTCCGACAGCGCACCGGTGCCGAGCTGCCCCGCCCCCCACACCGCCGGGTACAGCGCCGCGAGGGCGCCGATCTGGCTGACACTCAGCCCGTGGCGGGCGAACAGCAGCGGAAAGACACCCCAGGCCAGGCCGTCATTGAGGTTGTTGACCATCCCGGCCTGGCAGGCGGCCGACAGGGCCTTCTCGCGGAAGCTGGTGAGCGTGGCGACCTGGCGGGTGGTCAGGTGGCCCGCGAGATGGTCAGCCGCGGCGACGTGGCTGGCTGCCTCGTGGCGGGCGTGGCCCCTGGTCTCCCGGACGGCGGCGGCGGACAGGCCGAGTCCGAGGACGATATAGGCGGCGCCGAGCAGGAACGGGGCGGGCCGCAGGCCGTAGGCGGCCGCGAGGTAACCGGTGGCCAGCGCGGTGACGGCGACCGCACCGTATCCGGCGGCCTCGTTCAGGCCCATGGCCAGGCCCCTGCGGGCCGGGCCGACCAGGTCGATCTTCATGATGACGGTCGTCGACCAGGTCAGCCCCTGATTGACGCCGAGCAGGACGTTCGCCGCGACGATCCAGCCCCAGTTCGGAGCCCAGATCAGCAGCGCGGGGATGGGCAGGGCGACCAGCCATCCGGCGACGAGCACCGGCTTGCGGCCGTACCGGTCGGACAGGGTGCCGGCGAAGAAGTTGGTGACGGCCTTGACCGCTCCGAACGCCAGGATGAACGTCAGCACACTGGTCAGCGCCGCCAGGTGGAAGGGGGGGCGCTCGGCCAGCAAAGGCATAACGGTGCGTTCCTGGCCGAGAGTCCCGCCGACCAGGGCGTTGACGACGACGAGGAGGGAGAACTGGGCCAGGTTCGCGCGCAGACCGAGCCGGATTGGCCGGGCAGGCGCCTGGTTCTCAGGCGCCCGCCCGGCGGGGGAGGGGGTTGCTGGGCAGGGTCTGTTCGTGCTCACGCGGCGGCCGTCTCCAGCGCCAGTCCAGTGGCCTGCTCCCAGTCCGCCGGGCCGGCAGTCAGGATCGCCACCTCGGCGTGGCCGGCTCGCTCGAGCAGGCTGGCCGCGCTGGCCGCACGCTCACCATGGCCGCACATGGTCACCACGGCCCGGCCGCGCAGGTCGGGTGCCTCGGCGGCTAGGATCCCGAGCTCCATGCTGGCCGCTCCGGGCAGGTGCCCGCTCGCGAACTCGCTGACCTGCCGGACATCGACGACGGTCACCGGGTCGGCCTCGCCCGGATCGACCAGCGGGGTCTGAGCCAAGGGCTGGCCTGCGGCCTGCCAGGCCTGCGGGCCGCCGTCCAGGACGCCGGCGAGGTTCTCGTAGCCGATCTTGGCCGCCTGCCAGGTGACATCGGCCAGATCCTGGTCCGGGCCCGCCACGATGACCAGTGCAGTGGCGGGATCGGGCACGAGCCAGCCGAGCCAGGTGGCGAATACCCCGCGCAGCGGGATCGCCAGTGAGCCTGGAAGGTGCCCGGCCGCATACTCCGGCACCGGGCGGACGTCGATAACCTGCGCGCCGTCCGCCACGAGCTGCCTGACCTGGCCGACGGTACGAGCGGCCAGGATCGGCTCGAAGGACAGCACCGCGGGGCCGCGCCTGTTCTCCTCGGCCAGGCGCAGGAAGTACGGCGGGAAGCTGCCCAGGCTCCCGAGCAGCGCCTTCACGAACGCGTCCTCGTCGGGGGCGGCCAGCAGCGGGTTGGCGGCTCGTTCCCGGCCGATCGTGGTGGTCCGTTCGGCGCCCGGCGGGGCAGAGCAGAACGACCCCGCACCGTGCGTCGGGTACACGGCGACGTCTTCCGGCAGCGCAGCGAGCCGGTGCAGTGAGGCGTACTGTGCCCTGGCGAGCTGCTCGGCCCGATCCTGGCCAGCCAGGTCGGTCCGCGCCGCCGCGCCGACGATCAGCGACCCGCCGGTGAAGACGCCGAGCAGTTCCCGGCCGTCGAGGAGAAGGTAGGCGAGATGCTCATCGGTGTGGCCGGGGGTGGTCCACGCCCGCAGCGTCAGTCCGCCTAGGTCTACCTCGTCCTCGTCGGCCAGGCCCAGATGGCCGAAGGCACGCCCGCCCGCAGCCGATGCAAGGATCCGCGCGCCGTCGTCGGCGGCGAGCTGACGGGCGCCGGACAGGAAGTCGGCGTGCAGGTGGGTGTCGGCGGTGAACGCCACAGACAGCCCGTGCCTGCGGGCGGCGGCTCGGACCGCCCGCAAATCGCGGGGCACGTCCACCGCGAGTGCGTACCCGTCACCGAGGTCGACGAGGTACGCGGAGTTCCCGAGGCCCTCGTCCACGACCGGGACGATTGTCGTTCCTGCCACAGCAGTCCTTCCGGTGATGCCCTGTCTCACTTGCCAGCACAGCCTACACTATTCCATAGATCTATAGAATACTGGTTGACGGTACCGACGGTACCGACGGTACCGGCGGTCTCGGCGGTCACCCGCTTAGGCTTTCCGTGCCGGGACCACGCTGGAGGAATGCATGGCAGACGCGCTTCGCAAGGCGGAGCTCTACGAGCAGTTCGCCCGGGTCGGCAAGGCGCTGGCAAGCCCGAAGCGGCTGGAGCTTGTCGACTTGCTGTCCCAGGGAGAGCGCAGCGTGGAAGAACTGGCCGGGCAGGCCGGCATCGGAGTGACGAGCTGCTCGGCCCACCTGCAGGTGCTGCATCACGCCAGGCTGGTGATCACCCGCAAGCTCGGCACCCGGGTCTACTACTCGCTGGCCAGCGACGATGTTGCCCGCGTCTATGCCGGCGTGCGCGATCTCGCGGCGTCACTGCTGGCCGAGGTCGCGCCTGCGCGCGATGCCTACCTGGGCGAGGAGGTCGAGGAGATTACCCGCCAGGAGCTGCTGCGCCGGGCCGAGGCCGGCGAGGCGATCGTGCTGGACGTACGCCCGGCGGCCGAGTTCGCCGCCGGGCACATCCCGGGCGCTGCCTCCATCCCGGTCGATCAGCTCGGCGGGCGGCTGGCCGAGCTGCCGGACGGCACCGAGATCGTCGCGTACTGTCGCGGGCCGTACTGCGTGTTCGCCCACGATGCGGTCAGGCTGCTGCGCGCCAGCGGCCGGCGGGCACGCCGGCTGGCCGGCGGCATGCCCGAGTGGCGGCTCGCCGGCCTGCCGGTCGCCGTCGGCACCGATGCGCTAGCCAGGTCGTAACGGACCGGTGTCCCGCACCGGAGCGGCGCGGGACACCGGTCCGCGTGACCTCAGCGGGCGAACCAGGCTCCGTCCAGCGAAGTGAAGCACCGGTCGTTCTGAGTCTTGCCGCCCTCGGCATACACGAACACCTGGCCGTTCGGCTGGATGTAGAGCCGGCCGTTGTTGGCGTTGCACAGGTCTACCTCGACATAGACGAGGGCCGACGGGCGCATGCCCTGGGGGAGGGTGAACTGGATCGGCTTGGTGTTGCTGAGGCCCGTCGAAAGGGCGCCCTGGAGTTGGACGATCCCGGAGATCACCCGGGCCGCGGGCTTGTAGGTCCCGAATCCGTAGTAGCTCTTCGTCAGGGAAATATCCTTATCATCTGACTTATGGGGACCCTTATCTTCCGCATGACGGTAGGTCAGGTCAGGAACCTGCTGTTGTTCACGGTCGGGATGGCTGCGCTCTCCGCGACCCTGCTGGCTGCCTATTTCCGGCAGCATTCCGCCTCCGCGGAAGTCGCTGGTATCGGCCTTGGCCTCGGCGTCAGCACTCTGATGGCAGGCTGGATCTCGATCGCGTTCCTTCGGGGCCGCGCCGAGTGCTCAAGTACTGGCATACGCACCCGGGGACTGGGCGGCAGGCACCAGTGAGGATGGGACGAGGTCACCCGGATAGCCATCCGTGAATCCGACGGATTCAGTTCGATAACGCCGGGGCCTGTGCGCGGAGCCAGAACGGCCTCGGTGACCGTCGTCGCCAGCAGTGGCACGTTCACGCTCGGCGCACCGCCGAGAGGCCTCGGCCGGTCCGCTCGCTGTGAGACTAGGGAGGGCTTGGCGAAAGTGCGTCGCAGGCTGAGGCGGCGGTCAGTGCAGCGCGATGAACGTGGCCGCCGCTTAGCTTCACAAATGATGCGCCAAAACAGTCCGGCTCAGCACCCAGCCTTGTTTCGCAGTTGCTGGACTCGCTGATGAGAGAGACCCATGAGCTGCGCCGCCTCACGTGAGGACAGCTTTGCCCTGCCCAGTGCCAGGGCCGCGCGCTCAGCGTTCTCGTTGTACCGGCACTCCGCCACCTTGTGCTCCTTGCGGGAGCGCTGGTAGTCCTTCAGCGCCTCGGCAGCCTCGGCAGGTAGGTCGTAGTCCCAGGTGATCTCAAAGTCGGGCTCGTCGAGATCGAATGTGACCACGATGAGGTCCTTGGCCATATCCTCAAGATCTGCGATGGTCTTGGATTCCGTCACGCCAACTCCATCGACGGTCGCGACCCACCACGGGTCCTCCCGGCTGATGGTTGCGCGGTAGTTGTCGCTGGTCACCGGTCCATCCAACCTTCCGCGAGCAAGTGCTCGAACGCCTCCTCGAATGCGCGTGTGACCTTCCAGGACATGTCCCCTGGGTGCTTCGTTACGCCGCACCGAGCTAGCTCGTTCCCCTCCTCGTCGTATAGTGCCCATACCTCATGTGACTCGTTACCTCGGGGCTTCCCGGTCCTAGGGTTCACGACTTGCTTGACCGTGTACCCCTTGGCCTTGGCAGCCCTCCGCAACTGTGTCAGTGCGAATCTCGCCGTCTTCGGTCCCTTGACCATGGACCCTAAGTCTAACTCGATAGCCAGGTCAACGCCTAACGCGCTAGACGACCCACGCTTTCCCTTCCGCAACCGTGATCACCTCCATCACACTGGCCGCTGAGGTGGCGTAGCTTGCCGCTCGCATACATAACTACAGGGAGTGGGCCGCCGACTTGCGATCACCGAGCGCAGTTCGTCCAGGTCGGTCGTGAAAACCTTGTGCAGGCCTCGTACCGACCTGGCGATCTCGCCTTCGGCAGCCACCAGGCTGGTGGACGATCCGGCTTTCTTGACGATGTTCCGGCCACGGGTGCTCTCTGCGAGCCTGGCGCTGGTCAGACTGGCAGCCGGTTCATCGCCAGCGTGCCCTGCGGATCTTCGTCCCCGGATCTAGCTGACAGGGCCGCTCTGCGCATACCCGCTCAGGGCGGCCCTGCGCTGCAAGGAGCGCTTGCGGACGATGCGGACGATGAGCAGGACCACGGCGCCGAGCACTCCCAGGATGATCAGCGGGACTCCCGGCAGGAGCACGCCGACGATCCCGCTGCCGATGCTGCCGCCGAAGGCCAGGCCGGCTCCGCTGGCTGGGGCTCCCAGCGCGGTGACCGTGAACCTGCCCGGGCTGGCCACGCGCAGCGCCAGGACGGCGCGGCCCTCGTGCGAGCCGATGTTATAGGTGACGACGGATCCGTACTGCGTCAGGCTCGACACGGCCGCACCGGGCGACGCGGGCGTGACGTGGATGTGGAAGGGCGGGATGTTCCCGGTCTGGGCGCCCGGCCCCTCGTAGTAGATCGTGTAGCCGCCGCTGTGGGTCAGGCTCACCGTCCCGCCGCCAGGCAGCGACACTCGCTGCAAGTCGTTGACGGTAGAGGCCAGCGTGACGACGCCGTAGATCAGCCATGCGATCCCGGCGAGGAAGACCGCCGCCGGGATGAGGTACCAGATCCGGCCTGGGGTCACCTTAAGCTTCGGCTGAGCGTAGCCCGGCGCCGGCGGCTGGTAGCCGGGACCCTGCGGCTGGTACCCGGGACCCTGTGGCTGGTACCCGGGACCCTGTGGCTGGTACCCGGGACCTTGTGCCTGGTAGCCGGGACCCTGTGGCTGGTACCCGGGACCTTGTGCCTGGTAGCCGGGGACTGGCGGCTGCTGGTCGCTTCCCGGCGGGATATCGGTCATGGCACCGGTGTCTCCATCTTGAGCGACCTTCAATCCCGCAGTCCCCTTGCGCGGCCGCCGTGGCTGGCCGTCGTCCGGGACGCAGGTCCGCCGGCGGCGGGCTGAAAGCCCGGCCCGGAAATGTCCTTGGCCCGTATCCGAACGTCCGCCGGCGAGCGGAGGCTGAGGTAGGCATTCGAGCGAACCTGAGGCCCGCGACATGATTACGACCTATACCTCGGCCGGCAAGGCGGAGGACCGGGGCGCCGGGACCATGCCGCCAGCGTCTGGTGGCCCTGTGCTCGACGTAGCCGGCCTGGTGAAGCGCTATGGCGACGTGCTGGCACTCGATGGCTGCAGCCTGCAGGTCCCGGAACGTCACCTGGTCGGCCTGCTCGGCCCGAATGGCGCGGGCAAGACCACCGTCATGCGCTCACTATTCGGCCTGGTGCGGCCGGACGCTGGCCGCATCCTCTGGCGCGGGCTGCCAGTCAGCGCACGGTCCTGGCGGCGGTTCGGATACATGCCCGAGGAACGCGGTCTTTACCCGGCCATGCGCGTGGGGGAGCAGATCGCGTACTTCGGCAGGCTCAGTGGCCTCGGCGCGGGAGATGCCGCCGCGGCCAGCCGCCGCTGGATGGCACGCCTCGGGCTCGCCGATCAGGAGAGCAGCCGCATCGACCGGCTCTCGCACGGAAACCAGCAGCGAGTCCAGCTCGCGACGGCGCTCGTGCACGAACCCGACCTGCTAGTGCTCGACGAGCCGTTCGCCGGCCTCGACCCGATCGCGGTCGACGCGCTCGCGGCGCTCATGCATGAGCTCTGCGACAGCGGCACGACTGTGCTCTTCTCCAGCCATCAGCTAGATCTCGTCGAGCACCTTTGCGAGGACGTGGTGATACTCGACCGTGGCCGCGTCGTGCTCGCCGGAAAGCTGAGCGAGTTGCGAGTGCGCTCACCGTGGCGCCGTCTGGAAGTAACTCTCGACCGCGACGCGGGGGAGCGCTGGTGGGAGCGATGGGCGACGGTGGTGCCCGGCATCCGCGGGGCTGACGGCGACTCGCGGCGGGTGCGCCTGCGCGTCGACCGCTCGGTTGATCTCGGCACGGTGCTGGCCCAGGCGAAGTCGGCCGCACAGCACGCAGAAGTAGTGCGGTTCGACTTCGAGCCGCCTTCGCTCAGCGAGATCTTCCGTGAGGCGGTGCGACCATGACTCACGATCCCGGCCGGGCCGGGGGCCTGCACGATCTCGTCACGGTCGCGCGGCGGGAACTGGTGGTGCGGGTCCGCAGCAAGGCCTTCCGGATATCGACGATTCTCCTGCTGGCCGTCACGGTGGCGAGCATCGCCATAGCCGCAGCGCTGATGGGCAGGACCCAGCATGTCACCGTCGCGGTGACGGCACAGGCACCGCCGGCCGTGGCGAGCACCATGCGTGCTCAGGGCAGCGCGGCCGGCCTGTCGATCACGACGGTTACGGTAGCGGACCGGGCCGCCGCGATCCGGTCGGTGGAGCATGGCAGGTCCGCGGCGGCGGTCGCGGCTCGCGGCGAGATCATCTGGAAGTCACGTCCGCGGGCATCGCTGCAGCAGGTGCTGACCGCCGCGGTTCAGGGGGCCATCATCAACCAGCGCGCGGCGTCCCTTGGCCTGCCCAACGGGGCCGTCGCCCGGCTGCTGGCACCGATCCGGGTGACCGTTACCCAGCTGCACGCAGGCGGGAACCAGGCCCAGTGGACGGCGCGGTCCGTCGTCGCCTATGCCGGCGTGCTGTTGCTCTATATAGCCATCGCCGTCTACGGCGGCTACGTCCTGACCGGCGTAGTGGAAGAGAAGTCCAGCCGGGTGGTTGAGGTGCTGCTATCGCGCGTGCCGCCGTCGTCGCTGCTCGGCGGCAAGATCGCCGGCATCGGCCTGGCCGGGCTCACTCAGCTCCTCGCGGTGGGGGCGGCGGCCGCCGCGACGCTCGGGGTGGTCAAGCCGTCCGGCATTCCGCCGGGAACGGTCGCGGCGCTCCCCATGCTGGTCGTGTGGTTCGTGCTCGGCTTCGCCTTCTATAGCGTGCTCTACGGCAGCCTGGGCAGCCTGGCGTCACGGACGCAGGATGCCCAGGCTGCCGCGGCCCCTGTCGCCGTCCTGATCGCCGGCATCTACGTGCTGGCAGTCGTAGCGCTGAGCAATCCGAGTGCAGGCTGGGTCGCGGTCCTTTCCATGCTGCCGCCGTCGGCGCCGATCCTCATGCCGCTCCGCGCCGCGCTCGTGCCGGTGCCGGTCTGGCAGGTGGTGGCAGCTCTCGTTCTCCTGCTCGGCGCGACCTACGGCCTGTTCCGCGTCGGCGCCAGAGTCTACGAGAACGCGATCCTGCACACCGGCCAGCGCTTGCGCCTGCGCGAGGCATGGCGCGGCGAGTCAGCACGGCCGCGGCCCGCGCACCGCTAGCCCTCGCACCCTTCAGCCAGCGCATCGTCGGTCAGGGCACCGTCAGTCAGGGCACCGCTACCCGGCGGCACCAGGATCCTGCTGGAAGAAGCCGATCGTGTTGCCTTCCGTATCGCGGACGTATGCCGACCACCCCATCCCCGGAATCGGCAGCTTGCCCTGGACGACCTCGCCGCCGGACTGCGCCACCCGGCCGAGCGCGTCGTCGATACTGTCCACGCCCGCGATCACGACCGGGCTCTGATGCAGCGCGTCCCTGCCAAGGAGAGCGCCGTCGGCGCCAGGCTCCTCCTCCGCGCCCGCACGCACCAGCCAGTACGGCTCGGCGCCGAACTGGGAAACCTCCCAGCCGAGCACCTCGCGGTAGAACTCCACAGCCCGCTGCGGGTCGTCGGCGGGGATCTCGAAATGCACGATCTTCGACATGTCTGCTCCCGTCCTGTGTTGCCCAGGCTTCACGTTCCCATCCTGGGACACCGCATGCCAGCGAGAACGCGGTAGCCGCTACGGCGCCATCTTGCGGATCAGGCGGCCCACTCCGCGAATGGCCTGGCCGAGGTCGGTACGGAACGGCGTGTCAGTCACCAGGTACGTCCAGGTGGCCGTGGGCCGTTT
>DASWAA010000450.1:0-5545 GCA_036391385.1 Streptosporangiaceae bacterium
CTGTACGCCAGGGACCCGAACGGCATCGAGTTCGAGGTCATGTGGCGGGTCCCGGCCGACCACTGGGAGCAGGAGATGGCGACCGGCAAGATGATCCAGCCGCTCGACCTCGAGGCCGAGATCGCCCGCTGGGGCGACCAGGCCGTGACCGGAGCGGCTGCCGGATCAGTGACCTGACCGCCCGCTGATCGCCTCGATCGTGCCCTTGTAGGCGATGCCGCGGATGCGGACGACCGCGGCGTCACGGGGGAGCAGGTCCGGCCGGCCGTCGGTGTCGCCGGTCGTCGAGACGCCCGTACCGCCCAGTTCGAGGCGGACTCCCGGTGGTAGCAAGATCTTCGTCCCTGACTTGTAGGCCACGGCGACGATGCTGGTCACCGGCGCGGTCAGCTCGGCCGCGCGCAGGTCGAGCAGGCCGCTGCCCTTGTAGACGACGCAGTAGAGCCGCGCGGGGACGGTCCAGCGGCCCGAGCGGGTAATCGAGCCTTTCAGCGCTACCGCAAGCTTGCCTGGCCTGCGGCCCGACGCTGCCGGAAGATCGGTAACGGCCTCGCGGTCGGTGGTGCCGGCGGGCAGGTCGAGGGTGAGGGTGTCGAGGTCGGATCGGGTTCGCGCGGTGAGCGCCTGCCGGACGCGCTGATCGAACTCCTCATCGTCCAGGCGATGCTCGGCGAACGCGACCTGCAGCCGCTGAACGACCGCGTCCCGTTCTGACTGGGACGCCAGGATCAGCTGGGACATGGCTGACTCTCCTTCTACGCGATATATCTCAACACCGGAATTGTAGTGCGCTGACGGCTCGCTCGCGAGAACCAGTCGCCGCGCGGCCGCGGCGATATCGCGCTGACGGCTGGACGCGGCGCGCTCGCGTCAGCCGGCGTCAGGCGCGGCGGCAACCGTATGGCTGCGGCTCAGCTCGGTGTACAGCGCCGCGGTCTGGGCGGCGATGCTGGCCCAGCTGAACTCGGCGCGGACGTGCTGCCGGCCGAGGTGGCCCATCGCCGCCGCCCGGGCCGGGTCGCCGACCAGGGACGAAATCGCCTGCGCGAGCATGACGTGGTCTCCGGGCGGCACGAGCAGCCCGGTCTGGGCATCCGTCACGACCTCGGGGATGCCGCCGACGTTGGACGCGACCACGGCGGTGCCGCAGGCCATCGCCTCCAGGTTCACGATCCCCAGCGGCTCGTACAGCGACGGGCAGGCGAACACCGTGGCATGGCTGAGGATCTGGATCACCTCGGCCTTGGGCAGCATGCCGTTCAGCCAGATCACGCCCGACCGGGTGTCGCGCAGGTGGCTCACCAGCCCGGTCACTTCCGCGCCGAGTTCCTCGGTGTCGGCCTGCCCGGCGCAGAGCACGAGCTGAACCTCGGGGTCGAGGAGTTCTGCCGCGCGCAGCAGGACCGGCAGCCCCTTCTGCCTCGTGATCCTGCCGACGTAGACGACGGTCGGCCGGCCTGGCTCGATGCCGTGCCTGCCGAGCACGTCGGTCCCGTCGTCGGGCGCGTACTCGTCGGTGTCGATGCCGTTGCGTATCACGTGCACCCGGTCGGGCGGGAGCGACGGGTACGTCGAGAGCACGTCCTGGCGCATGCCGCTGGAGACGGCGATGATCGCGGCCGCCGATTCCAGCGCGACCCGCTCGCACCAGGAGGACAGCGCGTAGCCGCCGCCGAGCTGCTCGGACTTCCAGGGCCGCAACGGCTCAAGGGAGTGCATCGTCATCACGTGCGGGATGCCGTACAGGGTGGCCGCCAGGTGCCCGGCCAGGTTGGCGTACCAGGTGTGCGAGTGCACCACGTCGACGTCGCCGACGGCGGCCGCCATCGACAGGTCGGCCGAGATCGTCTGGAGCACGGCGCTGGCGTCGTCGAGCCGGTCCCAGGTCTGGTGCGCGGTGGCACCGGGCCGGTCCTTCCCCTGGCAGTGCACGCTGAGGCTGACCAGGTCGCTCAGCTCGCGTGCCAGGTACTCGACATGCACGCCAGCTCCGCCGTAGACCTCCGGCGGGTACTCCCTGGTCAGCAGTGCGACGCTGACCTTGCGGAACGGCTGGTCCGCGGCGGTGGTCACGGCGCCACCTCCTGGCCCTTGCCCACGACCGTAATCCCGCCTGCCGACACGACGAAGCCGCGGGCCCGGTCGTGCTCCTTGTCGACCCCGACGACGGCGCCGTCGGGGACGACGACGTTCTTGTCGAGTATCGCGTTCTGGACTACGGCATACCTGCCGATCCTGGTGTTGTGCATGATGACCGAGCGCTCCACCCGCGACCAGCTGTTGACTCGTACGCCGGGTGACAGGACCGAGTCCATGACCAGGCCGCCCGAGACGATCACCCCGTTGCTGACCACGCTGTTGATCGCCCGGCCGACCCGGTCGCCGCTGTCATGCACGAACTTGGCCGGAGGCTGCGAGGGAACGTAGGTCAGGATCGGCCAGCGGTCGTTGTAGAGGTTGAAGACCGGGTGCACCGCGCACAGGTCGAGATGGGCCTCGAAATACGAATCAAGCGTTCCCACGTCCCGCCAGTAGCCCGAGTCGCGCGGGTCAGCTCCGGGCACCTCGTTGTCAAGGAAGTTGTAAGCCTGGGCGCAGCCCTCCCTGACCAGCATCGGGAGGATGTCGCCGCCCATGTCGTGCCGGCTGCCGTCGTCGGTGGCGTCCTGGCGGAGCGCATCGACCAGGACCTTGGTGTCGAAGACGTAGTTGCCCATCGAGGCGTACGACAGGTCCGGCTGGCCGGGCAGGGCTGGCGGATCGGCCGGCTTCTCGAGGAAGGCCTCGACGCGGACTCCGTCGGCTTTGGTCTGGATCACCCCGAAGCTGGTCGCCTCCGGCCGGGGGACGGGGATGGCCGCCACTGTCGCGCCCGCGCCGTTCTGCACGTGCTGGCGGACCATCTGCGTCATGTCCATCCGGTACACGTGGTCCGCCCCGAAGACCGCGACGATATCGGGCTTGTCGTCGTAGATCAGGTTGAGCGACTGATAGATAGCGTCCGCGGAGCCCGTGTACCAGTGCGGCCCGAGTCGCTGCTGTGCTGGTACCGGCGTGACGTAGTTCCCGAGCAGGTTGCTCAGCCGCCACGTGGTGGTGATGTGCCGGTCCAGGCTGTGGCTCTTGTACTGGGTGAGCACGCAGATCCTTCGGATCCCGGCGTTGACCAGATTGGACAGCGCGAAGTCGATCAGACGGTACAGGCCGCCGAACGGGACAGCCGGCTTGGCGCGGTCAGCGGTCAGCGGCGCCAGCCGTTTTCCGGCGCCTCCGGCAAGCACGATCGCGAGGACCTGCGGCTCAGCCATCTGGTGCTCCTGTCGCATGCGGGTGTCAGCGTTACAGTGCCCGCATTACGGTGCGCCCATTACTGCGAGGCTGAGACAGGAATGGTTATCCGGATCTTGGACTGCGCGTGGCCGGTGGCGTCCCAGTCGTCCATGTAGGCCGCTTCGAGGCCGTGCTTGGCGGCGAGCGCGATCAGCGTGTCCGTACGGTAGTAGAAGTCCTCGCGCAGGACGTGATGCTCGGTCCCCTCGGTCTTGTCGAAGGTGAAGTCGAAGAAGCCGCCCGGCGCCATGATCCGGCCGACGTGCGCGAAGCACTCGTCGATAACCTCGATCGGCGAATGCGAGAACACGCTGTGCGCGTGCACGAAGTCGAAGGTCGCGTCCGGCAGGAACTGCAGCCTCAGGTCCTTGACCAGGGTCAGGTGCGGCAGCCTGGCGGCGATGCCGTACTCGGCGATGGTGTCCTGCGCGGCAAGGAGAATGTCGGGCGAGATGTCGATCCCGTAGTAATGGCCGACATCGAGGTAGTCGATGAAGAGCCGCCCGGCCCGGAGGTTTCCGCAGCCGATCTCCAGCATCCGGGCTTCCGGCTTGAGCCCGTGACTGGTCGCGTAGTCGAACTGCAACTGGCCGATCTGCAGCCATGACTCGTGCGTGTGACTGCCGACGGCACCCTCGCGGCTCCTGGACGCGTCCGAGCGCATCACCGCGCGGTAGTAGCTGACGTGGTCCGCTGATCGCACCGACAGCCACGCATCCCGGCTACGGCGCCGGGCATAGCGAACGACCGTGGTGGGATTCTTGGCCGCGTAGGCGAGCTTGAAGGTGAGCTTGGATCGGTCCCTGTTATGCACGTGATCAGACTAGGGCCTGTCTGGTGATCCTGGTGGAAGCGGGCGGTGATCCAGGCGCGGGTCCGGCGAGGCGCAGGAGCCTGGCGTTACCGCGCCGCGAGGTCGTCGGGCGCGGGCAGGTGCCTGGCCGACCGGCTGATCGCCAGCCTCATCACCAGGACCCGGGCCAGCGCTACGCCCACCCCCGCGACCACTGTCCAGGCCACCGCCTCGCCGAGTGCGACCTGCGGGTCCTCGGCCTTCTCCGGAGGCTTGCGTCCGGTGGCCTTGGTCCAGGCGAAAACGAGTGCCTTGCGCGCGACGAACGCCGCAGCCGCGCCCGCGAGCGTGGTGATTGCCTTGCCGCCGTAATCACCGCCTTTACCGGGCATTGCCGTCCTTTCCGTGCCGAGCCGCGTCGGCTCGCCCAGATGAGCCTGCCTGCGTGACATGATCGTCCAGAGCATCATCGCATGGCGGCTGACCAGCCGTGCGGGTCCGGGCCGCGTCGATGGCCTCGGCCAGCCTGGCCGGCGTCCTGGTGGCGATCAGCCAGTACGGCTGGCCCGGCGGCCGCCCGGCTACCTCCACGTACACCGACTCGTGCAGGTAGGGCCGGACGATCAGGTACGCGGCGGGGTCGGCTCGCGGTCCGCGCAGCGCCCTGGTCTGAGCCGCGTCCAGGGCGGTCACCTCGCCGATCCTGGCCAGCGGCAGGTGCTGCGAGCCGGCTGCCAGCTCGGTCTGCGTCACCTCGATCGTGATCGCGCCCCAGCTCAGCAGGATCGCCGCGCACAGGGCCTCGAGGCCGACGTAGATAGCGACAGCGGCGAGCAGGCTCAGGCCGGCCCACAGCGTGGTGCCCAGCAGCAGCACGCAAGCGGTGGTGACGAGCCACCACGAGGCTGGCACGCCGAGTCGTTCACGGTAGACGCGCATTGCTCCACCGTA
Organism: Streptosporangiaceae bacterium; assembly: GCA_036391385.1. Classification (GTDB taxonomy): domain Bacteria; phylum Actinomycetota; class Actinomycetes; order Streptosporangiales; family Streptosporangiaceae; genus Chersky-822. Next base: position 5,075 of record DASWAA010000450.1, read on the forward strand.
GTTGGTTACATGGAGGGCATGAACGCTGATGGCGGGTCCGTGCGGCGCGCGGCGAGGAGGCTGGCCGCGCGGGTGCGCGCGGCCAGGAGCGCGGTCGGCCCTGCGGGACAGGACGACTCGATCCCGCACGGCCCCGGCGGGCCTGGCTCCGTTCCGGCTGGCCCCGTTCCGGCTGGCTCCGTGCCGCCTGGTTCGGTGCCGGCTGGTTCTGGCCGGGCGGGGCTGCTGGCTGACGGCCCGGCAGGCAGTGAGATCCCGGTCAGCCTCAGGGAGGACGTCACGGTGCCTGCCCTGCTGCGGCACGCGGCCGCCTGGTCCTGGCGCCTGCTGCTCGTAGCTGCCGTCCTCTACCTGGCGTTCCGGATCGCCGACGCGCTGCGCCTGTTCATGATCCCGCTGATCACCGCGATCTTGCTGTCCGCCTTGCTGCAGCCGCTGGTGGCGCGGCTGCGCCGGATCGGCATGCCGGCG
>DASWAA010000451.1:0-4552 GCA_036391385.1 Streptosporangiaceae bacterium
CTGGACTACGTCTCCTGCTCGCCGTTCCGCGTCCCGGTGGCGCGCCTTGAAGCCGGCCGTGCCGTCGCCCTGGAAGCGTCAGGGGGCAGCGACAGCCGGTGACCTCCGGCAGCGGAGGCGAGGTCGCCGGTTACGACGCCCACGCGACGGCCAGGTTCGCTCCCGAGCCAGCCAAGCGCGCGGGCAGCCCCGAGCGCGGCCCGTTCCAGCGGGACCGCGCTCGGGTGCTGCACAGCTCGGCGCTGCGCAGGCTCGCCGCCAAGACGCAGGTCGTCGAGGTCGGCCAGGCCGATTTTCCGCGCACCAGGCTGACGCACTCGCTGGAGTGCGCGCAGGTCGGCCGGGAGCTAGGAGCGGCGCTCGGGTGCGACCCGGACCTGGTGGACGCGGCCTGCCTGGCGCATGATCTCGGGCACCCACCCTTCGGGCATAACGGAGAGACGGCGCTGGCCCAGGTAGCAGCAGGCTGCGGCGGCTTCGAGGGCAATGCACAGAGCCTGCGCCTGCTGACCAGGCTCGAGCCGAAGATCCCCGGTGCCGCCCTGAACCTCACACGGGCCACTCTCGACGCCACCCTCAAGTACCCCTGGCTAGCGTCAGCAGTTTCCCCCAGCTCCCCCAGCCCCGCCAGCGCCCCCAGCCCGGCACCGCCGCGCATCGATGGCCCATCGATGGCGCCCGAGCACCATCAATGGGCCATCGATGGCCCAGCCGATGGCTACCCCGGCGCGAAGTTCGGCTGCTATGACGACGACGCTGAGGTCTTCCGGTGGGTCCGCCAGGGGGCTCCGTCGGGAAGGGCGTGCCTGGAGGCGCAGGTCATGGACTGGGCCGACGATGTCGCCTACTCGGTGCACGACCTGGAGGACGGCTTGCACAGCGGGCTGATCACACTGACGCAGTTGCGCGACCCGCAGGAGCGCCGCCAGGTCGCTGAGCTGAGCATCGCGCAGTACCTGCCGCCGGGGTCGGTCACGGCCGGCGAGTTGTGCGATGTGTTCGACCGGCTGCTGACGCTGGACTGCTGGCCGCAGCGGTTCGACGGCGAGCCGCAGACTGTCGCCGCAGTCAAGAACCTGACCAGCGAGCTGATCGGGCGCTTCTGCGGCGCCGCGGAGCGAGCCACCCGCCCGGCTGGGAGCCCTCCGCTGCGCCGTTATGCCTGCGATCTTGAAGTTCCCCGGCGGCAGCGGCTGGAGTGCGCATTGCTCAAGGGCGTGACCGCCTTCTACGTGATGCGCCGCCACGGCGCGGATGCCTCGCAGGCCAGGGAGCGTGAGGTGCTGACCGAGCTGGTCGGAGCCCTCCTGGCCGGAGCTCCGGCGGCGCTCGATCCGCTGTTCCGCCCGGAATTCGAGTCGGCCGGCTCGGACGCGGCCCGGCTGCGCGTCGTCGTCGACCAGGTGGCCTCGCTCACCGACATCTCTGCCCTCGCCTGGCACGCGAGGCTTTGCGGGTGACCAGACCTTCTGGCGCCCCGCTCGATCCCGCCCTCAGCTGCCGATGGCGGTCAGCGGGTCGCGGCCGGAGCGGACCAGGGTGAGGATCTCGCCGAGGCCGTCGAGCGACCAGCTGTCGTCGCGCACGTCGAGTGACACTCGCGCGCCGGCCACGTGCAGCGACTCGATCCGCAGCGGCAGAAACCTGGCCGGGATCGCCGGGTCGCACCACAGCTTGCCGACCGGCACCGACGGGTCGAACCGAAGCAGCGTCCGCAGCAGGTGGAACGGGGCCGCCGACGCCCAGGCCTGCGGCGAGCACGACGTCGGGTACGGCACCGGCTCGGCGAACTCGGTCCGGTCGAACCCGCAGAACAGCTCGGGCAGCCGCCCGCCGAAATACTCCGCGGCCTCCAGGATGCCGACCGCGACCTGCTGTGCCTCCCGGACGAAGCCGTACCGCATCAGGCCGGCCGCGCAGATCGCGTTGTCGTGCGGCCAGATCGAGCCGTTGTGATAGCTCATCGGGTTGTAGGCGGTGCTCGATGCGGCCAGCGTCCTGATCCCGAAGCCGGAGAACATGTCCGGCCCGGTCAGGTGCCGTGCCACGGCCGACGCCTTGCCGGCGTCGACGATGCCGGTCCACAGGCAGTGGCCCATGTTGGACGCCAGCGAGTCGATCGGCCGCTTGTCCTTGTCCAGGCCGAGTGCGAAGTAGCCCTTGTCGGGCAGCCAGAACAGCCGGTTGAACGCCTCCTTGAGATCCTGCGCCTTCTGCGCCCAGTAGGCCGCACCGTCGGCGTCCTCGCGCTCGGTGCAAAAGTGCGACTTGGCAAGGTAGGCCGCGTAGACGTAACCCTGTACCTCGGCCAGGGCGATCGGCGGCTCGGCGATCTGCCCGTCGGCGAAGGTCACGCCGTCGAACGAGTCCTTCCAGCCCTGGTTGGCCAGGCCGAGCTCGGTCGAGCGGGCGTACTCGACGAAGCCGTCCCCGTCGCGGTCGCCGCGGTTCACGATCCAGTCGAGCGCCCGGTCGGCGTGCGGCAGCAGCTCGTCCACGACGCGGCGCTCAAGCCCCCAGCGCCGCAGCTCGCCGAGCAGCATCACGAACAGCGGCGTCGCGTCGACCGAGCCGTAGTAGACGCTGCTGCCTCCCAGCCACAGCGACGCCTGCATGCCGAAGCGCATCTCGTGCAGGATCTTGCCCGGCTCCTCCTCGGTCGCCGGGGTGACCTTCGTGCCCTGCAGGCTGGCCAGCGTCCGCAGGGTGCCGAGCGCTAGCGACGGGTCGAGCGGCAGGATCATCCAGGACGTGATCAGCGAGTCCCGGCCGAAGATGGTCATGAACCACGGAGCACCCGCTGCGATCACGGCCCGGTCGGCGTGATCGGGGTCGAAGATCCGCAGGCTGCCCAGATCCTCGGTGCTCGCCGCGAAGACGGTGGCCAGCCGCAGGTCAGATGCCTTGACCAGGGGGCTCTGACGGCGCCAGTCAGCGAGCCGCTGGTGCGGTCCGGCCGGGCCCGAGCCGTTCGGGTGCGCCTGCGCTGGCTTGAACTCGATCAGGTCCTTGCCGTTCAGGGACGGCGTGACCTTCAGCGACGTGCCCCAGCTTCCGTGCGGCGGCACGACGGCATGCCAGGTCAGCTGGCTGGCGGAGACCTCGAGCTCGGTCTCGCTATGCTGCGCGCCGGTGATCGTCGCGCCGCGCAGGTGCGAGCCGACCTCCCGGCTCAGCTTGATCGAGTCGTCATCCACGCCGACGGTCAGGCCATCCACGCCCGCCGCGTCGCCATGCGCCCGGCCTTCCTTCACCTCGAACACGTCGGCGAAGTCCCCGGCGACTCCGATCCGCAGGCTGACCGGGAGCGGCTCGGTGCTCATGTTGCGGAGCGTGATCTCCTCGGTCATGCCGTCGTTGAGCTCGCGCCGCCTGGTGACGAGCAAGGTGCTATCGGCCAGCCCGGGAAGCGGCGGCATGCGGCCGATGAACGTGGTGGCGAACGGCTCGTGTGACTGCGGTGCGAGCGGCTCGGGACGGTGCCCGTTGATGGTCAGCTCCAGTCGGCTGATCAGCCGGGTGTCACGGACGAAGAGACCCTGTGCGCCGCCCGGGTGGATGTCGCCCGACGATTCGCAGATGCAGAAGGTGGTGCCCTCCAGCAGCGTCACCAGGCCCGAGGAGGCTCCCATCGTGATCGCGGGCGCGCCGTCGAACGTCCAGACCTCGCCCATCAGGTGCCTCCGTGGGGGAGACGGGCACCTGGCTGGTGCCACGACGTGGTTGCACTGCGTAATCCAATGATCGCTACCCGCGGCACGGCTATAACACACCACCGCGGCGCGGATACGCTCGGAACTGGCCTGACCGTACTGACAGGAGGGTAATTGTGCCAGCCGATGATGTGGCGCTAGCGACTCCGACGCACTCCGCCGGCATCCCGGCCACCAGGCTGCGCACGAAGACGGTGGGCGTGCTCGCCCTGCAGGGTGACGTCGCGGAGCACCTGCGGGCGATCGAGGGCAGCGGAGCCCGTCCGCTCCCGGTTCGCCGCCGGTCTGAGCTCGAGACGGTCGACGGCCTGATCATCCCCGGCGGCGAGTCGACCACGATCTGGAAGCTCGCCGCGATCTTCGACCTGGCCGCGCCGCTGCGCGAGCGGATCGCCGGCGGCATGCCCGTCTTCGGGTCCTGTGCCGGGATGATCATGCTGGCCAGCAAGCTGGTGGACCGGGCCAGCGAGCAGGAGACGTTCGGCGCGATCGACATGACCGTCAGGCGGAACGCCTTCGGCCGGCAGGTCGAGTCCTTCGAGAGCGATATCTCCGTCGACGGACTGTCCGGCGAGCCGTTCCGCGCGGTCTTCATCCGCGCGCCGTGGGTCGAAGAGGTCGGCCCCAGCGTCGAGATTCTGGCTACCGAGCCCCGCACGGGTAGGATCGTCGCCGTCCGCCAGGGTCCGGCGCTCGCTACGGCATTCCACCCGGAGCTCACCCAGGACAACCGCGTGCACGCACTCTTTATCGACATGTTGAGGGATAGCCGATGAGCGGCCACTCCAAATGGGCCACGACAAAGCACAAGAAGGCAGTGGTCGATGCCAGGCGAGGCA
>DASWAA010000452.1:0-15797 GCA_036391385.1 Streptosporangiaceae bacterium
GGCGGCCTGATCACCAACGGCGACACCCAGTGGATGACCGCTGGCGGCGGCATCCTGCACATCGAGGAGCCCCCCGAGGACCTCGTGATGAGCGGCGGGCTGTTCCACGGCTTCCAGCTCTGGGTGAACCTGCCGGCGAAGCTGAAGATGACCGTGCCGCGCTACCAGGACATCCGGGCCGGCCAGGTCGCGCTGCTCAGCTCACCGGACGGCGGCACGCTCGTGCGCGTCATCGCCGGCGAGGTGGACGGCCATGAGGGTCCCGGCGTGACCCACACGCCGATCACGCTGCTGCACGCTACGCTGCAGCCCGGTGCTCAGCTCAGGCTGCCGTGGCGGCAGGACTTCAACGCACTCGGCTACGTGCTGGCCGGGTCAGGCACTGTCGGGGCGGAGCGGCGCCCGGTGCGGACCGGGCAGCTCGCCGTCTTCGGCGCGGGTGACGCGCTCACCTTCGGCGCCAGCCAGCGGGCGGACGGCCCGAGCGAGGGGATGGACGTGCTCGTGCTCGGCGGGCAGCCGATCAGGGAGCCGGTCGCCGCCTACGGCCCGTTCGTGATGAACAGCCGGGCCGAGCTAGTCAAGGCCTTCGAGGACTACCAGGCTGGCCGCCTCGGCACGGTCCCGGCCACGCCGACCGAGATCCCGCAGGAGCCGCACCCAGGCCACGACGTCCTCTAGGACAAAACCCGGTCACCAGCTAGCATCCAGCGACGCGCCAAGGCCATCGATGGCCCATTGATGGGGCTATAGGCCCACCGATGGGCCATCGATGGCGCATCAGCCTGCCCGCTGGATCTCGAAGGTGAAGCAGCCGAAGTCGACGGCCCTGGCATGCATGACCGCGACTCGCGGGTCGGCGAGTATCTCCTCGATCAGCAGCCGGGCCGATTCCTGGTCGCGCAGGTCGTCGCCCCCGGCCAGCCGACCGTCGAGGATCCGGCCATCCGCAGAGTAGGAGCGCAGCATCCGCGGCAACCCGGCGAGCTCGGCCGGGAACCCGTCGGCCACAGGGCCGTCGCAAGGCTCGGGGTGCACGAAAACGGGCCCCACCTCGTCGTAGGGACCGGGATCGGCCCCGGTCTCGGCCGCCCAGCGCCGCAGCGGCGCGTAGGACACCAGCGCGATCCGCTCGCCAGGCCGGCTCCGGCGCAGGCAGCACCGCAGCGGGCTGCCTCCCTCCGCGTCCTGCACCATCCTCGGCGCATGCCCGGCGTCGTCGAGTACCCGTAGCTGCGCCAGTACCAGCGGATCGATCGCCCGGACCCTGAATGCCTGCCTCACCTGCTGTGTCGTTGTCATATGGTCAGCTTGCCGTCGGCACGTCCGGAAGTCCGGCAGGAATCCGACGTCGAGATGCGAGCACCGAAACGGCGGACACTGTCCGCGCTCGTCGCCGCGCAGCCGCGGTGAGCCAGGCCGCCGGCTAGCCGCGCTCCAGCTCATCCGCCGCGCCGGATAGCCGGCCCAGCGCGCCGCGCACGACCTGCGGATCGGTCGTCGTCCAGAACGGCGGAAGCGAGGCACGCAGGAAGCTCGCGTACCTGGCTGTGTGCAGCCGGGGGTCGAGCACGGCGACCACCCCGCGGTCGGACATGGTCCGCAGCAGCCGTCCGGAGCCCTGGGCCAGCAGGAGCGCGGCCTGCGCCGCGGCCACGGTCATGAAGCCGTTGCCGCCGTGAGCCGCCACGGCCCGCTGCCGTGCCGACGCGAGCGGGTCGTCCGGGCGCGGGAACGGGATCCGGTCGATCACCACCAGCGACAGCGACCGTCCTGGCACGTCCACGCCCTGCCACAGGGACAGGGTTCCGAACAGGCAGGTGGCCTCGTCTGCGGCGAACTCGGCGACGAGCTGCGAGGTCTGGTCGTCGCCCTGGCACAGCAGCGGAACGCCGATCCGCCCGGCAAGCTCGTCGGCCGCCTGGCGCGCCGCCCGCATCGAGGAGAACAAGCCGAGCGTGCGCCCCCCTGCCGCATCGATCAGCTCGGCGAGCTCGTCGACGTAGGACGGGTGCAGGCCGTCTCGGCCAGGCGGCGGCAGGTGCCCGGCGATGTACAGGATTCCGCTGCGCGGATGGTCGAACGGAGACCCCACGTCGATCCCCGACCAGGCGAGCGAGTGCTGCGGGTCGGACTGATCCGGGCCGTCCTGGCCGGCCGATGCCGTCGCGGGCACGGTGTCGCCACTGGCCACTCCACCTGGCTGAGTCAGGCCCCACTGCCTGGCCAGCGGCTCGAATGACCCGCCTAGCGCCAGCGTCGCTGAGGTCAGCACGACCGTCCGGCGGCCGAACAGGCGGCTGGCCAGCAGCCCGCCGACCCGCAGCGGCGCGACCCGCAGCGTCGGCGGCCTCCCTGGCTCGTCGGCCATCGGGCGGTCCATCCACACCACGTCGGCCCGGTCGGCGATCGCGGCGCCGAATGCCCCGAGCATCCGCTCCGCTGCCTCGCCGACCTCGCCGATGGCGGCCAGTGCTGACCGGCGGGCGGCGAGCCGGTCCGGCTCATCGTCGTTGTTCTTCGCAGTGGCCCGGAACTCGGCCGCACAGCCAGCAGCGGCGTCCCTGACCGCCTCAAGCGCAGTCGCCAGTGCCTCGTCAAGCACGTCGATCCGTCCGGCTGAGAGCTGAGCGAGCACATGCTCGGCGCCCGATCCCGCGTCCCGCAGCCTGGCCACGATCTTCTCGTCGATCATGCGGCCGCACCGGCGGGCGGCCGTCTCGATCGCAGCGGCCGACAGCTCGTCGGTGGCGACCGAGGTGACCCGGTCGACCAGGTCGTGGGCCTCGTCGACAATCACGACGTCGTGCTCGGGGAAGATGTCGAAGTCCTCCATGGCGTCGATCGCCAGCAGCGCGTGGTTGGTCACCACGATGTCGGCCTGGCCGGCCTCCTCCCGGGCAAGCTCGGCGAAGCACTGCGTGCCGAACGGGCAGCGCTGAGCTCCGACGCACTCGCGGGCGCTGACCGAGACCTGGCGCCAGGCCTGGTCTCGCACGCCGGGCACGAGTTCGTCCCGGTCGCCGGTCTTCGTCGTGGCCGCCCACTCGTGCAGCCGCTGCACCTGCCGTCCGATCGCCGACACCGCGCCCGGGTCGAACAGCGCCTCGCCCTGGTCGTCCGCGGGCCCGCCGCGCAGCCGCTGCAGGCACAGGTAGTTACGCCGGCCCTTGAGTATCGCGAATACCGGCTCCCGGCCGAGCACGGGCCCGATCGCGGCGGCCAGTCTCGGCAGGTCCCTGTCGATCAGCTGGCGCTGCAGCGCGATCGTGGCCGTCGAGACGACGACCGTGGCGCCGTCCGCCACGGCGTGCCGTGCGGCCGGCACGAGGTAGGCCAGCGACTTGCCGGTGCCGGTGCCGGCCTGCACGGCGAGATGCTCGCCGGTCTGGATTGTCCGCTGCACCGCCCGGGCCATCGTGACCTGCCCGGGACGCTCCGCCCCGCCGATCCCGGCCACGGCCGCTGCCAGCAGGTCAGCCACGTCGCCCGCTTCCGGCGCAAGGCCGGCCTTGGTTGCGGGGGACATGCGAGTAAACGTATCGCGGAGATGGCCGGCCCCGCTCATCGACAAGACCTGGGCAGGCTGACGTCAGCAGGTCACGTTGGCCCGCCGCATCCGGGTCCAGGCCACGGCGCCGAAGACGATCGTGTACGCGGCGAACGAGCCCAGGCCGTGCAGGATCTGCGACCACGCGATCGGCATCCGCAGCAGCGCGTCGAACGAGAACCAGAAGTGGGTCGGCAGGTACGGGTGGATGGCGGCCACCTGCGACACCGCGTCAAGGATCTCGCTCACCATCACGATGACCAGGATCGTCGCCATCACGGCGATCGCGTGCTGGGTGAACGAGGACAGCGCGATGCCGATCGCGCCGAGCGCCGACAGCGCCGCCGAGACGTACAAGACGATGAGCGCCAGCCGTCCGAGGCCGGCCGCGAGCGAGATCGTGTCACCGGAGAGCAGCGTGACCGGGCCGACCGGGAAGAAGATCGCGCCCATGAGCAGCCCGAGACCGGTCACCAGGCAGGTAGCCGCGACGCAGAACACAACGATCATGGCGTACTTGGTCAGCAGCAGCCTGATCCGGCCGACCGGCACGGTCAGCAGCGTCCGCAGCGTTCCGAGCCCGGCCTCACCCGCCAGCGAGTCCCCGGACACCACCGACACGGCCAGCGGCAGCAGCACGGTCAGCAGCACGTAGAGCGCGAACAGTGCAAGGAAGACACCGTTATCCGCGATCTGGCCGACGAAGACGCCCGCGCCCGGGCCACCCCCGGCGCCCGGCGGCGGCGTGTTGATCCACAGCACCAGCCCGAGGAAGACCGGCGCTCCGGCGAGCACGGCGAGCAGCGCGAGATTGCGCGGCCGCAGGAAGACATTCCGGAGCTCAGAACGGAACAGCCGCAGCCAGTGCCGTACGGCGGCAGCGGCCGGCGGCGGGCTGACCGGCGAGACGTCCGTCGGGCTAGCCGTTGACATTGAAGCCCTCACCGGTCAGCGCGACGAAGAGATCCTCCAGGCTCGGCCGTACCGTCTCCAGGCCGGCGACGCCGATGCCCGCATGCACGAGTTCGGCGTTGATCCGCTCCGGTGCGTGCTCGCCCAGGCGAGCGGTGACCTGGCCGCCGCCGGCGGCGATGTCGGCCAGCCCGAGCCTGGCGAGCACGCCGGAGGCTGCGGCAAGCTCGGCGGTGCGGATCAGGATCCGCGGCTCGCCGCGGCCGCGGAGTTCGGCCAGGGTTCCCTGGAAGACCAGGCGCCCGGTGCTCATCACGCCGACGTGCGTGCAGATCTGGTCAACCTCGGCGAGCAGATGGGAGGAGACGAACACGGTCGTGCCGTCGGCGGCGATCTGCTTGATCAGCGACCTGATCTCGCGGGTGCCCTGCGGGTCGAGCCCGTTGGTCGGCTCGTCGAGGATCATCAGGTCCCTGGGCCGCAGCAGCCCGGCCGCGATGCCGAGCCGCTGCTTCATGCCGAGCGAGTAGACCCGGTACCGCTTGTCGGCCGCGGCGAGCAGGCCGACCTGATCGAGCGCCCGGTCGATTCTGGCGGTCGCGGTGGCCAGGTCAGCCGTCGGGTCGGCGGCATCGCACCTGGCCAGGTTCTGCCTGCCAGACAAGAACGGGTAGAAGGAAGGGCCCTCGACCAGTGCCCCGACTCTCGGCAGCACGGAATCCAGCCCCGGGGCGTCGCACCCGAGTAGCCGGAACGTTCCCCCGGTCGGGTGCACCAGGCCGAGAAGCATCCTGATGGTCGTCGTCTTGCCGGACCCGTTCGGCCCGAGGAACCCGTAGACGCTGCCCGGCGGGACCGCGAGGTCGATGTTGTCAACGGCTAGCTGCCCGCCGCGAAACCGCATCGCCAGACCGGTGCTGGCGATGGCCAGGCCTGGCTCGGTCGGCCCGGCGGTGCCGATCTCCGCCTCGGTCAGCGTCACTTGACCTTCGCCGCGTCGGCGTAGAGCACGGCCGGGGTGACCGCCCCGACCAGGATCTGGCCCTTGCTGGTGATCAGGACCGAGAGCAGGCTGGTCCGCAGCAGCCGGCCGGACCCCCAGGTCCCGTGCACCGGGGTCGTGACCTTGAGCAGCAGCCGCGCCAGGGCGGTCCCCTGGGACTGTCCTGGCAGGTGCTGCACCTGACCGGCCGCGACCGCCGCGACTGTCAGCCATCCCGTGCCGAAGACCTGAGCGCCGGCTGGTCCGCTACCTGGGTGAGTGCCCCAGCCCTGCCTGCTGCCGGGCTGGCCGCCGCTCGGCCCGGCGCCGCTGGGCACGGAAGCCGGGGCGGACGGCCGCACCGTCTTCACCTGGGCGCCGGGCGGCGGGGTGAAGGTGAAGTTCGACATGGCCGGCCTAGCGAAGCTCAGCGAGGTGAAGCCGATCTGGAACGCCGGGGACGACGCGCCGCGCGCGAAGACCTGAACCTGCAGCGGCAGGCGGGTAGCGGCGTCGATGGCGATCAGGATCTTGCCGATCAGGGACTGACTCGACCGCGGCGCGATCGCTAGCTCGTAGGCGGGCCGCCCGGCGACCTCGACGGTGCCGGGCACGGTGACCCTTGTCGTCTTGCCGACCATGGCGAGTACCCGCTGCGCTGCCTGCGGTGGCGTCAGGCTCTCGAGGGGATCGCTGCCGGGGGCCTGACCCGGGGTCGAGCCGGGAGTCGAGTTCGGGGTCGGACCCGGTGCCGGGGACGAGTAGCCCGGCGCGCGGATCACGTCCCGGCCCGGCCCTGGCGAGGCCGGGACGACATAGCGGGTGGCCTTGCTGCCCTGGCTCTGCCAGAGCCACACCTGGTTCCCATTGACCCGCAGGTCGGTCTCGCCGAAGGAGACCGGCACCGCGATCCGGACGTGCCGGGGCCCGGCGTACCAGACCTCGATGGTGTGCGAGCCGGTGAGCAGGGAGGTCGCTGAAAGGGCGGACGACGAGATGCCGGGGAGGTCGGGCAGGGCCGGGATGCCGAGATTCGCGCTCTCCGACACGACGCCAGACAGCGCGGCCGGCGCCGTGGCCTTGTGCAGGCCGGCGAGCAGCTGAGCGGGCGTGCGGTGCGGCAGCGATGGTGGCGCGGCGCTGGCAAGCACCGTCCCGGCGAGGACTGCGCCCGCGACGGCTACGACCGCGGCAGGGACCGCCCAGCGAAGGCGGAGCCTGCGGCTGAAATGGCGTACCTGGCCCATCATGTACCTCCCGGTAGTTGCAGATCCGGGCTGCAAGTACGGAGTGTACCCGGCAGTGCCTGACTAAAGGCTCTGCCGTGGACCGCGGCCGTCCTTACCGCACGACCGGGGGCCAGAGGTCGTGCTGTGACGCGATCGGGTCCCCTGGCCACTCGTGCGTCGCGGCCAGGTTGTCGTGTGCCGGGTACCGCTCGGCGGCCGGCCCCCTGGCGAATGCGGCCAGCACGTTGGCGGTCACCCGGCCGGTGAAGTGGTGGCTGCCCGGCGACACGTAGGTTCCGTACGGCGGGGCCAGTGACTGCACCCAGCGCATGGTCCCCGTGTTGAAGACGCCGGCGCCGCCCGGGTGGGTGTAATAGGCCGAGTCCGCGTAGCTGCGGATGCCACGGCAGGTCAGCGGCGAGTGCGCGAGGATCTGGATCGGGCGCGGCACCGGGTAGACAGGATTGACCCGGTCGTACTCGTCGCCCACCAGCCCGCGGAACCTGGTGCCCAGCCGCGCCCCGGTCCCCGCGAACACCCATGCGTCCGGGCTGGTCACGACGTAGTAGGCGGTCACCGGGTTCGACTCGTACAAGGTGCCCGTGAGGGAGGACTCCGGATCAGGGCGCGGCGGCTCGCGCCAGTCGCTGGTGACCAGGGCGTTGTGCTTGCCGTACATCGGGTCCCGCAGGTAGCTCGTCTTGTAGCAGACGATGAGCCTGCCAGGACCCAGGCCGCCAGGCTCGAGCCTGGTCCGCCGGAAGACCGCGTTGGCGCCGAAGAAGGCGATGTTCGTCCCGGCATCGCGCGCGGCGGTGACGTGCGCTCGCTCCGCCGGTGACCAGTACTCGTCGTGCCCCGGTGAGATCAGGGCGCTTGCCTGGTTCAGCAAGTGCGGGTGCCGGTCGAGGTCGATGCTGGTGACATAGGCGAGCGGAAGCCCGAGCCGCTCGGCGAGGTTGATCAGCTTGCGCTCGAAGGCCAGGAACAGGTCGGCGCCTCTGCCGCCGTACGGCCGGTCCATGCTGACCGCGAACGATCGGTCCGCGTAGCCACCGGGACCGGTGTACAGGTCATAGCCGCCCCAGGTGTTGTAGGCCTGCCAGGTGGTGACGGCGTTCTTGATCACGACCTTGCCCGCGACGTCCACCGACCGCACGGTCAGCGGGACATACCGCTGGGCGCCAGACGACGCGTCGAGCCTGAGCAGATAGCTGCCCTCGGGCCAGTCGGCTGTCTCGAGCCGCAGCGACGGTTCCCAGTCGCACGTCACGGTCCTGGTGCGCGGGACCAGCGAGTGCCGCCGCTGCCGGTGGCCGCGCACCCAGCCGGACCGCCAGACCAGCCGGGCGAGATGGCCGCCGTACCAGCCCATCCGCAGCGCCGTCACCCGGAATTCGCGCGCCGTCGTGGACACGTACAGCGTCACCGGTTCCCCGCGCGGCACGCTCGCCTCGCCCGGGTATCCCTGGATCTCGTCGGGGGCGCCTACCCGCCTGATCCACCAGCCGGGTTCTCCTGGCAGGGAGTTCTCCGCCTTCGTACCGCGCAGCCGCGTGATGGTAGGCCGTGGCGCCGGATGCGCGGCCGGCGACGCGCTGGTACAGCCGGCCAGTGCACTAGCGCCCAGTGCCCCGGCGGCCCCCGCCGCGGTGCCGAGGAAGGCTCTGCGGCTCGGCTCTGGTTCTCCCGCCATGATCCAAGGATGGCGCAGGACCACCGGGGATTCAGGGTCAGCGGAGAGTTGTCTGCTCCCGTAGGCGTTCGTCCGGCGACGACAGCTGCGGGAGGGTTTGGGGATGGAACAGGCGCATCACCGCGGTCAGGGGACGACTGCCTCGAGCGCGATTCGGAACCTGTCCTCCCAGTCGGCCAGCGACCGGGTCGGTCCCGTGCTCACTGGCTTGATCCGCTCCAGTGCCGCCAGAGCTGCGCTGACGACGTCCGCTGCCCGCTTGGAGGTGACTGTCGCATCCCCCAGTTCGAGCTCATGCTGAAGGTTGTCCCGGCCGTGCCCCTGGACCATGTCGATGAGCAGCAGCGAGCGGCCGACCGTACGCGCCTCCATGCAGGCCGCCCCCGGGCTGGTGATGACCAGGTCGCAGGCGGCCATCAGCTCGGGCACCCGGTCGGTAAAGGCGAAGACCTGAATCTGCGGATGGCACTCGGCGATGGCCGACAGCTTGCGCCCGAGCCTGGCGTTGTGTCCAGCGACGGCCAGGACGGTGACACCGTCGTCGGCGAGTCCGTCGGCGATGCTGGCCAGCGGTGCCATTCCGCGGCTGCCTGCCATCAGCAGTACGCACCGGTCCTGCTCGGCGATGCCGAGCCCGACCCGCGCCGAGCGCTGCGTCGGCGCGCGGTAGAACTCGGCTCGCACCGGCGCGGGGATGACCTCCACGCGCGCCCTGGGCGCGTATCGCAGGACCGCGGGATACGCGGCCGCCGAAGTCACCAGGTACAGGTCCACGTTGGGGTGGATCCACAGCCGGTGCGGGGCCGCATCGGTGCAGAAGACAACATGCCGCATGGACGGGTAGCGCGATGCCACCGCACTGACCGCCGATGCCCCGGTCGGGCTGATCGAGATCACCAGCTCGACCGGATGCCGGTCCAGGTGGTCGCGCAGCCGCGGCGCCAGCCCCAGGCGGATCGCGTTGTCGGCCTGATTGGCCAGCCTGCCGCCGGTCCGCAGCGCCGTGTAGTGAAAGGCGTCATACAGGCCGGGAATCGCCAGCACGGCCCGCCCGGTGGACCGCGCGGCTGGCCCGGTGTTACGCCCGAGCAGCCAGGTCGTATCCAGGGTCCTCGTGCTCCAGCCGAGCGCTTCCAGTGTCGAGGCGCAGGCGATCGCCGCGGCCTGATGGCCAGCGCTGATCGACCCCGGCATCAGCAACGCCCGGCGTCGCGGCCCCAACTGCGTTCCCCTCGCTGCGGCACCACCGCGGCTGCCACATTGACCTGACGTTCCCGCGCATCCCGCTCAGACTGCGCTAATGCACCATAACCAATCGCCATCCAGGCTCCCACCAGGACGTTGATGTTCATGCTTGCTAAAGAACGTGAATAAGAACGAATGCTCCCGTTCATACCACCAGAACGGATCGAATGTTACGACCGGCCCGCTATGCGGGAAGATCATGGTCAGCGCCTCCCCCGGGGATACCGGGAGCGGCGCCGCGAGCGGACGGCGCGGCGGGAAGGGTATCGCCGCGGGAAGGGTATTCAGCACCGAAGATGATCCTCAGCCAGCCCTCAGCTAGCTTCCAGGCTCTGCTGCTTAGGTGGTAGGAGTGCAGGTCCGGGCGGAATCGGTGCCAGCACACCGCGCAGCCCGCAGCCATCCAGTCAGGCCGCGGACTGGATGGCTCGGGCGCGTGGGCAGATCAGTCAGATCGGACCAGGGACAGCCGCGCAGTACGCTGGCACCGGGCAAAGGTGGTGTAGATGCAGGACGAGCAGGGCAACAGCGAGGGCCAGCTACCTGAGGGTTCCGGGCCGGAGCGGAGCGCCTCAGGTCACGACGACGCGGTGCCAGGCTCCGCGCGCGACGACGAAAGCGCGCCCCAGCCCAGCTCCGGCCAGCCCAGCTACGGCCAGCCGCCCTACGGTCAGCCCGGCTACGGTCAGCCCGGCTACGGCCAGCCCGGCTACGGGCAGCCCGGCTACGGCCAGCCCGGCTACGGCCAGCCCGGCTACGGCCAGCCCGGCTACGGTCAGCCCGGCTACGGGCAGCCGCCCTATGGTCAGCCTGGCTACGGGTACGCCGCCCCGGGCGGCACCAGCAACCCGTTCGGGGCCGGTGGCTACCTGCCGCGACCCGGTACCCGCTCCGGCGGTCGCCGGATGCTGCTCACCTACGTCACTGTCGCCGTCGTCGCCGCCGCGCTGGGCGCGGGCCTCACCGGCCTCGCGATCGGCGGCAACTCAGGCTCAGGCACCAGCGCCGGAGCGCCGAGCGGAGGCGGCCCCTCGGCCGGCGGCCTCCCGAATGGCTTCCCGGGCACAGGCTCTGGCGCGCAGCGCATCATCAGCGGTGCCACCGAGAATGCCGCGGTGAGGAGGGTCCGCCCAGGGATCGTCGACATCTCGAGCAACCTCGCGTATCAGGGCAGCCAGGCCGCCGCGACCGGCATGGTGATCAGCCCCGGCGGCCTGGTCCTGACCAACAACCACGTGATCACCGGGACGACGCAGCTCAACGCCACCGTGGTGTCGACCGGCCAGCACTATGCCGCGAAGTGGATCGGCTACGACGCGTCCGACGACGTAGCCGTCATCCAGCTGATCGGCGCACACAACCTGCGGACCGTGCCGATCGGCAGGTCAGCCACCGTCAAGCTCGGCGACCACGTCATCGCGATCGGCAACGCCTATGGCGCCGGCCGCACCCCGCCGATGGTCGGCTCGATCACCGGCCTGAACCGGACTATCACCGCAAGCGACAGCGGCGCCGCCACCAAGGAGACCCTGCACGGCATGCTCCAGACGAATGCGGGCATCGTGCAAGGCGATTCGGGCGGTCCGCTCGTGAACACCTCGGGCCAGGTCATCGGGATGGATACGGCCGCCGCTACCGGCAGCCCTGGCGTCTCGACGCAGAACGTCGGCTTCGCGATCCCGATCGACAAGGCGATGCGGATCGCCGATCAGATCATCGCCGGGAAGCCGAGCCCGACCGTCCAGATCGGCTCGACCGGGTTCCTCGGCGTGCTCGTGCCAGCAGGACATGCCAGCCAGGCGACGAACCCGGTACAGCAGCGGCAGCGCCAGGCCCAGCAGGACCAGGGCTCATCAGGTTTCCCTGTGGTACCTTCTCCTCCGACCTGCCTGCAGAACCAGCAGAGCGCTGGCGTGCCGGCGCACGTCGCCCCGGTGTCCAGCGGTGCGCTGATCATCGGCGAGCTCTGCGCTACGCCAGCCAGCAGGGCGGGCATCATCGCCGGCGACGTGATCACCTCGGTGGGCGGTCATCGGGTGGCCTCGCCCTCGCAGCTGACCAGCGTGATGCTGCACTTCAAGCCGGGTCAGTCGGTCAAGGTCAGCTGGGTCGACATCAACGGCCAGGTGCACACCATGTCACTGCTGCTGGTTAACGCGCCACCGCACTAAGGTCAGTTCGCTGCCCAGCGGGCAGCGCGGTCGAAGAGATGCGCCGTGTTCAGCCGCGACGGATCAGCCGCAGAGCCAGGCGCGCATCCTGGACTCGCACTCGGAGATCGCGGCGATCGCCACGTGCTCGTCCCGTGTGTGCGCCAGCAGCGGGTCGCCCGGGCCGTAGTTGACGGCGGGAACGCCGAGCCCGTCGAACCTCGCGACGTCGGTCCAGCCAAGCTTGGCGCGTGGCGTGCCGCCCACCGAGGCGGCAAACGATGCCGCCGCCGGGTGCGTCAGACCCGGCCTGGCGCCGCCGGCGACGTCGACCACCGTGACGTCCCAGCCGTCGAACACCTCGCGCACGTGCTCGGCAGCCTGCTGCGCCGAGCGGTCAGGGGCGAACCGGTAGTTGACCGTGATCAGGCACTCGTCTGGTATGACGTTCCCGGCGACACCGCCCTGAATGCCGACCGCATTGAGGCCCTCGTGGTACGTCAGTCCGTCGACGGCCGGCTCGCGTGGCACGTAGTCGCGCAGGATGCGCAGGATCGGTGCCGCCTCGTGGATGGCGTTGTGTCCCATCCAGGACCTGGCGCTGTGCGCACGCTTGCCCCTAGCGCGGACTTCGGCCCGGAGCGTTCCCTGGCAGCCGCCCTCGACCACGCACGACGTCGGCTCGAGCAAGACAGCGAAGTCCGCTGCCAGGCGGTCCGGGCCGGTCCTGACGAGCCTGAGCAGCCCGTTACGCTCGGCCTCGATCTCCTCGCAGTCGTAGAAGACATAGGTGACGTCCATGGCGGGCGCTCGCACCGTCGCGGCGAGGGCGAGCTGGACGGCGACGCCGGACTTCATGTCGGACGTGCCGCAGCCGTAAAGGACTCCGTCGACCAGCCTGGACGGAACATTGCCCGCGATCGGCACGGTGTCGATGTGGCCAGCTAGCACGACCCGCTGGGACCGGCCGAGATCGGTACGCGCGATGACGGCGTCACCGTCGCGTTCCACGGTCAGGTGCGGGGCCGCCCTGAGCGCCGACTCGATGGCGTCGGCCAGCGGCTTCTCCGTGCCGCTTACCGACTCGACATCGACCAGCCTCGCGGTCAGCTCTACCGCGCCGACTGAAAGGTCAAGATCCATTTCCGGAAGCATAGTCCGTGAGCGAGCCACCCAGCGAAACCGAGGAATCCTGCCGGGGCGTTCGGCGGCGACGGCTTCCGCTATGGCTAGGTGGAAGTCTTCGTGCTGGCACCCGCCAGCGGCACCGCAGCCGACCTGACGCCGAGGCCAGGCGGGCCGGGGGAGCCAGGCGGTCCGGCGCTGGCAGCCGGGACTGCGGGGCCGGGGGCTGGCTGGACAGCAGGGACTGGCAGGACCGGGGCTAGCAGCGGGCGCTTGGGCAGCACCCCGTCACCGCTCGATACGCCATGCAGCCTGCGGCTCAGGTACGGTGCGACGTGCTCGGTGACCCAGATAGCGTCGGACCGCCTGGCGGTCAGCCAGGTGGCTGCCGCGCCCATCGGTCCCGTCGGGGCGGGTGCGGTCGCCAGCGGCGCCCGCCAGTCATCGCTCACCGGTGCGCCGACGGCTTCGCAGGCCAGCAGCGCTACCCGGCGGTGCCCTTCCGGCGTCAGGTGCAGCCGGTCGGGCGTCCACAGCCGCCGGTCGGCCAGGATCCGCATCGCCCAGACGTCGGCCACCAGGCAGCCGTAGCGCTGCGCGATGTCCCGCACGGCCACCGTCAGAATCGCCGACTTGCCCCGGATCAGGCGCAGCACGGGAAACGTCTTCGGGTCAAAGCCAGTGAAGACCAGCACCGTCGCGCCGGCTGCCGTCAGCGTGGCTACCGCGTTCTCGTAGGTCGCGGCGACGTCGTCGGGATCGGTACTCGGCCTGAGCAGGTCATTACCTCCAGCCGCCACGCTCACCAGGTCCGGTCTCAGCCTGATCGCCGCCGGGATCTGCTCGTCGAGCACCTCGCCAAGCAGCCTGCCGCGGATCGCCAGGTTCGCGTACCGGAAGCCTGGCGTGCTCGCGGCCAGGTGCTCGGCGAATCGGTCCGCCCATCCGCGGCAGCTCGAACCGTCGGAGCGGGGATCACCCACGCCTTCGGTGAAGCTGTCGCCGGTAGCGACGAACGACCGGAACTCCTGCATCGCGTGACCCCCGTTGGCGCGCTGGCCTGGACCGGTGGGTTATTCCCGGCAAGGCGCGGTCTCAACGCAGGGATGACCCGGCCCAGACCGGACGATGGCCTCCCGGGTATCGGTCCGCAGGCCTCTCGCGGGACTCATTGCCATCACTTTGCATGGACTTCGTTAGGGATTGCGTCTGGCTCGCATGAGCGCCGCCAGTGAGCGGTACCTGGCCTGACGAGGCTTGTTTACTGAGTCGGTCCCTCAGCATGTCCCGAAGGAGCGTCATGCAAGACATCGCGTACATCGGGCTGACCATCGTGATCTTCGCTGTGCTTTTCCTGCTCCTCAAGGGGGTCGAGCGCTTTGAGCGCTAGCAACTGGCTCGGCCTAATCGTCACGATCGGCCTGACCGTCTACCTGTTCCTCGCCCTGGTACTCCCCGAGAGGTTCTGATGTCCGTAGCAACCGCGGGCTGGCTCCAGGCCGGCCTGCTCGTCATCGCGCTCGCGGCCTGCTACATCCCGCTAGGCAACTACATCGCGCACATCTTCACGGCGCCCGGGCACTGGCGGGTCGAGCGGGGCATCTACAAGCTGATCGGCGTCGACCCCCAGGCTGACCAGAAGTGGTCGAGCTACGTGCGCAGCGTGCTCGCCTTCTCGGCGGTCAGCGTGCTCCTGGTGTACGCACTCGAGCGACTGCAGCACTACCTGCTGCTTTCACTCGGCCTGCCGAACGTGCCCCCGCCGCTGGCCTGGAACACGGCGGCCTCGTTCGTCACCAACACAAACTGGCAGAACTACTCCGGCGAGACCACGATGAGCTACGTCGTCCAGATGACCGGGCTCGCCGTGCAGAACTTCCTGTCCGCCGCGGTCGGCCTGGTCGTGGCGATCGCGCTGATCCGCGGCTTCGTCCGGGCCAAGACCGACAGGCTCGGCAACTTCTGGGTCGATGTCACCCGGGCCACCGTCCGGCTGCTGCTCCCGCTGTCCGTGGTCGCCACGCTGATCCTCGTCGCCGCCGGCGTGATCGACAACTTCCACGCCAACCAGGTGGTGTCCACGCTGGCCCACGGCCACCAGACCATCACCGGCGGCCCGGTGGCCTCGCAGGAGCCCATCAAGGACATGGGCAACAACGGCGGCGGTTTCTATAACGCCAACTCCGCGCACCCGTTTGAGAGCTCCAACGCGTTCACGAACTGGTTCGAGATCTTCCTGCTGCTGCTGATCCCGTTCGCGACGCCCCGCGCCTTCGGCAAGATAGTCAAAGACAACCGGCAGGGTTACGCGCTGGTCGCCGTGATGGCCATCCTGTGGCTGGCCGCCGTGGGCGGAATCAGCTTCTTCGAGGCCCAGGGCGCCGGACTGGCACCGCATCTCGCGCACGGAGCCATGGAAGGCAAGAACGTCCTCACTGGCACCCCCGGCTGCTCGCTCTTCGCCGCCTCCACCACGGTTACCTCGACCGGTGCGGTGAGCTGCTTCCACGACTCGCTGACCGCGTTCGGCGGCGGGATCACGCTGTTCGACATGGCCCTAGGCGAGATCGTGCCCGGCGGCATCGGGGCCGGCATGTACGGCCTGCTGGTCCTGGCGATCGTCACCGTCTTCGTCGGCGGGCTGATGGTCGGCCGGACGCCGGAGTTCATCGGCAAAAAGATCCGGCCGGCCGAGATGAAATACGCGGCCCTGTACTTCCTGACGACGCCAATCCTGGTGCTGGCCGCGGCCGGCGTCTCGATCGGCATGAAGACGCCGCAGGCCTCGATACTCAATCCCGGCCCGCACGGCCTGACCGAGGTGATC
Source organism: Streptosporangiaceae bacterium (assembly GCA_036391385.1). Lineage (GTDB taxonomy): Bacteria > Actinomycetota > Actinomycetes > Streptosporangiales > Streptosporangiaceae > Chersky-822. Next base: position 15,717 of record DASWAA010000452.1, read on the forward strand.
TACGCGTTCACCTCGATGGCCAACAACAACGGCTCGGCCTTCGCCGGCCTGACCACGAACACGGACTGGTACAACACGGTC
>DASWAA010000453.1:0-3581 GCA_036391385.1 Streptosporangiaceae bacterium
CCGGTGACCGGCACTGGCTGCACGCAGGGGTCGCTGACCGCCGGGGAGTCGGTGCGGCTGCGAGTCGAGTCTGACCGGCTGGTGGCGTTCGGCGACGGGATCGAATCCGACTCGGTGCCGCTGGCCTGGGGGCAGCAGGTCGCGGTCGGGCTGTCCGCCCGGACGCTGCGCCTGGTCAGATAGCGGCTTCCCGCGGCTTGCCGGGCCGTCGCAGCGTGGGTTACCGTCCGGTAGTGAGCGCCCCCATTTCCGGCCAGAGCGACATCTGCGCCGATGTCGTCATCGTCGGCGCTGGCTTCGCCGGCCTGGGCATGGCGATCGCACTGGATAAGTCCGGTCGTCATGACTACGTCATCCTGGAAAAGGCCAGCGAGATCGGCGGTACCTGGCGGGAGAACACCTATCCGGGCTGTGCCTGCGACATCCGCTCGCTGCTGTACTCGTTCTCCTTCGAGCCCAAGCGTGACTGGTCGCGGCAGTACCCCAGGCAGCCGGAGATCCTGGATTACCTGCGGCACTGCGTGGACCGCTACGACCTGGCCGGGCGGATCGAGTTCGGCGCCGAGGCCATCTCGATGACCTATGACGACGAGAAGGCGCGGTGGGCGGTGCTGCTCGCCGACGGCCGGACGGCGCGCTGCCGGGTGCTGATGACCGCGCTGGGCCCGCTGCATCAGCCGAATATCCCGGCGATCCCAGGTGCGGGCTCCTTCACCGGGCCGGCGTTCCACTCCGCTCAGTGGGATCACAGCGTGGACCTGACTGGCAAGCGGGTCGCCGTTATCGGTACCGGAGCGAGTGCCATCCAGCTCGTCCCGCAGGTGACGAGGCAGGCCGGGCGGCTGACCGTCTTCCAGCGGACGCCACCGTGGGTGCTGCCCAAGCCGGACCGACCGCTGACCGGCCGCATGCACGCGCTCTTCCGCCGCGTCCCGGGCTTCCAGCGTGCCTACCGATGGCTCATCTACTGGGAGAACGAGTCGCAGATCGTGGCGTTCACCAGGCCCAGGCTGGCTGGCCTGGGCGAGCGGATGGCGCGCGCCTTCATCGCCAGGCAGATCCCCGATCCCGATCTGCGCGCGAAGGTCACTCCGGGCTACCGGATGGGATGCAAGCGGGTCCTGCTCGCGAGCGACTACTATCCCGCGCTGACCGAGCCGCACGTCGACCTGGTCACCGAGGCGGTGACGGCGATCACGCCCGGCGGGGTGATCGCCGCCGACGGCACGGAGCATCCCGCCGACGTGATCGTCTACAGCACCGGCTTCCACGTCACCGACGCGTTCGCCGAGGCGGACATCACCGGGGCGAACGGGCGCACGATCACCGACGCCTGGCGGGACGGAGTCGAGGCCTACCTGGGGCTCGCCGTGGCCGGGTTCCCTAACTTCTTCGTCCTGCTCGGCCCGAACTCCGGGCTCGGCCACAACTCCATGATCTTCATGATCGAGTCTCAGGTGCACTACGTGCTCAAGTGCCTGGACCTGATCGACAAGAAAGGCACGGTCGCCGTCAGCGACCAGGCGCAGCGCCGGTTCAACGCCAGCCTTCAGCAGCGGCTGACCGGCTCGGTCTGGACCGCGGGCGGATGCACGAGCTGGTATCTGGACTCCGCGGGCGTCAATCGCGCGCTGTGGCCCGGTTCCACCGTCGCCTACTGGTGGCGCACGCGGCGCCTGGACGGCGGCGACTTCGAGCCGGCCAGGGTTATGGCTAGCGGCGCGGCCGCCGCAGACGGACCGGGGCGCACCGTCGAGCGTGCCGGGATGCCATCCGGATCAACGGTGAGGTGAATGGCGTGACCAGCAAGGATGGCTCCGGCGATCCGTTCAGGGACAAGACGGCGATCGTCACCGGTGGCGCGTCTGGCATCGGCGCGGCGCTGGTGCGCGCGCTGGCCGCGCGCGGGGCAAGGGTCGTGATCGCCGACGTCGACGAGACCGGCGCCAAGGCGGTCGCCGAGGAAGTCAACACCGATCCGCACGGGCGTGACGGCCAGGCCAGCACGGCGACTGTGGACGTGCGCGACGCGGCCGCGGTCGCTGACCTCGTGCGGCAGGTGGCCGCGTCCAACGCTGGACTGGACCTGATGTTCAACAACGCCGGGATCGCGATCGGCGGCCTGGTCGAGGAGCTGACGCTCGACCACTGGGACGCCGTGATCGACGTGAACGTGCGGGGCGTGGTGCACGGCCTGCACGCCGCCTACCCGCTGATGCTGAGCCAGGGCTACGGGCACATCGTCAACACCGCCTCGCTGGCCGGGCTGGTCCCGGGGCCGAGCCTGGCGCCGTACGCGGCGGCCAAGCACGCCGTCGTCGGGATGAGCCTCTCGCTGCGAGCGGAGGGAGCCAGCCGGGGAGTCAAGGTCAGCGCCATCTGCCCCGGGTTCGTCGACACGCCACTGCTCGGCCGGGTCAACCCGGACCTGCCGCAGACGCAGACCGGCGCCAACGCGGCGGCCCTGGCCAGGAGACTGGGCAAGTTCTACGAGGCCGGGCCGCTGGCGCAGGACGTCCTGGCGGGTGTCGCCAGGAACAGGGCACTGATCGTCGCGCCGCGCTCGGCTCGCGTCGCCTGGCGGATGGCCAGGCACGCGCCGCGCCTGACGATGCGGACCATCATCGCCGGAGTCGGCCGGGAGAACCCGTAGCCACCTGATCGGCCTGTTCCCGCCAGGCAGGCTCCTGGTCACCACGGCGGTCTCCCCGGCCCGCCGTACGGCGCAGCCTGCCGGGTGCGGTGCCGGGGTATCTTCGCCAGGTGAGTCAGCGCGAGCGGCGGGGCCCGTCGGGTCCGCCAGGCCCGATCCGGCCGATGCTGGCGACCTCCGGCGATCTGCCCTCCGACGACGCGGCCTGGGCCTACGAGATGAAATGGGACGGGCTGCGTGCCATCGCCAGCATCGCAGCTGGAGCCGTGACGCTGTGGTCTCGCACCGGTCGGGATATCACCTCGAGCTATCCGGAGCTGCAGGCGATGGCGGTCGCGGCCGGCTCGCACGAGGTCGTGCTCGACGGCGAGATCGTCGCCTTCGGCGAAGCCGCCTGGCCGAGCTTCGAGGCACTGCAGCAGCGAATGAACCTGACGGATGCGCGTCAGGTCAGCCAGCGCGCCGCCGAGATCCCGGTCACCTATCTGGCCTTTGACCTGCTGGTCATCGACGGGGTGCCGCTGCTCGGCCGGCCGTACCAGCAGCGCCGGGCCCGGCTGGACGCCCTCGGCCTGGACGGGCCGAACTGGCAGACACCACCAGCCTTCACCGGCGTGCCCGGGAGTCAGGTACGGGCGCTGTCCCGGCAGCACGGACTCGAGGGTGTCATGGCCAAGCGGCTCGCCTCCCGGTACGAGGCCGGCAGGCGATCGTCGAGCTGGCGAAAGATCAAGAACGTCCGGCGGCAGGAGTTCGTCGTGGGCGGCTGGAAGCCTGGAGCAGGCAGCAGGACCGACGTGATCGGATCACTGCTCGTCGGCGTGCAGGGCCAGGAAGGGCTGACCTACGCCGGTCATGTCGGGACCGGGTTCAGCCAGCAGGCGCTGCGCGTGCTGATCGACCGGCTGGCGCCGCTGCGCCGCGCCAC
>DASWAA010000454.1:0-2860 GCA_036391385.1 Streptosporangiaceae bacterium
GAGGTAGGCGGGCTCCTGGCCGGCCGTGGCCTGGATGATGACCTCGGCGGTGGCCGGGCCGATTCCCGGCAGGGCCTGCAAGGTGCCGTCGCCGATTCGGCGCTCGATCTCGTCGCCGGTAAGCCCGGCCGCCACGGCGGCGGCGCGCCGGAAGGCGCGCACCCGGTAGGTCGGTGCCCCGGCCCGCTCGAGCTGGAACGCGATCTGCCGCAGTGCCTGCACCGGGTCCATGGGTTCCATGATGCGCGTAGCCGTCGGCCGGCTGCACGCGGAAAGGTGACGCTGGCGGCCATCATGACCAGCAGCCGAGGGTAGATAGAGCGACATGCCATGCGGGGGAGGAACTGGGCATGGTCACCATGCTGCTGCGGCTACCTGAGCGCTCGCGCTCTTTGCGGCCTGGGCGCACAGCGGTCGCGCTGGGCGGCGCGCTGCTCCTCGTGCTCCTTTTTGCCGGGAGCCCGGCGGCTCAGGCAGCGGTGCGCGGCTCGACGCCGCCGTCCTCGCCCCTGATCCGCGCCGAGGCGATCACCAGGCCCAGCGTCGTGTACATCGAGACGACCTGGAGCGGCTGGGTCTGGGTCCCGCCTGGCAATCATGCCAGCGTCGCGTCGAAGTGGTACCGGGCGCCGAGCATCACCACCACCTGCTCCGGCTTCGCGGCAAGCTCGTCCGGCTATGTCGTGACGGCCGGGCACTGCGTCAACGACCGGAGCCTGACCGAGGGCGGCAAGGCCGCGCTGGTCGAGGGCTGGCTGGCCTACAACGTCGATCACGGCAACCTGACCACGGAGCGGGCGAGGATCCTGGGACGTGACATCACGCTCGGCGGCCGCGTCGAGGGCCGCGCCACCGGGTCACCGCCCGGCCGGGCGGTGACGGTATACCAGCCAGCGGCGCACGCCGTCGCGCCCGGCCGGGCGCAGCGGCGAGGCAGCGGGCTCGCGGCCCGGGTCGTGGACTTCCGGGCCATCGGACAAGGAGACGTCGGGCTGCTCAAGGTGACTCCGCCGCATCCCATGCCTGTGCTGCGGGTGGCCAGCGAGTCGCCACAGAACGGCACCCAGGTGATCTCGGCTGGCTATCCGGGGTCGGTCGCCGGGGTAGTGGACGCCAATCAGCAGCCGTCGTTCAAGACCGGCACGGTCAGCAGCACGCAGACCGTCAACGGGATCCCGTTCGTCGAGACCAACGCCGACAACAGCCCGGGCATGTCGGGTGGCCCGACCGTCGACCAGGGGGGCCTGGTGCTCGGCACCGTGAGCTTCGGTCCGGCGGGCGAGCAGCAGGCGTTTAACTTCATCACCGACACCAGCGTGGTCAGGGCACTGCTCGCCCGCAACGGCGTGCCCACGAAGCTGAGTGCCGCGGACCGGGCGTACCGGGCCGGACTTGCCGACTATTACGCCGGGCATTACCACGACGCGGTCGCTCAGTTCGATACCGTGCTCGCGGCCGAGCCAGATCAGGCTCTTGCGGCTCAGTACCGGACCAAGGCCGTGGCCAGCTACCCGAACGAGGTCACTGCCACCTCACCGTGGGCCTGGGCAGGCGTCGGCGCGGGATCGCTCGTCCTGCTGACGAGCGGAGCCGTGGTGGCGTTCGTCCTGGTCAGGCAGCGCCGGAAGGGGCGCCCGGCCGCCTTCTGCCCGAACTGCGCCGCACCGCACCCGGCCGGGGCTCGCTTCTGCGAATCGTGCGGTCACCCGCTGACCGGATCCGCCAGCCACCAGACCCGCGCCGATCACGGCTGACCAGGCGCTCTGGTGCGGGCGAGACGACGCTGCGAGAATGCCGGCATGCGATCAGAGTGCGGCGCACGGCGCCTGGGCGGATCGTCGGGTTCGATCCTCAGCATCGGGTCGAGCGGCTCGATCCTCAGCATCGGGTCGAGCGGGTCCATCCTGAGTGTCGGCTCGGCCGGGTCGATCTTGTCGGTCGGCTCGGCAGGCTCGCTGGCCAGCGCGTTCTCGATCGGATCGATCTTGTGCGCCGGCTCGGTCCTGTCAGGGCTGTCCCGCTGGTCCGTGCTGTCATGGCGGTCGGCCGGAGGAGTGCGGTCCGGACGGAACCGATAGCCGGCCATGGACACTCTCGCGGCGGCCACGACTACCGGATCAGGGATCGCGCAGCGGATGATCGACGACGGCTACGTCGTCGTGACGGGCATGATGTCCGACGACGACGTCCAGGCCGCCAGAGCCGATCTGGCCGGCATCCTCGAGGCGACCCGGACCGGGCGCAATGCGTTCGAGGGATTCTCGACCCAGCGCGTCTACGCGCTCTTCGCCAAGACCCGGACCTTCGACCGGGCGGCGACCCATCCGCTGCTGCTCGAGGCACTCGACGAGGTGCTCGGGCACTACCAGCTCAGTGCTCCGGTCGGCATCCGGATCGGCCCGGGAGAGCGGGCTCAGATCCTGCACTGCGACGACTCCATCTACCCGATCCCGCGGCCGCACCCAACCCTGGTCGTGAACACGATGTGGCCGCTTGACCCGTTTACGCGGGAGAACGGAGCCACCAGGTTCGTCCCGGGCAGCCATCGCTGGGAAGAGGGCCGCCGTCCGGTGCCGGACGACCCGGTCAGCTACGCCGTGATGGAGCCGGGCTCGGCGATGTTCTACCTCGGCAGCCTGTGGCACGGCGGCGGCGAGAACCGCACGGACAAGCCGCGCCTGGGCGTGATACTCGAGTACGCCGCGTCCTGGCTGCGCCCGCAGGAGAACCATTGCCTGGCCGTCCCGCGCGACACGGCCAGGCAGCTGCCGGAGCGGCTGCAGGAGCTGCTCGGCTACAACATCTACCCGCCGTTCGTCGGGTACGTGGACGGCTCGCACCCGCGCAGGGTCCTGGCGGC
>DASWAA010000455.1:0-1927 GCA_036391385.1 Streptosporangiaceae bacterium
GCCGCCAGGACCCGTCCCTTGCTGCTGGGAGGGCGTGAGCTGGGCGAGCAGGTTCGCTTCCTGCGCCTGCAGTGCCTTGAGCTTGTGCAGCCGCTTGCCAAGCGAGCGCTTGATCTGGAGAATCCCGGCCCGGGCCCGCGCGGCGGCCTGCCTTGCGGTCAGCAACTGCCTGCTGGCCGCGAGGTACTGACTGATCTGGGCACTGTCGGCATTGGACAGCTCGGTCAGGATCGAGGACTGCTTGAGCACCTGCTGCGGCGTGGCCGAGGTCAGCAGGGCCACCGGCGAGTCCATCCCGCCCTGCTCGAAGGCGACGGCCGCGAGCCTGCCGATCTGCCTGCTCATCAGGTCGAAGGAGTTCTGGTACCGGCCCGTCTCCTTGTTCAGCAGCTTGAGCCTGGCGTCGGCCTGCGCGAGCTGCTGTTTCGCCTGGTCGTATTGCTGACCGAGCTTGCTCGCCTCGTTGTTGAGTACCGAGAGCCTGTGCTTGACCTGCGTGACGCTGGGCTGAGGCAGGGCACTGGCCGATCCGCCGATGCCGGTCACGGCGCCGACCGTGGCGCAGCTGACCGCGACCATCCAGCCTGCCCGCAGACCGCGGCGTGGGCTTGATGCTCGACGATTGACCCTGCGAACTGACGGCGCGTTACTCACGTGCCCGGCACGCTCCTTCTTCACACGGTCAGCTTCCGAGTCGGAACACGGGCGCGGGCTGTGGCACGTGCCCGCCGGCTCTGGTCGAGTGCCAGTCCGATGCACCTTGGGGGGTTCGCCCGCAGCCGCCAGAGCTGCGGCCGATCGCGACCTTCCAGGGGGCTCCCGGTTCGCCTGCTGGCCTCGCGGCCAGACGAAGAACTCGGTAGCGGCCAATCGCCACCGCCACGGCCGGCGGCTGCCAAGCGAGGGGCCTGGTCAGTCACACTAGCCAGCCGAGGTAGCGCATTCAACCACTTCGCGCACTCTCGCATCATCTTTATAACTGCCGGACCAGATTGGCGGACCGGACCAGATTGGACGCAAGGTCCGGCGCACCGGCGCGATGATCCACGGAATTGTCAGCACCTGGTCATAGCGTTGCCCTCGTGACCGCACCGGTAGAGGCACTTCCTCACGGACCTCAACTCCACGGGCTGCAGGTCCCGGCAGCCGGGCTCTGGCCTGGAGCGCCGCTTCCGGGAGTGCTCCTACCGGCGGCCGACCTGGTCGTGGTGGACGTGGAGACGACCGGCTGGCTGGCCGACGCGGCGAGCATCACCGAGATCGGGGCCGTCCGGATCGGCCCTGACCGTCGCAGGGCCGAGTTCTCCGCACTGGTCAATCCCGGCGTCCCGATCCCGCCCGACATCACCGAGCTGACCGGGATCTCCGACGCCATGGTCAGTGACGCGCCGGCGATCGGCGATGTGATCGGCAGATTTCTGGAGTTCGCCCGCGGCGGCATCATGGTCGCGCACAACGCGCCATTCGACATCGGCTTTCTCACCGCCGCCTGCCACGAGTGCGGTATCGCCTGGCCGCCGTGCGCCGTCCTGGACACCGCCGTGCTCTCCCGCCTCATCTTGCGGCCCGACGAGGTCCCTGACCACAAACTGGCGACGCTGGCCAGTCATTTCGCCGCGGTGACTGGCCCGTGCCATCGAGCGCTCGCCGACGCCCGGGCGACCGCTGACGTGCTGGCAGGGCTGCTGAGCATCCTGGCCGGCGGGCCTCGGCCCGCGCCGTCGCCCGCCGTAAGCCAGCCGGTCGCCGCCCCGGAGGCGCCGAGCCGCTACGATGTCGCCGCAGCAGGGACGCGGGTTCCCGGGACCCAGGAGGCAGCGATGGTCACCGCGATTGTCCTGATCAAGTGCGATGTCGCGCGCATTCCGGAGACCGCGCAGGAGATCGCGCAGATCCAGCAGGTCAGCGAGGTCTACTCGGTCACCGG
>DASWAA010000456.1:0-15538 GCA_036391385.1 Streptosporangiaceae bacterium
TGATCTGCATGAAGCGCGCGTAGGTCGCGTTGCCTGCCGGGGTCCACGACGGCGCGTTGAAGTCGGCGACCGGCATGGCCCGCAAGCTGGCCAGCCGCTCGGCGGTGATCGAGCGGAAGTCGGCGAGCAGGTCGGCGTTCGCCCGGTCGCGCAAGCTGACGACCCAGGCCTCGTTGATCCGCGCGATATCGTTGCGGACGTGATCCCCGGCAGCACTGCCCTCGGGGACCTTCGGATGCTCGGCCCCGGCCAGCGTGCGCTCGGTGCCGATCATGTGGCTGAGCACGTCGTGGACCGTCCAGCCCGGCAGGGCCGACTGGGCCCAGTCCTCGTCGCCGATCCCGGCGAGCAGGTCGGCGATGATCGACCACTCCTCGCCAAGCAGGGTCACGATCCGGTCCTTCTCGGCCTGCTCAGTCATGATGCTTCCCTCCCGCGCCCGCCGCTGGCGATACCACGATGTCACGCTGCGGTGCGCCGAAGTCCACGACGGTACCCCGGTCCACGCTGACCCAGTCCCGGCCCTCCAGGTACGGCCGGAATGCCGCGGCGACCGCCCGCAGGTCCGAGGCAGACTTAGGCCGCTGGATCTCGTACAGGTGCGGGAACGCTGTCCAGGCGACGACCGCGTCCCAGAGCCGCTCCGCCGCCTCACCCCGCGGCGGGTCGATCAGGACCGGCCCGAACAGGCACTGCCCGTCGGGGAAGAACAGGGTCGGCACGCCGAATCCCCCGGCGGTCACGACCCGCTCGTGCTCGGCCAGCACCTCCTCGCCGGTCGTCGGGTCGCCGATAGCGGCATCGACCAGGCCAGGATCGAGGCCGAGCTCAGCGAGGATCTCCCTGGCTACCTCGGGGCGGTGCGGCTTGCGGCCTTGCTCGTGCAGCGCCCGGCCAGCCACGGCGTACCAGGCGTCCAGCTTGTCCATCCCCTGCCGGCGCAGCAGCGCGCCGATCCGCATCATCGACCAGCCGTAGGACCACTCGCGCTCCCAGGGATGCTTCTTGCCCTCGGCGCGATTGACCTCCTCCAGCGAGAAGAACCGCCAGCTGACCTGCAAGCCGGTACGGTCGCGCACCTCGCGAATCCACAGCGAGGTCTGGTAGGCGTACGGGCACATGAGATCGAAATGAAAGTCCACCGCCGCCGGGCGCGGGCCCGTGCCTGCCTGCCCGCCCTGATCCCTGGTGCCCATCCCGGCACGGTAACCGCTGGCACGAACCGTGACAAGGGTGCCCGCGGGCGGCCTGGCATCCTCTCGGGTGTCAGGCCGCGATCACCCGACGAAGCCGGCGAACTCGCGGAGCAGAGCAGCCTTGGACCTGGCCCCTATCACCTGCCTGACGACCTGACCGCCGGAGAAGAGGCTGATCGTCGGGACGTGCAAGATGGCGTACTCCCGGGCGATCCGCGGGTTCTCGTCGGTGTTGACCTTCACCACGTCGACCTGATCGGAGTGCTCCGCGGCGATCGCGTCGAGCACGGGGCCGACCTGGCGGCACGGGCCGCACCAGGGCGCCCAGTACTCCACGATGACTGGCCTGGCGCTCGCCAGCACGTCGGTGCCGAAGGTCTCGTCGGTGACGGCCCTGGATGCGCTCATCGGTTTCCCTTTCCTACCTCAGCTTGCCCTCGTTGCCTGACTGGCCTGGATCTCGCCCAGGTGCAATGCGACGCAGTCGTCCCGGCTGCCGTGCGCGCAGACCCTGACGAGCCTGCGCAGCCGGCATTGCAGCGCGGCCAGCTCGGCAAGCTGCTCGCCGACAGCCGCGAGCTTGGCCTGCGCCGCGCGCGTCACGTCCTGCGCCGAGCGCTCGTGTGCCGGGCCCAGCAGGTCGGCGATCTCGGCGAGCGTGAAGCCGAGCATCCTGGCCCGCCGGATGAACGCGAGCCGCAGCCCGTCATCCTCGGAATACTCCCGGAAGCCCGCACCCGGGCGCTCCGGCTGCGCGAGCAGCCCCTTGCGCTGATAGAAGCGCACCGTCTCGACGCTGACGCCCTGCGCAGCGGCGAACTTGCCTATCGTCAGTCCGGCCACGGATGCGAAGCTAGCAGCCGTACTGTGGTACGGAGTCAACCCGGCTCGGTCAGCAGCAACCGATAATCTCCTAAAGTTCCGGATCGGTACCTGGTCACCTGACCTATGATTAGCGCATTGCAATGGATTGCCGACTCGCTCGCTGAGCGGGCGGCGCGGCGCGGTGCGGACGGCGCGGTGTGGACGGCGGTGAGCAGGGCAGCATGACACGACCTGCAGATATCGTCGCGCCCGCATTCCAGAGCACCGCCGCGGAAAGCGCTGACGGCCGGCAGCCCGACGCATTAGACGACGGGCTGCGCGCCAGCTTCCACCCGAACTCCACCAGCGTCGAGGCTGGTTTTTTTACCTGGGACATCACCTCGGGCGAGGTGGTCTGCGATCCGGTGGCCTACCGGATGCACGGGCTGCCGGAAGACCGGCCGGCGACCATGGATCAGTTCCTGTCCCGGGTCCCGGAGTCAGATATGGCGCAGGTACTGCGGGCCATGGAACAGATGGTTGCCTCAAGCGGCAACTACCAGATCGAGTACCGCATCCTCGCGCCGGACGGCATCATGCGGTCGATGGAGGCCCGAGGCCGGATCCTGCCCGGGCCAGACGGCCGTCCGAATCAGATGATCGGCGTCGTCACCGACACAACCGCGACCCGCGCCGCGCGCGAGGCAGAAAAGCGCAGGCTCAGGAACTTCGCCGACCGCGCACGCCGGATGCGTGACTTCACCGCCGCGCTGGCCTCGGCCATCACGGTCAGTGCCATCGTCGACGCCGCGCGGGAGGGCCTGGAGGCCTACGGGGCCGACAGCCTCATCCTGGTCGCGCCTCGCGACGGCCGCCTGGCGGTCACCGCGTCCTGCGGGTTCGACGATGCCAGCGTCGCCGCGCTCAGCGGCCTGGCCTCCGCTCAGCCCGCCCCGATCACTGCGGCGATCCAGTGGCGCGTCCCGGTCTACCTGAGCTCCGCGCGGATACTCGCCGAGGAGTACCCGCACCTCGCCGGGATCCTGCGCGAATCGCCGCAGCAGGCGTGGGTGGCTCTGCCCGTGCACGACTCCGCCGGGCAGGCTGGGGCGTGCCTGTTCGGATTCGGCGAGGAGCACGATTTTCCTGCCGAGGAGCGAGCGCAGCTCTTCGCGGCATCTGGCCTGCTCGCGCTGTCCCTGGAGCGGGCCCGCATGTACGAGACGCAGCACGCGCTTGCCACCGAGTTGCAGCGTGGTGTGCTGCCGCGCGGCACGCTGACGGCTTCCGGGCTCACGATCGCCACCCGCTACCGGCCAGCGACGTCCGGCATCGAGATCGGCGGCGACTTCTACGACGTCGTCCCGCTCGCTGACGGCCGGGTGGCACTGGTCATCGGGGACGTCGAAGGACACAACCTGATCGCGGCGTCGCTGATGGGACGGCTGCGAACCACCGTGCACGCCTATGCCCGCGAGGGTCACGGACCGGCCGAGGTGCTGGCCCGCGCCAACCAGTGGCTGGTGGACCTGAACCGTGACCCGGACATGGCACGCTTCGCGACCTGCTGCCTCGTGGTGGTCGACCCGGAGGCGCGACAGCTCACTATGTGCCGCGCCGGTCATCCGCCCGCGCTGCTCGTGGCGCCCGGCGCCAGGCCCCGCGTGCTCAACTGCGAAGCCGGGCTGCCACTGGGGATCGAGGCCCACGCGGCCTACTCGACCATCGACCTCCCGGTCGAGCCGGGCTCGCTCCTGGTCATGGCGACTGACGGCCTGCTGGAGACGGACTCCGGTGACGAGTACCTCAGCTCGCTGCTGAGCGTGCTGCGCCTTGGCATGCCCGACGATCTCGAGGTACTCGCCGACGACCTGCTGAGCGTCCCCCGCCAGCGGACCCGGCACGGCGACGATGTCGCTCTCCTGCTCGCTCGCGTGGACGGCAGCACAGAATCGAAGGACCGGAGGGTCGCACCGCATGGCAAGCAGAATCGGAGTGCCGACGCTGGCATGCCCCTTCGGCGACTCCATTAGCCCGCACGCGAGCCAGGTAGACGAGCATGTCGTGGAGTGGGCCCGGCGCTGCGGCCTGCCGCGGGACGACGCCGAGGTCGCCAGGCTGACGCAGGCACAGGTCGGCAGGCTCGCTGCCAGGACCGCGCCGCGGGCCAGTGCGGTGGCGCTCGAATTCCTGGCGGACTGGCAGATGTGGCTCTTCCTCTTCGACGACCAGTTCTGCGACGAATCGGCGACCGGGTTAGACCTGGCCAGGCTCAGCGAGGTCATCACGGCATTCGTCGGGGTTCTCGACGGCGCCAGCGGCGACGGCCGGGCGGAGCCGTTTACCGCCGCGCTCGCCGGGCTCATGCGGCGGCTCGCCGGCCTGGCGACCGGCCAGCAGGTCTTCCGGTTCGTCAGCGCGGTGCGCGGGTACCTGCTCGCGCAGTTCTGGGAGGCGGGCCATCGTGCTGCCGACCGGCCGGCGGGCCTTGCCGAGTACCAGGCCATGCGCCGGCACAGCGGCGCCGTCCCGACGTGCATGGCGCTGACCGACCTGGCCGACGGCTACGAGCTGGCCGCACGCGAGTTCTGCCGGGCCGACGTCCGGGCGCTCGCGGACATGGCCGTGAACGTGACCTGCTGGGCAAACGACATCCTGTCCTACCCCAAGGAGTCTGAGCGCAGCCTCAGGGTGCACAGCCTGCCCGCTGTCATCGCGGCGGAACGGCATCTGCCCATGGCCGAGGCGCTCGCGGATGCGGCAGCGCTGCACGACGACGAGGTCACCAGGTACCTGGAGGCCGAGTTCCCGGTGCGCCGTTCCGCGAGCCCTGAGCTCATCTGCTACCTGGACGGCCTGCGGTCCTGGATGGGCGGGAACTACCTCTGGTCGCTCGAGACTGGCCGCTATAACGTAGCCGCCGGTGCGGCAGCGCCGGCGGCCAGGCAGACTGTTGCGTTATGCGAATCTTCGTCGCCGGAGCGAGCGGCGTCATCGGGGTCAGGCTGATCCCGCTCCTGGTCGCGGCGGGTCACGCGGTCGCCGGGATGACGCGATCGCCGGAGAAGGCCGGACTGCTGGCCGGGCTGGGAGCCGAGCCCGTCGTCTGCGACGTGTTCGACGCCGCCGCACTGACCCAGGCGATCACCGCCTTCCGGCCTGACGTGGTGCTGCACCAGCTCACCGACCTCCCTGACGATGTCAGCCGGCTCGGGGAGTTCGGCGGCCGGAACGCGCGCGTCCGGAGCGAGGGAACCCGCAACCTGGTCGCCGCGGCCGCTGCCGCCGGGGCGGTTCGCGTGATCGCGCAGAGCATCTCGTGGGAGCTGCCGGCCGAGAGTGCCCGCGCCGTCACCGGTGAGCACGAGCGGATGGTGCTTGACGCGGGCGGGGTGGTCATCCGGTACGGGCAGTTCTACGGACCTGGCACCTATTTCGAGACGGAGCCGCCGCCACCACCGCGTATCCACGTCGATGACGCCGCCAGCCAGACACTGCCCGTCCTCGACCTGCCGGGCGGCGTGACGGTCGTCGTCGACGACCGGGCACGGTAACCTGACCTGGCCGGGGCCTCCTGTACCCACTCATTCTGACCGGCGAGGAGCACGAGTGACCGATCTCGCGGGACGGACGTACCTCATCACCGGCGCCAATGCCGGAATCGGCTATGCCACGGCGGTGGACCTGGCCCGGCGTGGCGGGCGGGTCCATATAGCCTGCCGGTCGCAGGCTAAGGGCGAGGCGGCAGCCGAGGCGATCACGGCGGCAGCCGGCGCCGGCCAGGTCAGCTTCCTGCGGCTGGACCTGGCCGACCTGGCGAGCGTCCGGCGCGGCGCCGCGGAGTTCCTCGCGCTCGGCGAGCCGCTGCACGTGCTGATCAACAACGCGGGCGTGGGCGGTCAGCGCGGCCTGACAGCGGACGGCTTCGAGCTCCATTTCGGCGTCAACCACCTAGGGCATTTCGCGCTCACCCAGGCGCTGCTGCCGGTGCTGCGCGAGACCGGCACAGCCCGGATCGTGAACGTCGCCAGCGACGCCCATTACCAGGCCAGGGGCATCAACCTCGAGGCGTTGCGTCATCGCACGAAGAGCATCACCGGACTGCCGGAGTACGCGGTCTCCAAGCTCAGCAACGTGCTGTTCACCCAAGAACTGGCCCGCCGGCTCGACGGCAGCGGGGTGACCACTTATGCGCTGCACCCTGGAGTGGTCGCCTCCCAGATCTGGCGGCGCGTGCCGTGGCCGGCCAGGCAGATCATGACCAGGAGGATGCTGACCATCGAGCAGGGCGCGCGGACGTCGCTGTACTGCGCGACCTCGCCCGCGCTCGCGACGGAGTCGGGCAAGTACTACGACCACAGCGAGCAGGCCGAGCCGAGCACGGTGGCAACGCCCGGTCTTGCCGCCGAGCTATGGGAGTACAGCCAGAGGTGGGCCGGCCCGGCCTCGTGACCGCGGCAGTCGCATTAGCCGCGTGACCGGCCAGGCTCGCGGCGTACCGACCCGGCCACCACGCCCGCCACGCCGGTCAGGCCGAAGGCAACGGCACCGTGCCAGGCGGCGGTGAAGGCACTGCCGAGCAGGGCGCCGCTGCCCAGGACCATCGACAGCACGAACACGACCACCGCCGCGGCGGCCCCCGGCAGCACGGCAAAGCGCCACGGGTTGCTGCGGGCCCAGCGCGCCGCGCGGCCAGCCCGCTTACGGACGACCACGCCGCCTCCCGCCACCGCGAAGGCTGCCACGGTGCCCGCCGCCAGGGAGCTGCCCAGGCCCAGGTGCCCGCCGGTTAGATGCAGCAGGAGATCAGCGCCAGTCACTACCGCTCCGGCCGCGCCGGCGACGCCCCACGGCGCCTCGGCCAGCGCGCCGCCGGAGACGGTCAGCTCATCGCGCCTGGTCAGGCTCGACTCATCGTTGCGACTTGGTGCCGACATGGTGACTCCCGGGATCGCCTACGTTCGCAGACTCACGATATATCGCTTTTCCCGTTCGCGCCACTGGCGCCCATCCGGCTCCGGGTCCGCCACGATCGCGTCGCCGGGGCCAGGAGCCGCCTCACCCGATCGCGTGCCCGCGCGGTCCGGTGACGGCAGGCGGCAGCATCGCGGCGGCGGCGACGAAGACGCTGCCGGCCGGCCCGGCCACGACAGCGTCGTGCAGCGCGCTTCCCCGCATCAGCTGCCGCCACGACAAGAACCACTCGGTCCAGCCGTTGTCCCAGGTGCCGGGCCGCGGGCTGCCGGTCACGATGACCGGGTCTCCTGGCTCCTCGAGCTTGTAGTACGTCTCGGCGTGCGCCGGCGACGTGTTCACGCAGCCATGACTGACGTTGATCGAGCCCTGTGCCCACACCGACCAGTAGGCGTCGTGGATGTAGTCGCCAGTCCAGGTGAATCTGACGGCCCAGGGCACCCAGATCGCGTACCCGGGACCCTTCATGAAGGTCGGGTTGCCCTTCTCGATGGTCAGGTACTTCCCGTTCGGCGTGTCGTCGCCCGGGCGGCCCGTGCTGATCGGCCAGTGACCGAACAGCCGGCCCTTGTAGTAGATGTCCATGTAGTGCGTGACCGTACTGACCCTGGCGATCAGCGACGGCCCGATGCTGAAGGCGGCGTGCAGGTCATGAGTACCGTAGACGCCCTTCGCCGCCTCGACGCCGGTCAGGTGCGCGGTGAGGCTCACCTTGGTACCGGGAGACCAGTACGACCTCGGCCGGAACTCCACGGTCTGGTTCCCGTCCCAGTACCAGGCACCGACGACCGGCCTGGACGTCGTGATGCTGAGTGCACGCTCCACGGCCGCCCGGTGCGTGACTGGCCGGCTGAAGGTAAGGGCGATCGGCATCCCGATGCCGTACTGCTGATGGTCGGCCACCATGAGGGTGGCCTGGAGGGTACGGCGCGGGGTCAGGGTACGGAAGGAGCTTGTCGCCGTGACCTGCTTGCCATGCGCGCCGACAGCGGTCGCGACGACCCGGTAGGTCCGGGACGGTACCAGCGGAGCCTGGCTCTGCCAGATCGTGCCGCCATCGCTCAGATGGCCGGCGACCGGATGGCCCGCGGAACCTACCACGACGGCACTGAGGCGGCCGGAGCGTGCGCTGACCACGACTGGCGTACCGGGCCTCACATCGCGTGACCCGCTGGCGGGCGCGATCGTGAGGCCCAGCGGCGCGACTCTCACCCGCTCGGCGCCGGTAGCGGTCGCGGTCGCGGCCGAGCACCCGGTCGCTGCCAGAGCTAGTGCCGCGACAATGGCGGCCGGCGGCCCGGCCCAGCATGCTGAACGCACGTCATCTCGATGCACAACCGAACCCCGTATCCGCGACGAGCCTCACCCCTGATGAGGCGTTTAACTGTCGCACAATCAGGTACCCGGCGGCCTATCGCGGAAGCGCTTCGGCAGCAGAACATGCTTCCCCATGACGGAATCTGTAACTCCGCTAGATCGAACCAGCCCGGCCGCACGGTACCTGCGCGAATCGGAGCCCTGCGGGGGATTCAGAAGGCGAAGTGGACAACGCTCGCGGCGCCGAAGACGAGGCAGTAAATGGCGAACGGGGTCAGGGTGCGGGTCTGGAAATAGCGCACGAGGAACCGCACCGACAGGTAGGCACTGATGGCGGTGACGATGACCCCGACCACGACCTGACCGTGGATGTGGGCTCCGGCCGACCCGAGCAGCGACGGCACCTTGAGCACCCCGGCGGCCAGGATGACGGGGGTGGCGAGCAGGAATGCGAACCGCGCGGCGTCCTCGTGGTCAAGCCCGCGCCACAGCCCGCCAGCCATGGCGATGCCGGAGCGGCTGATGCCTGCGAGCAGGGCCGCGATCTGGAACGTCCCGATGATGATGCCGTCGCCATAGGACAGCCCGGCGATGCGCTCGTCCGACTGCTCGGCGGCGTCGATCTCGTCACGTGCCCGGCCGCCCGCGCTCTTGCGGTGCGAGTGCGGTCGAGCAGGCTGTGCCTGAGACCCCGGCACGGCGGCCGCTGCCGCCAGCGCTGGGCCGCCGACCGACATCGCCGGGGCGGGGCTGGGAACTGAGACCGCGGAAGCGCCAGCCACCTCGCCACCGCGCCTGATCTTCACGCGGCGCATCGCCTCAGCGCCCGCCAGCACCAGCCCGTTGACGAACAGCAGGATTGCCGCGGCCGCCGGCTTGGCGAACACGGTGCGGAAGGTGTGCTCGAGGAGGACGCCGGTGAGGCCGACCGGGATGGTCGCGAAGATGATCATCCAGGCGAGCCGCTCGTCCTTGTCCGTGACGGACAGCCGCCGCTGCCGCAGGCTGCGCCCCAGGCTGCGGAAGAACCCCCGGATGAGCCTGACCCAGTCGGCGCGGAAGAACCACATCAGCGCCAGTGCCGTCGCGCAGTGCAGGGCGACGATGTAGGCGAGGTAGAAGGAACTCTCGCTGCTCTGCTGCGAGGACTGGGTAACCATGGTCTGCCAGGACCCGCCGAGCCAGGCCGGCACCAGCACGGAGTGACCGAGGCTTGAGACCGGGAACAGCTCGGTTACGCCCTGGATCAGGGCGATGACGACGGCCTGCAGGTACGACACGTGTCCTCCGGGAATGCTGTAAGCGGCTCGGCACGCATGCTAGCGGCTCGGGAAGGCTGCTGAGCGCATGGTTACCCTATCGTTTGGAGCGTGTGTCACATCACCAGGGCGAACAGGGCGTCGCGCACTAGACGGGGACGCAGGTGCGCAGGTGGCTGATCGGTGACGATCAGCCACCTGATCTCCTCGTTCGGCTACCTGGCCGTCTTCGCCCTGGTGGGCGCGGAGAGCCTGGGCATACCCCTGCCAGGAGAGACCGCTCTGATCGTCGCCGCCGTCTACGCTGGGCATACCCACCGGCTGTCGCCGTGGCTGATCTTCGCGGTCGCCTCGGCGGCCGCGATCGTCGGCGACAACATCGGCTACTGGATCGGCGACGAGGGCGGGTACCGGCTGGTCCGGTCCATCCAGCGCCGTGGCGTGCGGGTCTGGGCCGGGCACTGGCGCCGGGTGCATCCGATCGACGAGCGGAAGCTGAAGATCGCCAGGTACCTGTTCGACCGGCACGGCGCGAAGGTGGTGTTCTTCGGCCGGTTCGTCTCGGTGCTGCGCACCTATGCCGCGTTCCTGGCGGGCGTCAGCAAGATGCGCTGGCGCCGGTTCGTGGTCGCCAACGCGTCCGGCGGAATCCTCTGGGCCGGCGCCTTCACCTTCGGCGCCTACCTCGCTGGCGCCGCGCTGCAGCGCGATTCTGGCGCGATCAGCCTGGTGATCGCGGGCGTGGCCATCGTGGTCATCGTGACCGTGACGATCGTGGTACGGCGCAGGATCGCCGTCCTGGCGGCGCGGGCCGAGGCAGCCTACCCAGGACCGCTGGAGTGAGCGACCTGACCAGCGGACCTGGTCCAGTCCTCAGGCTGGATCACACGGGATGGCGTGCTGGCAGTAGGAGCACACCGGATGGGCGGCCACCGAGGCTACGGCCACGTCGACGGGACCACCGCAGTCGGGGCAGTGTGTCGGAACGTGCCACAAGCCGCCCGCCGACGAGGTGTTGAGCAGCACGACCTTGGAATGGTGGGCCGGGTTGAACTTGACCCGGACGCTCTGACCGACCTCGAGGTGACCCTTGAGCAGGTCGATGGTCGTCTCGAACATGTCGCCGCTGTCGGGCTGGACCCTGATCGTGGCCGTGCGCTGGCCGCCGGTGCCGAGCGCCAGTATCGTCGCCGTCCCCGGACTGCCGTCCTTGGCCAGGCGCAGCTTCTCCATCAGCAGCTTGTCCTGAGCGGACATGCTGGGGCGTCCCTGCTTCGACATCTCGGCCGGCTCCGTCCTGCTTTGCGCCTGAACGTAGGTTATCGGCCCCGCGGCCCCGCCGAGAAGTACTCCGGCACCGCCCGGCGGTGGCCGGCAGAGCCGTCCGCCGCCGGTCTGAGCTCTGCCGAGGGTTACCGCTTCTTCGCGGACCTCGGTTTCCTTACCTTGGGCGGCAGTGACCGGACATGCGAGAGACTCCGCTCGACCCAGGTCGCGGCTAGCTCCGGGGTCGCCCGCCACGCGGCCGGCAGCGCGAGATAGCCGCCCATGGGGCGCCCCGCCGGGCCAAAGGGACCCGAGCCCTCGACGGACGCCAGTTCCGCGCGACCGGGATCGTCGAGCCGGACGCCGACGTCAGGGCCGAACAGCCCGGCGAACATGTTCCCGTTGACGAACGCGCCAAGGTTGCCGAACATCGGCTTGATCTCGACCGCCGGATCATCGGGGATGAGCGAGGCGAAGAACTGCCGGTCTTCCTCGCTGGGCTTCGGTATCTCCATCTGAAGTGCTCCTGACCGCGGTGCTGCCCGCACGTACCAGTCTCTTATACCGGTCGGGAGCCTAGATCTCGCTGGCGTCCAGCAGCAGGATCTCGACCCGCTCGCCGGCTCGCACGCCAGGCCCGTCAGGCAGCAGGGCTAGCGCGTTCGCGGCTGCCATCGCGCGGAGCTGGTGCGAATCCTGGCCGCCAGAAGGACGGACCCGCAGGCTCCCGTCCGCATCGCGGCTGGCCCGGACGCGCACCAGGTGCAGCTTCGGCCCGGGCTTCCTTGCCAGGGTGACCTCGGCAACCGCGGACAGCCGGGGGCGGCTCAGCGCCCGGTGGCCGGCCATCGCCCGCAGCGCCGGCCGCACGAAGATCTCGTAGCCCACTAGTGCCGCGACCGGGTTGCCTGGCAGGCCGAAGACCAACGCGCCGCCGTCTGCGCCGCCGTCAGCCCCGCCGTTCCCGACGCGCGCGACCGCGAGGTGCCTGCCTGGCCTGATCGCGACATCCAGCGTGCGCATCGACGTGCCGCCAAGCCGGGCCATGACCGCCTTCAGCAGATCGTGATCGCCCACGCTGACCCCGCCGGTCGCGATGATCACGTCGCACCGCCGCGAGGCATCGAGCAGGCAGGCGGCCAGTGCCGCCTCGTCGTCGGACACGATGCCGAGATCCGCGGCGGCCAGCCCGTCGGCGGCGACCTGGGCCAGCAGCGCCGGCCGGTTGGCATCACGGATCTGGCCCGGGCCCGGGGCCGAGCCGTCCTCGGCTAGCTCGTCGCCGGTCGACAGCACGCCGACGGCCGGGCGGCGGCGCGCGATCACGGCGTCTATGCCGAGGCTGGCCAGGACGCCGATGTGCGCTGGGCCGAGCAAAGTGCCCGCGTCGAACACGACGCTGCCTGCCTCGATGTCCTCGCCGGGCATCCGGACATTGGCTCCGGGCGCGATCACCTGACCGATCACCACGCCGCGCCCGTCCCCCGTGACCGTGGTCCGCTCCACCATGCAGACGGCGTCCGCGCCATCGGGCAGCGGCGCTCCGGTCATGATCCTGGCCGCCCCGCCAGGAGGAACGGCGCACCTGGGGTAATCGCCTGCCGGGATCGTCCCGACCACGTCCAGCCGGACCGGGGCGCTCGCCGTGTCAGCGGCCCGGACCGCGTAGCCATCCATCGCGGAGTTCGCGAACCGGGGCACGTTCTCCCTGGCGGTAATGGACTCGGCGAGGACATGCCCGGCCGCGCTCGCGAGCCGCACCGGCCCGGCAGGGAGCGGCTCGACCCCGGCCAGGATGACAGCGACGGCCTCGGACACCGGCATCGCGTCCGGTCCGGCGAGCTGCCGCCGGCCCGTCTGCGCTGATGCCGGCACCAATACGATTCGCCTCGTCCCTGCCGTGGTGGACCTACTCACTGTGCACTCTGTTCTCCTGTGAGTCAGCCAGCGGGGTCCTCCGATCGCTGGCGGGACGGCGAGATCGCACGGCCAGTATTGCGGCCGGGGCGACGAACATCGCCGCGCCCGCCGCGGCCAGCAGCGCACCGCCGGCCCGGACCGCCGGCACGGGCACCCAGAGCAGCGTGACCAGGCCGAGATTGACGGCCGCTAGCCGCAGCCGCGGACACCTGTTCAGGCCCTGCGCGTTCTGGCGCACCATCGCGGGTCCGCCTCCGAGCGCCATCGGCAGCAGGTAGCTCAGCGCGCCCATCATGACCTGACTGGCGAAGCCGACCGCCAGCGCCACGGCGAGCAGGTCGAAGTGATCCGCCGCGGCCGCCGGACCGGGGGCGGACAGCAGCGCCCAGGCATCCCAGCCGAGCGTCACCAGCAGCCAGCAGGAGCCTGCGGCCATCGACAGGCCGGCGAACGTTACCGGCGGCCGCTGCCGAAGCGCCGTCACCGCGGGGCGCAGCGAGACCGCCACGCCCGCGGCGAACCCGGCCAGGCCGAGCGCGATCAGCGGCCGCAGCCACAGGGCGGCACCCGAGGCCAGCAGCAGCAGGCCAGCCGAGCAGGCGATCAGGCCGCGCCGGGCGTCCCTGGTGGCTCCCTGGGCGACCTGAGCCCGCAGCACCGTCGGCCAGAGCGTCACCAGCGTGCCTAGCACCGTGAGCGTTACCCAGCCGAGCACGTTGACCTGAGCATGGAAGAGCAGGATGCGGGCGCGCTGGTGGTCGGGCACGGTCAGCATCCAGGCGCCGGCCGGGATCCCGGTCAGCAGCGCGATCCCGGCGGCCAGGTAATACCAGACGACCACGACGAACCTGGCGGGCAGCGCCCGGCGAGCGAGCGCGGCCAGCGCGGCCAGGTGAGCGGTGATAGCGGCGAACACGACCCCCGCGCCCGCGACGCCGAGCCAGGCCGGCCCCGCGCTCCCGCCTGCGAGCACGGCGACGACGCCGGCGTTGAGCGCCGCCAGCCTGGCCGCTTCCGGCAGCCGCCGCTGCGCCGCCGGGGCCCGCAGGATCGTCGCGGTGAAGTGCGCGCTCCACACCACGATCGCGTTAGTGACCGCGCCGAGCAGCAGCAGGTGCAGCAGGAGCCAGCCAGCCCGGACTCCGGCCAGCGCCAGTACGCCGGTGACTACCGCCGCTGCCAGGTAGCCAAGCGGCAGCAGCGCGGTACGGCGGTGCCAGGCTGCCCGCTTGCTCCAGGCCACGACCGGATCGGGATCTGGACTCCGCGCCCGGCCGATCCCGATCCCGATCGGCGCGTCCATCGCTGATGGCATGCCCTGGTCAGCGCCGGGATCGGGCGGGCGAACCGCCCGTCCGCTGGTCGGGGCGCTCCCAGCCGCGTCTCGGCGACCGCGCGGCGCCCAGCGACTCGCGGGTCCGGTAGATGATGTACGGGCGGAAGAGATAGCCCACCGGTGCGGCCAGGACGTGCACCAGCCGGGTGAACGGCCAGACCGCCAGGAGCAGGAAGGCCAGTACCGCGTGCACCTGGAAGCTCCACGGCGCCCCCGCCATCTGCGCCGTGCCCGGGTGGAAGGTCAGCACGTCGCGGAACCACACGGCCACCGTGTTCCGGTAGTTGTAGCCGCCGGTATAACCGCCCATGCCAAACAGGCCGACGCCGATGGTGTTGACCAGGCCGAGCAGGATCACGGCGCCGAGCAGCGGATACATGGCCTTGTCCACGACCGAGGTGACCCGGAAGACCGCGGGCGTCGTCCGCCTCCGGTAGATCAGCAGGGCCAGGCCGACGATCGTCGCGAGCCCGGCCAGCGATCCGATGCTCACGGCGACCAGGTGGTAGGTGTGCTCGGAGACCCCCAAGGCGGATGTCCAGGACTGGGGCACGAGCAGGCCGACGAGATGACCGGCCAGGACGCCGAGGATGCCGAAGTGGAACAGCGGGGAGGCCCAGGCCAGGATCCGCTTCTCGTAGATCTCCGAGGACCTGCTGGTCCAGCCGAACTTGTCGTACCGGAACCGCCACACGTGACCGAGGACGAACGACGTGAGGCAGATATAAGGAAAGACAATCCACAGGAAAGTGCTCATCGCCGGCCGCTTCCTTCCGGGCCCGCAATGGCGGGCTCATAAGGGCCGAGTGCGGCCGGGGTTTCGATGCCGACAAGCTCGGCCGGCGGCCCGGCGGCCGCCAGCCGTGCCATGCTCGCCGCCGTACCGGGGATGGCGGCAGGCAGCAGGACCTGGAGGGCGCTGATCAGGTGCGCGTAGGACGAGCCGGCCCGCTCCAGCGCCTGCAAGAGCAGCTCGATCCCGGCCCGGTGCTCCTGGATCAGCGCGATCGCCTCGCGCTCGCCGCCTGACGCCGCGAGCTCGAGCAGCAGCGGCAGGTAGTCGGGCAGCTCACCGTCACGCACCCGGAATCCAGCGCCGCGGCATGCGTCCTTGAATCGCCACAGCGCCTCGCCGCGGCGGCGGGTGTCGCCGTTGAGGTAATAGCTCAGGTACAGGCAGCACCTGCGGCGCAGGTCGAATGTCGCGACGTATCCGGCCTGCGCGTCGAGCAGCGGCGTCCGCTCCAGCCAGGCCATGAACGGGAGAAGCTGATCCCGGACGGCCGCCGGTAGGTCGGCGACCGCCTGCTCGATCAGCGGCAGGTCACCGGTGAGTGCCTCGTCGGGATAGCGGAGCAGGGCCGAGATCGCCGCGTACCCGACCCGGCGCTGGCCGGCGGTGGGCTGGCCAGGACGGCGCAGGACCGGCGCTGACCGCTTGCGGGCGGCGGTCATCGCGCACCGCC
>DASWAA010000457.1:0-18782 GCA_036391385.1 Streptosporangiaceae bacterium
GGTGCTCGCGGGCCTGACCTGGTCGCAGATCGCCAGCAAGCTCAAGAACCCGACGGACCCGGTCGCCATCAACATCACCGGCGCCGCCAACTACATCACGGCCTCGATCTGCAAGATGACGAACAACGCCCCGGCCACCGTGTGCACCGCCGGCCCGATCCCGACCATCGAGAAGTCGCTCTGACCGCTCTCCAGCCGCAGGCATGGCCGTCCGGGAGCATCGGCTAGCCTTGGCTGAGAGCCATGCGTTGGTACCGCTCGATCAGCTCGTTCGGCCGGCCGGGTGCCGCGATCACAGTCGTGGCGCTGGCCGCAGTAGCGCTGCTCCCGGGGTGCATCTCCTTCTTCTCGCACCCGACCGGCACCTACTACGTCAGCCCGTCGGGTCACGACTCGGCCGATGGCCTCACCCCGCAGACCGCCTGGCGGACCTTGCACAGGGCCAGCGAGGCGAACCTTCGCCCAGGTAACCGGTTGCTGTTCCAGGGTGGCCACCGGTTCACCGGCCACCTGCGGCTCGGTACCAGGGACGGCGGCAGTCCGCACAATCCGATCCGGATCGGCTCGTACGGCAAGGGGCGGGCCGTCATCGCCGGTACCGGCGGCTCCGCCATCGTCGTGGTCGACACCTCCGGCGTCGTCATCGCCAACCTGATCCTGACCGGCGGGCGTCCGGCACGGCGGGGCTCAGCCGGCGTCCAGCTCTTCAGCGACCGCCCGGCCGGTCACCAGGAGCGGCACATCGTGATCGAGGGCCTGGACGTCAGCGGATTCGACAACGGCATCTCGATCGGCGCCGTGCACCCGAGCGCGGGCTTCGGTGATGTCTCGATCAGCAACTGCGTCCTGCACGCGAACATCAGATCCGGAATCTCAAGCTACGGGCCCCGCTTCGATGCCACCGCGCCGTCCTACGCCCATTCCCGGCTCCGCATCGCCGACGTGGAGGTGTTCGGAAACCGCGGCGACCCGGCGGACCACCACT
This sequence comes from Streptosporangiaceae bacterium, assembly GCA_036391385.1. Classification (GTDB taxonomy): domain Bacteria; phylum Actinomycetota; class Actinomycetes; order Streptosporangiales; family Streptosporangiaceae; genus Chersky-822. Next base: position 986 of record DASWAA010000457.1, read on the forward strand.
CCAACACCGGCAACGGGATCGTGCTCGGCAGCGTCAGCAATGCCCTCGTCACCAGGTCGACTGCGCACGACAACGGCGGAGCGAACGGGGCGCCGCACGAGGGGCCGATCGGGATCTGGGCGTACGACTCGACCGGCGTGGTCATCGAGCACAGCCTGTCGTATCACAACCAGACCGCCACCCAGCGCGACGGCGGCGGCTTCGGTTTCGACCAGAACACCTCGGACTCGATCCTGCAGTACAACCTCAGCTACGGCAACGCGGGTGCGGGATACCAGGTCTACGCCCCGGGGACCACGTCGAATACCAGGAACGTCGTGCGCTTCAACATCAGCAGCGGCGACGCCGGGCGGACCATCGACGCGGCCGGGATCATCGTCGCCGGCCGCGTCTCCGCGACGGCCGTCTACCAGAACACCGTGGTCGTGGGCCGCGCGCCTGGCCACCCGGCGCTGTGGATCGGCCGCGTCCGTTACGTCGCGGTGCGCAACAACATCTTCCTGACGACCGACCCGGGCCCGATCGTCGTCGCGACGCACCCGCTGGGTACCTCCGACGCGCTGCTCCAGGGCAACGACTACTTCACGACAGGATCGGGCTGGCTGGTCCGCTGGGGCGGGGGCACTGAGTACGGATCGCTGCGAGCCTGGCGAGCAGCCACTGGCCAGGAACTCGCGCACGCTGCCGCGGCGGGCATCGCGGCCGATCCCCGCCTGACCGGGCCCGTTCTCGGCCTGACGAACCCGACCGCGACCGCGCCCGGCAACGGAGTCGGCTTCGTGCCCCGGCCAGGATCGCCCGTGCTGGGAGCGGGTATCGACCTGAGCAAGTTCGGGGTGGACCCGGGAAGCACCGACTACTCGGGAAGGTCGCTGTCGAAGACGGCGCCGAATATCGGAGCAGGCTAGGCGCCCCACAGCCGGGCAGGCGCTCACCCAGCCGGTCAGAACGTGGCTCGCCCGAGCCCTCGGACGGTCCACCCGGCATCCAGCCAGCGCTGGACGGGCAGGCTGTTCCGGCCGTCGACCATCCGCCGCTGGCGCACGATGGCGCCGAGCGCCGCCGGGTCGATGTCGCGGTACTGCCGCCACTCGGTCAGGTGCAGCACGACGTCCGCCGCCTCGCAGGCCTTTTCCGCGGTTGGCGCGTAGTCCAGGCTCGGATGCGCCACCCTGGCGTTCTCGTTCGCCTTTGGGTCGTGCACCCGGACCCTGGCGCCAAGCTCGTGCATCGCCGCTGCGACGTGCAGCGCCGGGGAGTCGCGGACGTCGTCGGTGTCTGGCTTGAACGCCGCGCCGAGCACGGCCACGTTCTGCTCCCAGAGCGAGCCGCCGAGCACGTCCGCGGTGATCTCCACGGCCCGGCTGCGCCGCCGGAGGTTGTACTCGTCGACCTCGCGCAGCAGCCCGACGGAGTCGCCGGCGCCTAGCTCGTCGGCACGGGCGACGAAGGCCCGCAGGTCCTTGGCCAGGCAGCTGCCGCCGAAGCCGATCCCGGCTGACAGGTACGACTGGCCGATCCGGCTGTCATGGCCGAGCGCCTCGGTCAGCGTGCTGATGTCGCCGCCCGCTGCCTCGCAGACGTCGGCGACCGCGTTGATGAACGAGATCTTCGTGGCTAGAAAGGCATTGGCGGAGATCTTCACCAGTTCGGCTGTGCTGAGGTCGGTGGCGATGAACGGCAGTCCGGCCGTGAGCATCGGCTGGTAGGCGATCCGCAGCAGTTCGGCAGCCGCGACCGACTCGGTGCCGACCACGATGCGATCGGGCGCCAGGGTGTCCTGGACGGCCCTGCCCTCGCGCAGGAACTCCGGATTCCAGGCGATGCCGACCCCGATGCCAGGCGGAGCCAGCCCGGCGATTCGGCACCCGATCGCGGCGGCGGTCCCGACCGGCACCGTCGACTTGCCCACGATCAGGCTGTCGCGCCGCAGCAGCGGCACCAGGCCGTCGACGACCGCGTGCACCCCGCTCAGTTCGAGATGCTGCGATCCGGGACGCTGCGGCGTCCCCACGCAGATGAAATGCAAGTCGGCGAAGTCAGCGGCCTGCGCGAGCGAGGTCGCGAAGCGGAGTCTTCCGCTCGCCACGGACGACCTGAGCAGCTCGTCCAGGCCCGGCTCGTAGAACGGCGGGTGGCCCTGCATGAGCAGGGCTACCTTCTGCGGATCGGTGTCGATACCGAGCACGTCATGACCGATGTCGGCCATGCATGCCGCGTGAACAACCCCCAGATAGCCGGTCCCGATGACGGTCATGCGCATGCCGTCGCTCCTTTCTTGTAGCACGCCCGCTATCCGCTCAGGAGCGGAGCCGCGTAGGCGGGAAAGCTTGCGATCGCCACGGCGACCACGGCCACGGTGACAACGGCCAGAGCCGCCGGGCCGCGGGCCGTCAGGCGAAGCGCCGAGATTTTCGACAGGCCCGTCCTGGCCGACATCTCTGCCACGTGCAGCGCTGGGACTGCCAGCACGACGATCGCGTACAGAATCGCGGCCAGCAGGCACAGCAGGACATAGCCGGCCGCCGTCGTGTGCCGCTCGCCGAAGACGGCCGCCACCGCGGACCCGACGCTGATGGCGACGTACGGCAGCATCGTCCGGGCGGCCAGTGGCCTGGCGCCCTGTTCCCGTTTCGGCGTGACCTGAAAGGTGACGTGCCTGGGCCGCAGCCGCTGCCGAATGGCCCCGGCGATGCCCCAGGCCACGTATGGCCAGCGGGTCAGCCCGTACAGCCAGCTCTCCCAGCTGAGTACCGGCGCCGTCGGCGGGCGCAGCAGCCCGCGCCGGCGCAGCAGCGCGATCATCACGATCAGCCAGACCGGGATCAGCCACCAGTGCGCCAGGAAGTCGACGTAGCCCACGCTGATCCACGGCACCCCGGTCACCGCGGCGACCGGCGCGAGCGTGAACCCGGCCAGCGTGATGCCGGCGAGCAGGAAGTAGTACGTGAGGGCATAAAGGAACCGCATCCGCAGCCGCCACGGAAGCCGGGAGATGTTGCGCGGCAGCAGCCCGCTGAGGATGGTCGTGAGGCTGCGCGACCACTGATATTCCTGGACCGTCATGGCGGTGAAGGTCTCGGGCCCGTCGCCGTGCGCCTGGGCGTCGATGGCGAAGACCCCCTGCCAGCCCGCGACGTTGAGCAGGAACGTGGTGGAGAAGTCCTCGGCGAGCTCAGGGCCGATTCCGCCGATATCGCGCAGGGCAGCGGTCCGCACTGCGTAGTGCGAGCCGATGCACAGCGGGCCGAGGCCGTTGCTGTGCCCGAGCTGGAACGGACCGTGGAAGGTCGCCTCACGGTAGACGCGCCCGCGTGCCGCCCACGACGCACCGGCATTGGTGTCGCAGACACTAGGCGCCGCGACGTAGCCCACCGCGGGATCGGCGAATGGCCGCATCATCTCGGCGAGGTAGGTCGGCGCGGGCCGGTGATCGCAGTCGAGCTGGGCAACCGCGTCGTACTGCCAGTAGCCCCAGTGGTCGTAGAAGTACGCGAGGTTTCCTTCCTTGCACCGGGTCCGGCGTGGCCACTGACGGCGGTGATAGTCCCGCACTCCGTCCCTGGTGGACACACGGACCCCGTTTCGGCGGCACCAGGACAAGATCTCTGCGCCTGGCCGCTCGTCGCACAGCCAGACGTCGTAGTCGCGCGGATAGTCCTGGGCGAGCATCGCCACGAGAGTCGAGCGCGCTATCTCCCAGGACTCGCTGGGTGACCGGGTGACGACGAACGCGACTCGCACGCCGGGCACCCGTACCCAGGGGCCGACCTTGCGGAGCATGCTCGCCCCGGCCACGAAGAGCGCGGGAAAACAGGACACGTACGCCAGCACTACGCTGTTCACCACCAGGCCGAACAGGCCGAGATAGTGCACCGGGCTCAGCCACCAGGACCAGAAGAAGACCAGGCTGGCGAGCCAGCCCGCAGCCAGGATGCCGATTACGGCGCGATCGGCCCTGCTCAGCGCCGGAGTCATGGTCGACCTGCGCAGCCGCCGCCGGGGCTGGTGCGTCGCGAGCACCGGACCGAAGCTGGCGACCTGGCCGACGTTGCCGCCCGAGAGCCAGGCAACGCTCGCCCTGATGTCCTGTGGCAGGCCGGGAATCAGGGACGCCGGCGGTTCGGGCGCGGCCTCCCGGGCCAGCCCGCCCGCACCCGGCGGGTGATAGCCGACAGCATGATGAACAGAATTGCTTCGTGAATTTTCTGGCATGGTTCGCAATCCGCACGAGGGCATGCGAATAGTTTCCTGCTATCGGAGCTGAGCCTGGTGCGGGAGCCGCTCAGCGACGGTGCGCGCAAATCGACTACCAGGTACGGAGGTAGGTAGTCAAGCGGACGTCAAGGTACCAATCTGGTTATTCCATGAAAGTCCGAATAAGCCTAAAGTATTACCGCCCCCTGTCCTCTGACGGAGATTAGCCGCGCATCGGCAAAAGGTCAAGGGAAGGTTAAGTGCTCCCCTGTAGCCTGCCGAGCCAGGCCAGTCCGAGCACTTTGTTAGGCTAACGAACGAGGATGGCGGGCCGGGTTGGCCCGCCAGGAAGGAGCGCGAATGACGTCAGCGGCCGACCCGCCCCAGCGCTGGCTGCGACGGCTGACCGGATACTGCTGGCGCTATCCGCGCCTGGTCATGCTCGCCCTGGGCGGATCGCTGCTGGCCACCGTGGTGGCGGTCATCATCCCGCTGATCCAGCGGGACATCGTCAACAACGCGATCCTGGCCCATCGCCAGCCAATCTGGATCGGTGCGAGTGCCCTGGTCGTGGCGGCGGTCCTGAACTTCGCCGGCGTCTTCACCCGGCGCTATCTCGGCGGCCGCCTGTCGCTGGACGTGCAGCACGACATGCGCACCGAGATGTTCGCCGCGCTCTCCCGGCTGGACGGCGCCCGGCAGGATCAGCTGCATACCGGTCAGATCGTCAGCCGCTCTATTTCCGACGTGAATATGGTCCAGAGCCTGCTCGCGCTCGTCCCGTTCATGCTCGGCAATGCGCTGCTCTTCGTCCTTTCCATCGCCGTGATGGCCATACTGTCGCCATTGCTGACCCTTGTCGCACTGGCCGTGGGACCTGCTCTGCTCGCCATTTCGATTGTCTCGCGTAACAAGCTTTTCCCCGCCAGCTGGGACGCGCAGCAGCATGCCGCGAACGTGGCGGGCGTGGTGGACGGAGCCGTCACGGGCGTACGGGTAGTCAAGGGCTTCGGCCAGGAGGGGCAGGAGATCGACCGGCTGGAGGGCGCGAGCCGGCTGCTCTACGCCGCCCGGGTCCGGGCGGTCCGGCTGATGGCGAGGTACAACCCCACGCTCCAGGCCGTGCCCGCGCTCGGCCAGGTCGGCGTGCTGGCTTTCGGCGGCTGGCTGGCGATCCGCGGCGAGATCAGCCTCGGGACGTTTCTCGCGTTCTCGTCCTACATCGCGCAGCTCGTCGGCCCGGTCCGGTCGCTATCAGCTCTCATCACCGTGGGCCAGGAAGCGCGGGCAAGCGTGATCCGGGTCTACGAGGTCATCGACTCCCGGCCGGTGCTGACCGAGAAGCCGGATGCGATCACCTTGCCGCCCGGTGCCCGCGAGGTCGAGCTTGACGACGTCAGCTTCGGCTACCTGCCGTCCGATCCCGTGCTGCGCGGGCTGTCGCTGCGGGTCAGGCCGGGCGAGACGGTCGCGGTCGTCGGAACCTCGGGGTCGGGCAAGTCGACCATCTCGCTGCTGCTCCCCCGGTTCTACGACGTCACCGGGGGCACGGTGCTGATCGGCGGGCACGACGTCCGCGACCTGACCCACGACTCGCTGCGGGCCGCGATCGGCCTGGTGATGGAGGAGAGCTTCCTGTTCTCCGACACGATCCGGGCGAACATCTGCTACGGCCGGCCGGACGCCACGCACGAGCAGATCGTCGCCGCCGCCAGGGCCGCCGAGGCCGAGGAGTTCATACTCGCGCTGCCGCAGGGCTACGACACGGTCGTCGGCGAGAAGGGGCTGACGCTGTCCGGCGGGCAGCGCCAGCGGGTGGCGCTCGCCCGGGCGCTTATCACCGACCCGGCGATCCTGGTGCTCGACGACGCCACGTCGGCCATCGACCCGAAGGTCGAGGCGCAGATCCACGAGACGCTGCGGCGCGTCATGACGGGGCGCACCACGCTGCTGATCGCGCACCGGCGCTCGACCTTGCAGCTCGCCGACACGATCGCGGTCCTTGACCAGGGCCGCCTGGTCGACCTTGGCACCCACGCCGAGCTGACCGAGCGCTGCGCCCTGTACCGGCTGCTGCTGGCCGGTCCCGGCGACGACGCCGAGGGGATCGACGCGGGCGAGCTCGCCTACTACGAGAACGCGGGCGCCGTCACCGCCGACCTCTGGCCAGCGCCAGCCGAACCCGGCCCCAGTCGGGCGAAGGCCGACCCGGCGAGCAGGCAGCTCGCCAGCCAGGCGAGCACGTCGATCGGCCGGGGCGCGGGTCCTGGCGGCGGCCGAGGTCGCGCAGGCACGGTCGCAGCGGCCGGACTTGGCGGCGGTCCCGCCGGGATGCTCGACGGGGTGCCGCCATCACCCGAGCTGCTCGCCAGGGTGGCCGCGCTGCCGCCGGCCAGCGACCAGCCCGGCGTCGACCAGGCATTCAGCCGCTCCGCCGATCCGCACTTCACGCTGCGCAGGCTGCTGCGCCCGTTCGCGGTCGCGCTGGTCGCCGGGCTGCTGCTCGACGGGCTCGACGCCATCGCCGGCATCGCGCTGCCGTGGCTGACGCGCGGCGGCATCGACCACGGAGTCGAGGCCAGGGCCTTCCACGTGATCGTGCTGATCTCCGTCGCCGCGCTCGCGATCGTGCTCGCCGACTGGGTCGTGAACGCCGTGCAGACCGTCGTCGTCGGCCGGAATGGCGAGCGGCTGCTCTACACCCTGCGGATCAAGATCTTCGCGCAGCTGCAGCGGCTCGGGCTGGATTACTACGAGCGCGAGATGGCCGGCCGGATCATGACCAGGATGACCACGGATATCGACGCGATGTCCACGTTCCTGCAGACCGGGCTGATCACGATGGTCAACTCCGGCCTGACCTTCGTCGGCGTCCTGGTCGCCCTGCTGCTGATCAACGTGCGGCTGGGGCTGGCCCTGCTCTGCGTGCTGCCCGTGCTGGTTGCCGCGACGTTGCTCTTCCGCGCCAAGTCAGCCCGGGCCTACGCCGAGGCACGGGAAAGGGTCAGCGCGGTCAACGCGGACCTGCAGGAGAACGTCGCCGGGCTCCGGGTCGCTCAGGCCTACCGGCGCGAGCAAGTGAACCAGGACAGGTTCTCCGGGCTCAGCAGCGCCTACCTGGCCGCCCGGCTGCGGGCGCAGCGTTATATCGCCTTGTACTTCCCGTTCGTGCAGGCCCTGTCCACGATCGCGGGCGCGATCGTGCTGCTGGTCGCCGCGGGCGAGGTCCGCAGCGGGCTGCTCACGGCGGGCGGCCTGATCGCCTACCTGCTCTACATCGACATGCTGTTCTCGCCGGTGCAGCAGATGTCGCAGGTTTTCGACGGCTACCAGCAGGCGGCCGTGGGGCTGCGCCGGATCTCCGGGCTGCTGCGCACCCCGACGAGCACACCCCCAGCCGAGCACCCGGTACGGCCCGCGCGGCTGCGCGGCGAGATCGAGCTCGTGGACGTGCACTTCGCTTACCAGGACGTGCGGCAGGAGGCGATCGCCGGGATCAGTCTGCGCGTCGCGCCCGGCGAGACGGTGGCCCTGGTCGGCCAGACCGGAGCGGGTAAGTCCACGCTGGTCAAGCTCGTTGCCCGGTTCTACGACGTGACGGCCGGCCAGGTGCTGATCGACGGCGTGGACGTCCGTGACTACGACCTCAGCGCCTACCGGCAGCAGCTTGGCGTGGTGCCGCAGGAGCCGTACCTGTTCCCCGGGACGCTGCGTGATGCGATCGCCTACGGCAAGCCGGACGCCACCGACGCGGAGGTCGAGGCGGCGGCGCGCGGGGTAGGCGCTACCGAGATGATCGCCCGGCTGCCTGGCGGGTTCCGGCACGAGGTCGCCGAGCGCGGGCGCAACCTGTCGGCCGGGCAGCGCCAGCTGATCGCGCTCGCCCGCGCCTATCTGGTCAGTCCGGCGATCCTGCTGCTCGACGAGGCCACGGCCGCGCTGGACCTGGCGGCCGAATCGGCCGTGATCCGGGCCACCGAGCAGCTCACGGCAGCGCGGACGACGCTGCTGGTCGCGCACCGGCTGACTACCGCCGCCCGGGCCGACCGGATCGTCGTGCTGCACGCGGGCCGGATCACCGAGATCGGCACCCACGACGAGCTGATCGCGGCCGGCGGCCACTACACCGCCCTGTGGGCCGCCTTCACCGGCGAGGCCTCGCTCGCCGCGTGACGACCCTGGCCCCGGTCGGCCGTCACCGGCCGCCCCGGGTGGGCCGCCGATTGGCCCGGGGCCGCCGGGTCGGCCGGGGACGCCGGGTCGGCCGCGACGCCGGGTCGGCCGGGGCCGCCGGAGCGGCTACTTGCCGACGGCCGCCAGGACGGGCACCTCCGGCGCAGCCCTGACCAGCGGCTCGGCCGACGGTGACGGCGCGACCGGCGCATCCGCGGCAGCCTGCGCGGGGGCAGCCGCGGCTGACCGCATGGTGCGGACGTCGCGCGGGATCAGGACGAGCGCGGTCGCGATCAGCGTGATCGCCGCGGCGGCATACTCGGTCGCCGGCACGCCGATGCCGGCGGCGATCGGCCCGGCGACGAGCGCGCCGGCCGGCATCCCCATGGTGGTCCCGAGCGCGTCATACGCCGACACCCTGGCCAGCTTGTCGGCCGGAATGTTGGCCGCCATCGTGACCGTCCAGAGCACCGCCATCAGCTCGATCGCCACCCCAAGGCCGAACGAGGTCAGGCAGATCAGCGGCAGCGGCAGCGGTATCGCCAGCGACAGCGGCGCGATCGCGATCGCGCCGCCGATCAGCACGACGTACAGGATCGGCCGCCTCGGCATCCAGCGCAGCGCGACCAGACCGCCGGCGATGAGGCCCAGGGCGTCCGCGGCCGAGATCAGGCCCCATGCCGCCGCGCCGCCGAGATGGGCCCTGGCGACGGCCGGGCCGAGCACCTGCCACCCGCCGCACCAGGCGGCGAGCACCACGGTGAACTGCAACACGGTCGCCCACAGCCAGGTGTGCGACCGGAACTCCGACCAGCCCTCGCGCAGTTCGCGGAACACGCTGGTCACGGACGAGCGCTGCGCGACCGCGGAGTCCTGGTCACAAATCGTGTCGTGCGCGGGCGCCGCGTCCCGAACGGACCCCGGGTCCCCGGCTGGCCGGTCAAGCGGCGCCACCCGGATTGCCAGCATCAGCGGCACGGTGCCGAGCATGCCGATGCCGCAGACCGCGAGCGCCCAGCCGGCACCGAAGAGCGCGACGCACGCGCCGGCCAGCGCGGCGCCAGCCATCATCGCGGCGTTCATGCCGAGCCTGCTGATCGCGCTCGCCTCTTGCATCCGGTCGGCCGGGACGATCCTCGGCAGCAGCGCGGTCGATGCCGGGTAGAACAGCGCCATTCCGGTGCCGGTCAGCAGCTCCAGGCAGACCATCACCCACAGGGCCGGATGACCTGCCAGCACGAGGATCCCGAAGGTGCCCTCACCGACCGCGATCATCACGTTCGCGGCGACGATGACGAGTTGCGGCGCGATCCGGTCCGCGATGACACCGCCGACGAGCAGGAAGATCAGCGAGGGCGCGACCTGCGCCGCGATGACGTAGGAGAGATCGGCGGTCGAGCCGGTCGCTGCGAGTACCGCGAAGGAAACTCCGACCAGAGAGAAGGCCGCCGCCATCGGCGCAAGAAAGCGGTCGGCGAGCAGCAGCCGGAAGTTGCGGTTGGACAGCACAGGGAAGCGGCGCCTGAGCGCACGCGTAAACATGACAAGAATCCAATCTGATCAGGTGAGCGGCCGGCGCTCGATCCTATCGAGGCCGGTCAGGGCCTCCCAACAGGTTTTCGTCTGTCCTGCGCACGACGGCGCGTGGCGCGAGCTGCCTGACGTGCGGACCGGACCTGCGGGTCGCTCACTACGGGGGCTGGCGCCTGAAATGCCCGGCGCCTTCTGTGCAACGATTGGTACCTGCCGGACATTCCTGGCCGGGCCAGGCCGCCAGCGGGCAATCGGGATCCAGCGGATTGAAAGATCCGGGGCGATCTGTAGAGTCACCCTGCGGGCCGCCGGCCGATCATGGCCGGGGTGCGTCCGCAGCGGCCAGTCAGGGCCGATTAGCGCAGCGATCGAGGAGGCCACTGCCCGATGAGCATCCTTGGCACGAGGGTTCTGCGGACCGAAGACCCGCGGTTCCTGACGACCGGCGGCGTCTACACCGAGGACGTGACGGATGACCTGCTCGACGGTGCCTGCCACGTCTTCTTCGTCCGCTCGCCGGTCGCGCACGCGCGGATCAGCCGGATCGACCTGAGTGCCGCGCTCGCCGCTCCAGGTGTGGTCGGGGCGTTCACCGGAGAAGACCTCGCGGACCTGCCGCAGATCGACCCGATGATGGCCGGGCTGCTGAACGCCGAGATGAAGCGGCGAGTACTGGCCGTCGGCAAGGTTCGCTTCGTCGGCGACCCGGTGGCCATGGTCGTGACCGAGCACCCGTACCAGGGCGAGGACGCGCTCGAACTGGTCGACATCGACTACGAGCCGCTGCCCGCCGTCGTCGATCTCGACGACGCGCTGTCCAACGAGGTCATCCTGTTCGACGAGGCAGGCACCAACGTCGTCGCCGAGTTCGGCAACGCGGCCAGCCTGCGGCCCGACCTGTTCGACGGCTGCGACACCGTGGTCAGCCACACCATCGTCAACCAGCGCGTCGCCCCCGCCCCGATGGAGACCAGGGCCGCCGCGGCGGTCTGGGGCGAGGACGGCAGGCTCACCGCCTGGATCCCGAACCAGGGCGCGCAGAGCACACGGGACGAGCTCGCCGGGATGCTCGGCATCGATGCCGGCCAGGTCCGCGTCATCACCCCGGATGTCGGCGGGGCGTTCGGCGCCAAGTTCGGCGCCGACCCAGAGCACGCCGCCGTGGCCTGGGTCGCCCGGCGGCTTGGCCGGCCGGCCCGGTGGACCGAGACCCGGTTCGAGAACCTGATCTCGATGACGCACGGACGCGGCCAGCGGCACACGATCACGATCGGCGGGACGAACGACGGCGACATCAGGGCCTACCGGCTTCAGGTCGTCCAGGACGCCGGGGGGTATCCGAGGATCGGCGCGGTGCTGCCCTTCCTGACGATCATGATGGCGCCCGGCCCGTACGACATACCGAACGCCGAGGCGATCGGCGTCACGGTCGCCACGAACACCACGCCGGTCGGCGCCTACCGCGGCGCCGGGCGCCCCGAGGCGACGGCCGCCCTGGAGCGCGCGATCGACCTCTTCGCGGCCGAGATCGGCCTGGACCCGGCGCAGGTCCGCCGCCGCAACCTGCTGCCGCCCTTCACCGAGCCGCACGCGACCGCGTTCGGCGCGCTCTACGACAGCGGTGACTACGCCGCCGCGCTCGACAAGGTCCTCGCGGCGGCCGGCTACGACGAGCTACGAGCCGAGCAGGCCAGCCGCCGGGCGAGCGGCGGCGCCGTGCAGCTGGGAATCGGAGTCTCCTGCTACGTCGAGATCACCGGCGGCGGCGACGGCGGCCCGCCCAAGGAGAACGCGACCGTCGAGGTGCACGCCGACGGCACCGCCTCGATCCTGACCGGGACCTCACCGCACGGCCAGGGCCACTCGACCGCCTGGGCGATGCTGGCCAGCGAGGAGCTCGGGATCCCGGTCGACAGGATCACGGTGCGCTGGGGCGACACCGACCTCATCCCCGAGGGCGGCGGCACCGGCGGATCGCGCAGCCTGCAGACCGGCGGCGCCGCCGTCCAGCAGGCGTCGCGTGAGCTGATCGACGTGGCCAGGGAACGAGCCGCGGCCGCGCTCGAGGCCAGCCCCGACGACCTGCGGTTCGACGTGAGCCGGAGCGCGTTCGCGGTCGCAGGTGACCCCGAGGCCGCGGTCCAGCTGGCCGATCTGGCCGCCGGCGAGCGACTGTTCGTGCACTCGGTCTTCTCCGCTCCCGGCGCGACCTTCCCGTTCGGCGCGCATGTCGCGGTCGCCGAGGTCGACACCGAGACCGGCAAGGCGACGCTGCGCCGGGTCATCACGGTGGACGACGCAGGGGTCGTGCTCAACCCGCTGCTCGCCGAGGGCCAGCGGCACGGAGGTATCGCGCAGGGCGCGGCGCAGGCCCTCCTCGAGGAAGTCGTCTACGACTCCGAGGGCAACCCGCTGACGGCGAGCTTCGCCGACTACCCGATCGTGTCGGCCACCGAACTGCCCAGCTTCGAGCTAGCCGACATGGCCACCCCGACCAGCTACAACCCGCTCGGGGCCAAGGGAATCGGCGAGGCCGGCACCATCGGCGCCACGCCCGCCGTGCAGAGTGCCATCATCGACGCCGTCGCCCACCTGGGCGTCCGACACATCGACATGCCGGCCACTCCGATGCGGATCTGGCGGGCGCTCAGCGAAGCATCGTCCACGACAGGATCGGCCCTGGCATCAGGATCGGAGCGTGCGTAATGCAGGTCGAGCTCACCGTTAACGGCGAGCCGAGGTCAGATGACGTCGAGCCCCGGCTGCTGCTCGTGCATTACCTGCGCGAGGTGTGCGGCCTGAGGGCCGCCAATGTCGGCTGCGACACCACCTCGTGCGGAGCGTGCACGGTCCTGCTGAATGGCGAGTCGGTGAAGTCCTGCACGGTGCTCGTCGCCCAGGCCGCAGGCCAGGAGGTCACGACCGCCGAAGGGCTCGCCGCTGCGGGCGAGCTGCACCCGGTTCAGCAGGCGTTCAGGGCCGAGCACGGGCTGCAGTGCGGCTTCTGTACTCCTGGCATGGTGATGGCGGCGGTCAGCCTGCTGGCGGAGAACCCGCATCCGACCGAGCAGGACGTGCGCGAGGGACTCGAGGGCAACCTGTGCCGGTGTACCGGTTACCACAACATCGTTCGCGCGGTTCTCGCCGCGGCAGGTTCCTCCTCGCCGGAGAAGTCCGAGGTGACGGCATGATCCCGGCCCAGTTCGACTACGTCGCCGCCGACTCCGCCGCGCACGCGATCAGCCTGCTCGCCGAGCACGGCGACGACGCCAAGGTGCTGGCAGGCGGCCACTCACTGCTGCCGATGATGAAGCTCAGGCTGGCATCGCCCGAGATCCTGATCGACATCGCCCGGGCCTCCGATCTCGCCGGGATCAGTGCCGACGGCGACGAGCTGGTGATCGGAGCGACGACCAGGCACGCCGACCTGGCCAGCTCCGAGCTGGTCAGGGCTGATGCCCCGCTGCTCGCGCACGCCGCGTCGCTGGTCGGCGACCCGCAGATCAGGCATCGCGGCACGATCGGCGGGTCGCTGGCGCACGCCGACCCGGCCGCCGACCTGCCGATGGCGCTGGTGGCACTCGGCGGATCGGTCGAGCTGACCTGCACCGGCGGAACCCGCCGGGTGACCGCCGACGACTTCTTCATCGGCTTCTTCGAGACCGCGCTCGACGAGGGCGAGCTGCTCACAGCCGTCCGGGTCCCGCGCCGTCCGGGCGTGCCGTGGGGATACCAGAAGTTCGTCCGGCGCTCTAACGACTGGGCGATCGTCGGCGCCGCCGCCATCGCGGGCCGCATCGCGCTGGCCAACATGGGCCCGGTGCCCGTGCGCGCCCGCGCGGCCGAGCAGGCGCTTGCGAGCGGCGCGGGTCCCGCGGACGCCGCCATGCTCGCTGCCGAGGGCACTTCGCCCGGTGCAGACATCCACGCCGACCAGGCGTTCCGCGAGCACCTGGCTCGGGTGCTCACCAGGCGAGCACTCGAGCATCTTTCCTAACGGAAGGCCGAGGCGCCAGTCTCCCTGCCAGGTGACCTTTTGCCGGGATTGACGCCGGATCCAGCCCGTCGTCGCCACAAAAGGCCATCCTGACCAGATGTGACTCCTTTACACTTGTCTGGCCTGATCACCGGCCGGAGGGTCACCGTGAGACGTCGCATCATCGCCCTGCTTACCGCTCTCGCCAGTCCGATGGCCCTTGCGATGACCGGCCCGCCCGCCGCAGCGGCACCGGTCTCGCCGCGCCTGACGAGCACGCTTGCTGCCTTCGCCTGGGTCGACGGCACCAGCCTCTTCAGTCCGCAGACCACCTACAACTCAGCAGGCGGACCGGTCACCGTCACGGAGAATACCTCTGGGTTTTTCCAGGTGACCTTCGGCGGCCTGGCGTTCACCGGCGGAGATGTCCAGGTGTCAGCTAACAACCCGATCGGCGGCAGTTGCGCCGTGCAGAGCTGGGGTACGTCAGGCAGCGACCTGGTCGTGAATGTCGACTGCTATCAGCTCGCCGTGCCATCCGATGAGCAGTTCTACGTGCTGGTGACCAAGCCGGCCAGCCCGCCCGCCGGCGTGCTCGACTACGCCTGGAACGACCGCCTGACCTCCTCGGGCACGCTGAAGAACGCCTACAGTTACAACTCGTCGCAGAAGACCAATTCGGTCACGCACGTCGGGACCGGCCGTTACCTGGTGACGATGCCCGGGCCTGTCGTCAGCGGCGCGAACACCGGCACGGTAAAGGTGTCCGCCTACGGCGCCGGCGCTGGCAACTGCCAGATCGCGGGCTGGCGTACCGTCAAGACCCCGGTGGCCGGCCAGCAGATCGGGGTGGACTGCTTCGGTCCTTCTGGTGCCCTGCAGAATCGGCTCTTCACCATCGAGTACGTCCGGGGAAACAACCTCATGGGCGTCAGTGGCCAGACGGACGCCAATGCCCTGGCGAACGGCACGGCGGTCCTCTACCAGCCGTCCGTTCAGTACGACAGCGTGGCCGGCGCGAAGGTGACCGTGATCCATATCGACAAGGGCTATTACGAGGTCGTGACGGCCGGCTCGACGATCACCGGGCAGGCAGGCGGCGGGAACGGCGATCCGCAGCTGACCACCGTCGGCAGTGCCTACGTGACCTGCGGCATCTACGATGCCGGCACGCATCAGCCGACGTTCTACGTGAACTGCAACAACGCGACCGGTCATGCTGCGAACACCGCCTTTACCTTCCAGTGGGTAGTCATCAGGTGACGCGCTGGCAGCGGTAGCGGACTTCCTGGCGTACGCGCGGCGAGCCGGATCGCGGGTCGCGGCGGCGCTCGCACAGCGCGGCGGATTAGGGTAGGCATCTGATCAGCAGGCCTTGGCATGGCCTGGGGCACCAGGCGATCGTGACTGCGCCAAGGAGTCGCGGTTCCCGGGGGAAGGAAGATGTTCATGAACGGGAACGCATCGACTCAGCAGCTCCGGGCCGAGCTGAGGGAAGTCGAGAGGGATATGGAGGACGCGCGCAAGACGGCAGCCGACATCCGCCTCGGCGTCGGCGAGGCGGAAGATCCCGCCGACCGCGGTGCGCTGATCCAGGCGGCTGACGAGCAGGACAACCTCGCCGACCAGATGGTCATGCGCCGCGAGGACCTGCTGCGCCGCATCGCGGAGGCTGAGCGCGGCTAGCCGTTCAGCGGGACAGGTCCATCGTCAGCCCGCGCCGCGCAAGCCAGCGAGCAGCGCTGGCAGGTCGGCCACGGAGTCGATCACGTAATCCGGGGCGGCCGGCGCCGAGCGCACCGTTGCCTCCCGGTATTTGCCTGTTCGGACGAGCACGCCTGTAACGCCGAGGCGCTGGGCGGCGAGCACGTCGTTGTCGATGTCGTCGCCGATCATGACCGCCTGCTCCGGCCCGACGCCGAGTGCGTCGAGCGCCGCTGCGAAGAACGCCCCGGCAGGCTTGCCGGTAACCTCGGCGCTGACGCCCGCGGCCCGTTCCAGGCCGGGCAGGAACGCGCCAGTGTCGAGCAGGAGACCTTCGTCGGTCTTCCAGTACAGGTTGGCGTTCATCGCGACCAGATGCGCGCCCCGTGCGGGAACTTGTGTTGGTCAGGAAGGCGATCTTGTAGCCCGCATCGCGCAGCTTGCCGACTGCCTCGACCGCACCTGGCAGCGGCCGCCAGGACACGGTCAGGACGCCGTCGATGTCCGCGAGAACAGCCTCGAAGCCGACCATGACCATGACCCTAGACGCCGATGGGCGCCTTACGGCATCAGCGCGCGCTCGGTCGGGGTGCGGAATCGGGGAATGACGCGGACCCCGCCGAGCCAGGCGCCGGTCCGCTCCGCCTGCGCCTCGATCAGCGCGACGGCGTCGGCGCCGACGTCCTCGAGCAGCCGGATGGCGATCTCACCGCCGGCGCGCTGCGCCCAGCCGCCGACGATCCGGCCGTTAAGCCAGATCGTCGGCCCCGCGTTGCCGTTGGTGTCGAACAGCGCCTTGCCGTGCGGCCCGAGGAACCAGGACCGCTCCGACCAGCCCATCACCGTCGGGTCGAGCGCGGGCAGCAGAGCGGCCCAGGTACCGGGATCCTCGGTCGAGTCCAGGTCGTCGGGCAGCGCCACCCCGATGCTGCCGCCAAGGTCGACCTCGACCAGGCGCAGGCCGCCGACGGCCTGCTTCACCTGAGCCATCGTCCAGCCCGTCCACCATTTCAGGTCGGCAAGCGGCGCCGGCCCGAACGTGGTCAACCATTGCCTGGCCAGCTCAGTCCGCGCGGCCGCCGCGTCGGCCGGCTCCGCCGCTCCCGGTGCCGCCGCTGCCTGAGCCGGTGACGGCAGCCAGGACTCGGCCAGCGACCAGCGGTACTGCTGGGACAGCCAGGAACCGACCGGCCTGCCCCGGACGATCAGCCCCTGCGCGGCCAGCACGAACAGCACCCGGCTGGTCAGCGTCTGCGTGGCCTGATAGGGCTTGCCGGCGGCCATGACGACCGTCGTCCTCAGCCGCGGCTCGGCGGCCGACAGTTGCGCTGCCGTCGCCGTTCCGCCCCGTTCGGCGAGCGCGCGAAGGACCGAGCGCTCGACGTCGGCCAGCCAGGATGCGGGATCGGCTACGCCAGCCTGGGGCAGCAGCCTGAGCAGCAGCGTGCGCTGGTCGCTGGCGATCTTGTCCGTGGTCGACGCCTGAACGACCGGCACGGACTCGGCCGGTACCACGAACACGGTGCGGCGCATCGCGAGCATCCGGATCAGGTCCCGCCGCTCGTACAGCGACTCCTCGATCTGCGTGACGGTCACGTCCGGCCCGCTCCTGGCATGCACGGAGAGGTACACGGTTGCCGGGTCGGTCGCGTGCAGGGCCACCAGCCGCCTGGCGATCTCCGCCGGATCGCCTGCCTGGGCGGGCCGCCAGAGCCCATGCCGCACCGCCAGCCGGCGGCGCCGCTCGGTCACGTCTATCTGCCGCATGCAGCCATGATGCAGCAGGCCGGGCACTGCTCGGTGCGGCCTGAAAGTGAGCCGGAGAATCGACGGGTACGCCTTCCCCCGATACCGCCTGGAGGACATGCTGCCCAGGCTGCGGGAGGCGTTTGAGACGCCGATCCTGTGGCCCTATCCAGTCCGTGAAACCAGGTTCCTGGTGCTGGCCGAGAAGCCAGCAGACTGACCGGCGGACAAATCTCGCTCGCCAGCGTCATAGGCGGCAAGTAGGGTACGGGGCGACGGGGCGAACGCGCCGCGATATCGGCCGAGGCCGGACGTGGTGAGGAGGGAAAGCGATGGGCGAGGCACCGCGGCCCAGGGTGCTCGCGCTGATGGGCTCGGGCGAGACGAGCCCGACTATGGTGACCGTCCACAAGGCGCTGGCTGCCAGGATCGCCTCGGCAGACCTGCGCGCTGTGCTGCTCGATACGC
>DASWAA010000458.1:0-8244 GCA_036391385.1 Streptosporangiaceae bacterium
CGGCAACCAGGGAGCTCTATCGCAGCCTGGTTGATATCGACTGATTTAATCCATATCCGGGGTGTCATCTCCCCGTTTACCCGGCTGGTTGCCTGTTGACCGATAACATGCTCGGCAGTCAGCATCTCCTGCCGCCGGATGCTGCCATCACGGCCGCAGGCCGGCGATACCCGTGAGCGGCCGGGGCCACGTTTGGACGCAGGTGAAACGATCGTCTCATGAGGTCGCGTCGCAAACCGCTGCGACCAGCGGTCATGGCGGCGTTGACGCGCGCCGGTAGCGGCACCCGGGCTCCGGGCGATTCGTCGCTACAGGTCGAGGATCATCTGGAGCCCAGGGTCCGGATACCGGCTGACCTGATCCGCTGCGTCATCGCCGTGGTGGAGATCGCACTGCTCGTGGGCATCGCCCTGCTCGCCAGCGCGACCGCCACCGGGGTGGAGTTCGACGTGGTCGGGGTCAGCCGGCGGCTGCCGATGGGGATACTCAACATCGTCGGCTTCGCCGGCTACGTGGCGCTGCTCATCCTGCCGATCGTGCTAGCCGCCCGCCTGATCTGGGTGCGCCAGTTCCGCAGGCTAGCCGAGGCGGTAGCCACCGGCGGAATCGCCGTCGGGGTCGTCGCCCTGGTGAACCTGCTGCTCAACCAGCCCGCGCTGCACCAGCTGCATGTCGCGCTGCACACCACCACCCACGGCGTCACCGCCCACCAGGCGACGCTCGACGGCTACCTGGCCGGCCTGGTCGGCTATGTCACGGTGATCGGCTTGCGCGGCCGGGCGCACTGGCGGACCACGTTCCTGACCGCTATCGGCTTCTATGCGCTAGCCAGCCTTGCCGACAGCCACACCACGGTGCTTTCGCTGCTGATCACGATCGCGATCGGCTCGGCGGTCGGGTCGGGCTTGCGCTACGCGTTCGGAACTATCTCCGGGCGCCCGACGGCAGCCGAGATCGCGACCGCTCTCAGCACCGACCGCGCCCGCGTGGTCGCTATCCGCCGCGTCGGCAACGGCGGCTCCGAGGTCCGCAGGTACGCGGCCGCAACGGCCGACGGCGCCAGCCTGGACGTGACCGTCTTCGACCGGGACCAGCAGGCGGCGGACGCGTTCTACCGGATCTACCGCAGGGTCAGGCTCAAGGCGAATGTCTCGCGCAGCGCCCCGCTCTCGCTGGAGGGCGCGATCGAGCGGCAGGCGCTGCTGACCTACGCCACCGAGGACTCCGGGGTACGGACGCCGCGGCTGCACGCGGTGATCCGGGTCGGGCCCGACGCCGCCGCGCTGGCGACCGACCATGTCGACGGCACGACGCTGGCCGAGCTTGGCGCTGATATCACCGACGACCAGCTCAGGTCCGTCTGGGACACGGTTCTGGCACTGCATAAGCACCGGGTGACGCACCGGGCGCTGACCGGCGACCGGATCATGTTCCTCGCGCCGCGCTCGAACCCCGGACCCGGCCGGCCCGAGGTCGTGCTGCTGGATCCCGGCAACGGCGACGTCGCCGCGACGGACCTGCAGTGCCGCCTCGACCTCGCCCAGCTGATGGCGCAGACCTCGCTCGAGGTCGGCCCGGACCGCGCGGCCCGGATCGCCGCGGAGAAGGTGTCGCGCGAGGAACTGCTCGGCCTGGTCCCGCTGCTGCAGCCGGTCGCCCTGTACCGCTCGACCAGGTCTGCCCTGCGACGCCGCAAGGACGTGCTGGCCGACCTGCGCAAGCGGCTCACGGCCGCCGCCCCGGACGGCCAGGTCCCGCCGGTGCAGCTGGAGCGGGTGCGGGCGCGCACCCTGATCACCCTGATCGCCGGAGTCTTCGCCGCCTACGTACTGGCCGGCCAGCTCACTGACGTCCACCTCACGAAGCTGTTCGCGAAGGCCAACCTCGGCTGGACCCTGGTCGCGCTCGCCTTGTCCGCCGTGACCTACCTCGGCGCGACGCTGGCGATCTCCGGCTTCGTGCTGGAGCGGCTGAACATGCTGCGCACCCTGCTCGTGCAGGTGGCCAGCTCGTTCGTCATCCTGGTCACGCCCGCGGCGGTCGGCGGGGTGGCGCTCAACGTCCGCTATCTGCGCAGGGAGAAGCTCAGCGCCGCTGACGCAGCCGCGAGCGTGGGCGTCAACCAGGTCATCGCCTTCGTCGTGCACCTGGTGCTGCTGACGATCTTCGCCGCCATCGCGGGTACCTCGCCTGGCAATCCGCTGAACCAGCCCAAGTGGGTGTACATCACCCTCGCGGTGCTGGTCAGTCTCGTGCTGATCGTGCTCGCCATACCGGCGGGCCGGCGGCGGATGCTCTCCCGCGCCAGCTCGGCCGTCGGCCAGGTGGTCCCTCGCCTGCTCGACGTGGCGCAGCGACCGGCCAAGCTGGCTCAGGGCATCGGCGGGGCGCTGCTGATGACGGCCGCCTACATCTTGTGCCTGGCCGCATGCGTCCAGGCGGTGGGCGGCGCGGGCGTGCCCATCGCCAGCATCGCGGTGGTCTACCTGACCGGAAGCGCGACGGCCTCCGTCATCCCGATCCCAGGCGGCATCGGCGTTGTCGAGACCACGATGTCGGGCTTCCTCGCCGCGGCCGGGCTGTCACCGGGACTCGCGATCACGGCCGTGCTGCTGTTCCGCACCGTCACGTTCTGGCTGCCGGTGCCGGCCGGCTGGGTCGCGCTGCACTACCTGCAGCGGCGAGACGCCCTGTAGACGTCAGGAAGGCCGTTTGCCTGGCGTGCCCGACCTGCCGGGCGCGGGGACCGCAGGCAGGATCTCGGTGATCGTGTTAGCGGTCAGGTTCGTCACCCAGAGCCTGCCCTTGTAGGCGAGGATCCCGGACGGGCCGGCGAACCCGTACGGCCGGCCGGCCAGCACGCCGATCAGCCGACCAGTCGCCTCGTCGATCTCGGTCACCGAGTTGCCCTGCGTACTGGCGATCCACAGCCGGCCGTCTGCGAGCGTCATGGCGGACGGCCCGTCTATGCGGTAGGCCGGTCCGGAGATGACCCGCACCACCGCGCCGGTGACCGTGTTGACCTCGGTGATCGAGCCCGTCGCCTCGCTCGCGACCCAGAGCCTGGTCTGGCTGGCTACCTCGCAGACAGGGTCGCTCAGGTGCAGGCCGCGCAGGGTCGCGATCAGTGAGCCGGTAGCGGCGTCCAGTTCGGTCACCGTCCCGTTGGCCGCGTTGGCGACCCACAGGCGCCGGTTGCTGACGGCCAGCGCGTCGGGATTGCTCAGGCCGTAGTTCGTGAAGCTGGCGATCGGTGCTCCGGTGTCCGCATTGAACTCCGCGATGGAGTCAGCGCCGGAGTTGACCACCCAGAGCCGCGCGCCGAACAGCGCCATCGCGGTCGGCGTGTCGAGCGGCGGCCCCGAGATCACGCGGACGGGGCGCCCGCCAATGCCGAGTTCGGTGATGGAGTCCGCGAGCACATTCGCGACCCACAGGTGATTTCGTCCGGCCGTGATCGCATGTGGACCCAAGAATCCATAATTAGCACCGGACCGGACGACCGGATTCCGCCGCCTCCAGCCGAATTCCGTGACGGAATTACCGGCAGAATTCGTCACCCACAGGTAGCCGCCGGCGAGGGTAAGGGCCGAAGGGCCGCTCAGGCCGTAAGTCCTCGCCGAGTCGATCAGCACGCGCGGCGGCTGAGCCCGCTGCGCTGGCCCGCGGCAACCTGTCGCCGGGCAGCGTCGTCCCAGATGGCGCCCGGTCTCCCTGGTGACGATGACGACGGCCGCCGCGACCAGAGCGCAGGCCACGGCCAGCACGAGGAGAATGAGCCAGATCCTCCGGCGACGCAGCGGACGCGGCGCGCGCAGGCCGGGCGGGAGACCGGCGTGCCGGGGAGAATAGCCGATATTTATAGCAAGCACGACCTCATCAACCCTTAAGTAAGAATTCCGCACAAGCGCGCAAGGGGTTAAAGCTTGTGCCGAATACGTTACCGCGATGAATTCGCACAGCCAATCAACTGCGCCGACATCCGGTCGATAAAAACACCGCAGTCATTGGCATTAGTCCGGTCAATACCGGACCAATGAGCCTGCTCGTGCTACGGGGCCGGGCGCCTGCGGCGCACACCGACTACCACGAGCGCGAGGCCGCACACCGCGACGATGGGGCCGATGACCGCCCAGACGGTGTTCCCCGACATGAAGCTGCCGCCGATCACGCCAAAGCCCTGCAGCGCCCAGATCGCCCCGGCGATGGCCAGTACGAACCCGACAGCGGCCAGCAGCATTCCGTTTCGCACGATGCCTCCTTGATCCAGGCTAACCCGGCCCGCTACGCCAGCCGCGCGAAGGCCAGTGCCGCCGCCAGCAGCACGACCCCCCATGACAGGGAACGCAGCGCGCGCTCCAGCGGTTCAAGCAGGCTCGCGGCATCCAGCGCGGTCACCTCGCCCGACTTCAGGGTGATGCTGCCGCTGACGGCGGCCGTGCGCCTGCGCAGGTTCCTGGCGGGAGTGCTGAGGTGCCGCTGACCGGCGGACAGCGCGACCGCCGCCGCGGCCACCAGGAGCGACGGCACGGCCAGCCGGCCGGTCTGCGCCACGTAGCCAGTCAGGGCGGGGAACGCACCCCAGGCCACCGCGAAGCCGAGATCGGTGTGGATCACCCCGCCGAAAAGCTCGGCGTTGTAGCCGACGACGAGCAGCGGGCCGACGATCATGAAGGGCAGCAGCAGCCAGCCCACCCTGATGATCCCGATCACGCCAAGCCCGACCGCGCCGGCCAGCCCGGCCACGGTCACCGCCACGAGCACGCCGGAGGAGATCGAGGTGCGCAGCGGCCTGCCGTTCAGCTCGTCGAGCGCGTGCGCGGCCAGCCCTACCGCGAGGAAGAAGGCGAGCAGCGCCGCGATCAGCCGGTCCAGCCTGACCAGCGGCGCGACCATCGCACCGAGGACGACGTAGGACAGGTGCCAGGCCGTGAACGGAGGATGCAGCAGCGTCCACCAGTCCCGCCACCGGCCAGGCCCCGCCGCGTAGTACGCCGGCCTGACCTGGTCAGCCACCTGACCTGGTTCCCCACATGACCAGCCCGCCGCCGAGGCTCATCAGCCGCACCCCGACGTCGGTGAAGCCGGCCTGCTGCCAGGCCCGCACGGTCCAGTCCACCGGGTACCGGCGGTAGTGCGCCGAGATGTTCGGCCCGAGGAACCGGCCGACGGCGAACCACTCGCGCCCGCCCGTCAGCAGCCCGCCGAGCGGCAGCACGATCCTGGTGTAGAGCCACCACGCTGCCCGCCAGAACGCCGACGGCGGCACGCAGAACTCCAGGCTGGCGACCCGGCCGCCGGGCCTGACGACCCGGGCAAGCTCGGTCAGCGTCGCCTGCGGGTCCTCCACGTACCGCAGCAGGTAGGTGAAGGTCAGCGAGTCGACGCTGGCGTCGCGCAACGGCAGCTGCTCAGCCCGCCCGGCCAGCAGTCCGATCCGCTCGGCCAGGCCCGCCGCCGCCACGCTCTGCTTGCCCTGCCTCAGCATCTGCTCGGTCAGGTCGACCCCGACTACCCGGGCCGCCGTCCGGCGGCCGAGCTGAATGGCGACGCCGGCGGTCCCGGAGGCGACATCGAGGACCAGCTCGCCGGGTGCTGGCACGATCTGGTCGACCATGGCGCGCCGCCAGCGGCCGTTCTGGCCGAACGACAGCAGCTCGGCCAGGCGGTCATAACGACGAGGTAGTGGCGTGAACAAGTCCTGGGCGAAACGGTTACGCTCGGCGGTTGTCGGGAGCGGCACAGCGTCTCCAGCGGGCTCGCGGAATCGTCACCGTACGTCATACCCCAGCCGGGCCTACTCGACCGTGACGGACTTGGCCAAGTTGCGTGGCTTGTCGATGTCCAGGCCCAGCGCCCTGGCGGCGTGATACGCCAGCAGCTGCAGCGGAATGATCAGCAAGATCGGGTCGAGCTCGCGCTCGCTCTTCGGCACCGTGATCCGTCGGCACGGTACCCCGGTGTCGGGCACGCTCGGATGGGTGATCAGCACCAGCCGCCCGTTGCGCGCGTTGATCTGCTCAATGGCCCCGAGGTTGCGGTCGGTCAGCTCGTCGTCCGGCACGATGGCGACCGTTGGCATGTCCTTGTCGATCAGTGCCAGCGGTCCGTGCTTGAGCTCGCTGGTCTGGTAGGCCTCGGCATGCCGGTAGGAGACCTCCTTGAGCTTCTGCGCTCCCTCGCGGGCGACCGGGAAGCCGCGGACCCGGCCGATGAAGAACATGCTCCGCGCCCCGGCCAGGTCTGCTCCGATCTCCGCGATCTGCGCCTCGGCGGCCAGGATCTGCTCGATCTGGCCGGGGAGGTCGCGCAGGCCGGCCACGATCCGCTGGCCGTTGCTGATCGACAGGTCGCGGACGCGGCCGAGCACCAGGGCGAGCATGGCGAAGCCGATCGCCATGTGCGTCAGCGCCTTGGTCGACGCGACCGCGATCTCCGGGCCGGCGTGCAGGTAGATCCCGCCGTCGCACTCGCGGGCGATCGTGGACCCGACGACGTTGATCAAGCCGACGATCTGGCCGCCCTTCCGCTTGACCTCGCGGACCGCGAACGCGGTGTCCGCCGTCTCGCCGGACTGGCTCACCGCCACGTACAGCGTGTCAGGCTCGATCACCGGATTGCGGTATCGGAACTCCGAGGCGGGCTCGGCGTCGGCAGGCATCCGGGCCAGCTCCTCGATCATCTGAGCCCCGATCTGGCCGACGTAGTACGCCGAGCCGCAGCCGAGGATCTTGACTCGCCGGAAGCTCCGCAGGTCACGCGGGCTGAGGTTGAGGCCGTCGAGCCTGGCCGTTCCGAACCGCTCGTCGAGTCGGCCCCGGAGCATCCGCTCGACCGAGCCGGGCTGCTCGCCGATCTCCTTGCGCATGTAATGCTTGAACCCGGCCAGCTCGACGTCGGTGGCCTCCAGGTCGATGCTGACCGGCTTCTTGGCCGTGTTCTCCTCTTCCCGGCTGAAGGTGCGAAAGCCGGCCGCCTGAACCGTCGCGAGCTCGCCGTCGTCGAGGTGGACGACCGAGGTGGTATGCCGCACCAGCGCGGACAGGTCACTGGCGATGAACATCTCCCGGTCGCCGACGCCCAGGATCAGCGGCGAGCCGTTCCGGGCGACGACGATCCGGTCCGGGTACCGCTCGTCGGTGACGGCGAACGCGTACGTACCGGTGACCTGGGCGAGCGCGTCGAGGACCGCCTCTTCCAGCGTCGCAGCCCCGGACTGGGCGATCAGGTGCGCCACGACCTCGGTATCGGTCTCGGAGCTGAAGGTCTCGCCCTTGGCGATCATCGCCTCGCGCAGTTCCATGGCGTTGTCGATGATGCCGTTGTGCACGACGCTGACCCGGCCGTCCTCGCTCAGGTGCGGGTGGGCGTTCTCCTGCGTGACCGGTCCGTGGGTAGCCCAGCGGGTGTGCCCGATGCCGGCCTTTCCGGTCAGCCGCCGCGGCAGCGCTGCCTCAAGCTCGCGGACCCGGCCGACGCGGCGGAAGACCTGAGTCCCCCTGGGTGAGGAGATCGCGATCCCGGCCGAGTCGTAGCCGCGGTACTCCAGCCGGAACAAGCCTTCCATCAGGATCGGGACGGCGTTCTGGCTGCCGATGTAGCCCACGATTCCGCACATGCGCTGCCTGGTCTCCTTCTGCTCGGATGTCGGTTCAGCCGTAGACGATCCGGCGGAGCTGGCGCTCCGTCAGGTCGGGGGCGGCGACCAGGCGCTCGGCCAGTTCCGCCGCGATCAGCGCGAAGATCTCCGGGTTCTTCTTCCCGTACGTCTGGAAGTGCGCGTGCCTGCGCCGGACGTACTCCTCGACCGGCTCCCGGTACCACTCGAGTACGTCGGCCACCACCCTGGTCGCCTCGCCGGCCGAGAGTCCCGTGGAGGCGGCAATCCGGCTGACCAGGTCTGTCTCCACGCCGACCATCTTGCGGGCTGAGGCCGCTGAACAGCAAATTCCTGCCCGGATTCGGGCAGGAATCTGGCCATCAGCGATCGGGACCAGGCTCAGGGCGTCAACCCGGCATACTGTGCACCATGACGACGCCCGCGCTGCGCGCCGCCGACGACGCCGGCCTCGGCTACCGGGTCATCAGGCACGGGCCGGTCCGCAGCCTGGCCGAGGCGGCACAGGCCCGCGGCGTGACCCCGGCCGACGTGGTCAAGACCCTCGTGGTCCGGCGCGGCGACGACGACTTCGTGTTCGTGCTCGTTCCCGGCGACCGGACGATCTCCTGGCCCAAGCTGCGGGC
>DASWAA010000459.1:0-2066 GCA_036391385.1 Streptosporangiaceae bacterium
GGGGCCACCCGCGTCCAGAACGACCTCGCGGTGGAGTGGGCCAGCACGACGATCAAGGTTCCCGTCAGCGACGCATTGCTCGCCCGCAGGATGGACGCGGTGCGGATCTTCGCCCGGCACCAGCACGCCCTGGACCCGGCCACGCAGATCCCTCCCGAGGCGATCTGCAGCCGCCGATACCGGCCCAGGGAACCGAACGTGCTCAGCGAGGCCGACGTCCTCGCGCTCCTGGCAGCCGCGGACACCTTGTCCCCGCGGTTCAAGGCAGTGACATGGCGAACGCTGATCGGCCTGCTCGCGGCCACGGGGATGCGCCCCGGCGAGGCGTGCCGCCTGATCGTCAGCGACATCGACCTGGCCAACGGCGTGGTCCAGGTACTGGAGACGAAGTTCGGCAAGTCCAGGCTCGTGTTCATCCACCCCACCACTGCCACGGTTCTGGGCCGCTACCTGCAGGCTCGCCGGGACTGGGCCGGGACCACAGCACGAGCCTGCCCGGCCCTTTTCATCAGCAGCCGGCGCGAGGCGATCAGCCCGGACAGGCTGGGCGCCACCTTCAGGCAGATCGTCGCCGCTGCTGGCATCACCACCGAGCCCGGCCACAGGCCGCCCAGGCTCCATGACCTGCGGCACACCTTCGCCGTGACCACGATGCTCGACTGGTACCGCGCCGGCCACGACGTCCAGGCGCGCCTGCCGCTGCTGTCGACCTGGCTCGGGCACGCCGATCCCGCCTCCACCTACTGGTACCTGCACGCAGTACCCGAACTGCTCGCCCACGCTGCGCGCCGCCTCGAATCCCGGGCAGGCAAGCCCGCCGCGGAGCCCGCGTCATGACCGCGCCGACCCTGACGTCACTGCTCCAGGGATTCTTCACCGAACGGCTGGCCCGGCAACTGCAGGCCAGCCCGCAGACCGTCTCGTCCTACCGGGACGCCATCAGGCTCCTGCTGCTGTTCGCCGCACAGAAGACGAAGAAGCCCCCATCCCGCCTCACGATCGACGACCTCGACGCCATCACCATCGGCGCGTTCCTCACCCACCTAGACAGCGAAAGGCGCAACAGCACCGCGACCCGCAACGCGCGCCTGGCCGCGATCCACTCCTTCTACCGCTACGCACTGCCGCACATCCCCGACCGAGCCCACACCGCGAGCCAGGTCCTGGCAATCCCGCAACGCCGTCACGACCGGGCAATCGTGTCCTACCTGACCGGCCCCGAGACCGAAGCCCTCCTGGCAGCACCGGACCGCACGACCTGGCACGGGCGCCGGGACCACGCCCTCCTCCTCACCGCTGTCCAGACCGGACTCCGCCTCTCGGAGCTGACCGGGCTGACCATCCAGGACATCACCACCACGACCCCCGGCGCCGCCGTCCGCACCACAGGCAAGGGCCGGAAGGAACGCGCCACCCCCCTGACCCGGCAGACCGTCGCCGTCCTGCGCGCCTGGCTGCCAGAGGCCGGACCCGCGGCCGCCGGCCCGGCCTTCCCGACACGCCGCGGAACCCCGATGTCCGCCGACGCCGTCCAGCGGCTCGTCACCAAGCACGCCGCGACCGCAGCGCGCGACTGCCCGTCGATCACGTCCAAGCACGTCACCCCGCACACCCTGCGGCACACCGCAGCGATGGCACTGATGAGCGCCGGCGTCGACACCTCCGTCATCGCCCTGTGGCTCGGCCACCAGAGCGCAGTCACCACCCACATCTACCTGCACGCCGACATGACCATCAAGGAACGTGCCCTCGCCCGCGTCCCCGCGCCGAACACAACGCCCGGCCGCTACCGGCCCGCCGACGACCTCATCGACTTCCTCGAACGACTATGAGAACCAAGCCCACAGCGCCCGTTATGCCGCGCGGGCCACCCCCGCCAGGCACGCTGAGCAGCACCAGCACCGCCACGCAGACGACGACCTCGGCATAACCGGGACCTCGGCGTAATTGGAGAACCCGCTCTCCCGGAACCCGTCGCCCTTGTCGGTCTCGAAGTGCAGCGTGCTGACGTCGTAGAGCACCAGGCTCGCCCGGTCCAGCCGGGCATGCGCCGCGCAGGCCGCGGA
>DASWAA010000460.1:0-5761 GCA_036391385.1 Streptosporangiaceae bacterium
CTGGGCGCCGTTCCGCTGCAGGATCCGGCCGCCGCGGCGGCCGCGCTGGGTGAGCTTATGCGGCTGCCCGGCATGCGGGGTGCCGAGATCCCGGCCAGCGTGGCAGGCGTCTACCTCGGCGACGACAGGTTCGAGCCGTTCTGGGAGGCCGCGGAGGCTACCGGGGCGCTGATCTTCGTGCACCCGACTACGACGGGCTTCGGCCTGGAGGCGCTGTCCCCGTACTACCTGTGGAACTCCGTCGGCAACCCGATGGAGACCGCGATCACTGCCGCGCACCTGACCGCCGCCGGCGTGCTCGAGCGGTACCCGGGGCTCAGGATCCTGCTGGCCCACGGTGGCGGCGGTCTGCACGCCGTGCGTGGCAGGCTGCGCCGGGCGTTCTCGGTCCGGCCGGAGGCCAGCTCGCGGTCGGCGGACGGGCCCGATGCCAGCCTGCGCCGTTTCCTTTACGACTCGCTGACCCACGACCGCGGGCTGCTCGCCGACCTGATCGCCTATGCCGGCGCCGACCACGTGCTGCTCGGCTCGGACCGGCCATTCGACATGGGGACCGAGCATCCGGTCGAGGAGATCCGGGCCGTAGCCGACCCGGCGGCGCGCGAACTCATACTCGGCGGCAATGCCCAGCGCCTGCTGGGAATCGGAGCGCAGTGATGACCGACACCTACGACGTAGTCGTCGCCGGGGCAGGCCATAACAGCCTGGTCGCCGCCGCCTACCTGGCCAGGGCGGGCCTCTCCTGCCTGGTGCTCGAGGCGCAGGCCGACATCGGGGGTGACACCAGCTCGCAGGAGCTGACCCTGCCAGGCTTCCTGCACGACAGCTGCTCTACCGCGCACAACCTGATCCAGGCCAGCCCGATCCTGCGGGACGACGAGCTCGGGCTGGCAGCGCACGGACTCGAATACATCGCACCCGACCCTGTGGTGCACCTGCCCTTCCCCGACGGGTCTTCGCTGACCATGTGGCGTGACGAGGAGCGGACCTGCGCTGAGTTCGCCCGGTTCTCCGCCCGCGACGCTGATGCCTACCGGCGGATGATGGCGGACTACCGGCGGATCGCGCCCGACCTGGGACGCGCGCGCTACACCCCGCTCGGCTTCGGTGAGACCGCACGGCAGGCTATGGCCCGCCAGGGCGACGGGGCCCGCTGGCTGCGCCGGAATTCGATGTCAGCCTGGGAGGTCATCGCCGGCGAGTTCGAGGATCCGCACACCAGGGCGTTCATGCTGTGGATGTCGTTCATGACCATGCAGCCGCCGGAGCGTCCTGGTACCGGACTGCTGGCTTACTCGCTCGCCTACGGTCGTCAGCAGCACAGCTGGACGCTGCCGCGCGGCGGATCGGCCGCACTGCCCAGGGCGCTGGCGAACGTCATCACCAGCAACGGCGGCACGATCGTGACCGGCGTCCGGGTCAGCGAGCTGATCATCGAGGCGGGCCGGTGCACTGGGGTGCGGACCGAGTCCGGCGAGCGCTACCTGGCTCGCGAAGCCGTGCTGTCCACCATTCACGTCAAGCACCTGGTCGAGATGGCGCCCGCCGATGCCTGGGGCGAGGACTTCGTCGACGGCGTGGCGACCTGGCAGCCGGGCGTCTCCATGTTCGTCAGCCATTACGCCACGACCGCCCCGCCTGAGTTCACCGCGCACGACGGCAGCGTCATCCGCTCGGTGGCCTCCGGCACGCCGCACTCCGCCGAGCGGCTGCTGCGCCTGGCGACCGACTTCCGGGCTGGCCAGATTGCCCTGGACGACCCGGTCCTGCTTGTGCTCTGTCCCACTGTGGCCGATCCGTCCCGCGCGCCCGAAGGCCAGCACACGCTGAAGGTCGTCGGCTTCCAGCCGTATGAGCTAGCGGCCGGGACGCAGCGATGGGACGAGGAAAAGGCCCGCGTATCGGCGGCCAACCTGGCCGAGCTGCGCAGGTACGCGCCGAATCTGACCGACGAGGTGATACTCGCCACCACCGTGAAGAGCCCGCTCGACCTGGAGCGGATGAACGAGCACAACTGGCACGGGTCCTGCCACGGCGGGGATGCGGGTCCGGCGCAATCCGGCGAGCTGCGCCCGGCTTACGGCTACGCGAGCCATCGGATGCCGATCCCTGGCCTGTACCAGACCGGAGCGACGACCCACCCCGGCGGCTCGGTGTCGGGAGCGCCCGGTCGGAACGCCGCGACGGTCATGCTGGCTGATCTCGGCAGATCGGCAGCGCGCGGGTGAGGGCCTGCCACGGCGATACGATCCTTCGGGACCAACGCGGCCGACCGGGAGCAGCGCTGACCTTGACTGGCTGCGCCAGGAGCGGCTGACCACCTGAGGCGCGGCGGCGGCATCGCCGCACCGGCGGAAGGAGGATCGGCGTCGTGACGACGGTAAGCGCTACCGCAAGCTCGATCGGGCCGGCCGAACTGCTCGCTCTGTACGAGCGGATGGCGGTGATCCGCCGCACCGAGAAGGCGGCGCACGACCTCTTCATGGCTGGCCTGGTCAAGGGGACGACCCACCTGGCGGCCGGGCATGAGGCGGTCGCGGTCGGTGCCAGCGCGGCCCTGCGGTCCGATGACTATGTGTTCGCCACCTACCGCGGGCATCACCACGCCATTGCCAGAGGCGCGACCCCGGAAGAATGCCTGGCCGAGCTGATGAGCAGGGCAACCGGGATCTGCAAGGCCAAGGGCGGCTCCATGCACCTGACCAAGGCATCGGCCGGGATGCTCGGCTCGTACGCGATCGTCGGCGCGCACCTGCCGCTGGCCGCGGGTGCCGCCTGGTCGGCCAGGCTCAGGGGCACGGGCCAGGTCGCCGTGGCGTTCTTCGGCGACGGCGCGACCAATATCGGCGCGTTCCACGAGGCGCTGAACATCGCCTCGGTCTGGTCCTTGCCGGCGATCTTCGTCTGCGAGAACAACCTGTACATGGAGTACACGCCGATCGGATCGGTGACCGCGGTGCCGAACCCCGCGGCCGACCGTGCGCCTGCCTACTCCATCCCGGCCGAGCTCATCGACGGTAACGACGTGATCGTCGTGGCGGAGGCCGTGTCCAGGGCGGTCGAGCGGGCGCGGTCAGGGCAGGGCCCGACCGTGATCGAGGCCCGCACCTACCGGCACTTCGGGCACAGCCGCACCGACCCGGCGACCTACCGGCCGGCCGAGGAAGTGCGGGAATGGATGCAACGGGACCCGCTCGACATCGCCAGGGCAAGGCTGGCCGCACTCGGCGTCCCGGTCGAGGAGGCCGTTCAGGCTGACGACAGGGCAGCGCAGGTCGTCGCTGCCGCGGTGGCGGCAGCCAGGGCCGCCCCCGCGCCCGACCCGGCAGACGCTTTCACCGACCTATGGGCAGACGGAGGCTCGCAATGGCGGACATGAGCGCTGGAGCGACGGACCCGGCGCGCGCGCTCGGGCAGACAGTCAGCTACCGGGAGGCCGTGGCCGAGGGCATCGCCCGTGAGCTGCGCCGGGACCCTGCCGTCGTATGCCTCGGCGAGGATATCGGCAAGGCCGGAGGCGTGTTCAAGACAACCCAGGGACTGTTCGAGGAGTTCGGTCCCGAGCGGATCTGGGACACCCCGATCTCGGAGCAGGCCATCCTCGGCCTTGCCATGGGCGCCGCGATGACCGGGATGCGGCCGGTCGCCGAGATCATGTTCTCCGACTTCTTCGCCGTGTGCTGGGACTACCTGGCCAATGAGATGCCGAAGATGCGCTACATGACCGGCGGGCAGGTGACCGTTCCGGTCGTGGTGCGGGCGGCCAACGGCGGCGGCCTCGGTTTCGGCGCCCAGCACTCCCAGGCGGTAGAGAACTGGACGCTCACGGTCCCGGGCCTCAAGATTGTCGCCCCGTCCAATCCGGCCGACGTGATCGGCCTGATGGCGTCGGCGGTCCGCAGCGACGACCCGGTGGTGTTCTTCGAGCACAAGGGCCTGTTCGCGAGCAAGGGCCCGACGGCGCCGCCAGGCCATGTCGTCCCGCTCGGCCAGGCCGCGGTAGCCCGGCCGGGTACCGGCATCACCGTGGTGGGTCTCGCCGCGACAGTGCCGATGGCGCTGGCGGCCGCCGATCAGCTGGCGGCCGAGGGAGTGTCAGCCGAGGTTATCGACCTACGCTGCCTGGTCCCGCTTGACATGGCGACGGTGCTGCGGTCCGTGCGGCGCACCTCCCGGCTGCTCATTGTCGAGGAGAACCCGTACCAGGGCGGCTGGGGCGGCACGGTGGCATCGATCGTGGCGGACGAGGGATTCGAATTGCTCGACGCGCCGATTCGCCGGATCGCCGCGGCGTGCGTTCCGCTGCCGTTCGCTGACGTGCTTGAGCGGGAGGTCATCCCTACCGTGGCCTCGGTCGCTGACGCCATCAGGACGCTGATGGCGTACTGAAGCCGGATCGCCATTTTTGCCCCGTTCATGTCCTTCGCAGGGCTCATGTGATTCATTTCATAGTAAGGATTCGGCGATTCCGGATGCCCAGGGCCAGAACATAGGGCATCGTAGGATTACGAAGCACCCCGCGTGGGTGGTGAGTTACATTCGGTAACGCTGTCGCCCTGAACCCGCGGCGCACCGCGCACGCCACTGCCCGGCCGACGGAGCTTGCTCAGCCGTCAGCACGCCGGGCAGCCGTCTGGGTGATAGTTGAGCACGCCGTCTGCGTGCCCGGCCGAAAGTTCACCTTGTCCACGTCCCGTTCGCATACGTCGACGTCCAGATTCACTTCCGTTCTCAGTGCCGGGGCCTTTGCCCTGGTCGCGATCGCCGCCACTGGCGGCCTGTCAGCCAGCGCCGTAGCGCAGCCCGTATCCCCGGCCCGCACGAGCGCCGCAGCGAATGCCACGAGTAACGCGGCCTTCCTGCTCTCCAGTCAGAAGGCGTTCACCGTCCAGGGGGCGGCCGCCGCTACCACCACAGCCTTCAGCCTTGGCTGGAAGCAGGAGATCGCCTGGCAGATGATGCACGTCAGGTTTCACTGGCGGTCGCGCTACCAGTTCAGGTACCTGAACAGGCTGTGGATCCGCGAGAGCGGCTGGAACGTCCACGCTACCAATCCGTACTCAGGCGCCTACGGCATTCCGCAGGCGGTGCCGGGCAGCAAGATGGCATCGGCCGGCTCGAACTGGCAGAACAGTGCGCGAACCCAGATCCGATGGGGGCTCGGCTACATCAAGGCCCGCTATGGCACCCCGCACCGGGCATGGAACCACGAGTGCGCGTACGGCTGGTACTAGCGGCCTGACATCGGGGGCACATCGCCGTCGTCATAACGACAGCGATGTGCCCCCGATGCGGCCAGGGGACGCGGGTGCTCGCGATCGGTGACTACTACCCGGACTGCGAGATGGGTGCCGCCTCCCAGCCTGCCGAGTCGACACCGCCGGGAACGGGAGCGGCCGGATCGTACGGGGTGCGGGTGTAGACGAGCGAGCCGATGTCGAGCGCGGTGACCGAGCCGTCGGGTCCGACGACGGGGACGAGCGGCTCGCCGGCCTGATAGCCGTCGATGCCGGTCCAGCCGCCGCCGGCGTCACGGCGGAACCGCATGGCCCGGGCGTCGTCGTCCGTACGGCGCAGTTCCAGGAGGTCACCGGCCAGCCGGAGCGTAAACGGCGCCGGACCCCAGTACCAGCTTCCGAGCATGTCGAGTAGCCGATCGCTGACCCGGGCGGGGGCCCACTCCGGCGGACAGTACGGCTCGCCGTCGGCCAGGAGCTGGAGCAGGTCCGTGCCGAAGGACCGGCCGAACCCGGTCGTGGAG
>DASWAA010000461.1:0-24742 GCA_036391385.1 Streptosporangiaceae bacterium
GGGGCCGACCGGGCGATCGGCAGGCTGCGGAACCGGTCGAAGATGCCCTTGGTGATGTCGTTGTTCAGCCCCAGGCCGGTGCCCACGCTGGCGAACACCACCGTCATCACCATGATCCCGGGCAGGACGTACTCCAGGTACTGGTGCCGGCTCTCGCCCTTGATCGCGCCGCCGAACAGGAACACGAACAGCGTCACGAACACGATCGGCTGCAGCGTGACGTCGAGCAATTGCTCGGGATTGCGCCTGATCCTGACCAGGGCGCGCCAGGCGAACGTCATCGCGTGCCGCAGGGCACGGTCCGGTGTCATGCCACGCGCCCGGCGCGGCTGTGCCTGAGCGTCCTGCGCCGGTGCGATCGCGGTCATCGGTCGTCCTCCTGCGACGTGCGCCCGGTCAGTGCGAGGAAGACCTCGTCCAGGCTGGCCAGCCGCAGCGCCAGCTCGGTGACCTCGATCCCTTCGGCCTGCAGCGCGCTGACGACGGCGGGCAGCGACTGCGCGTCGTTCACCGGGGCGGACAGCAAGCCAGGGTCGTCGCTGCCCGCGGCCGGGGTGACGCCGGCGGCCGCGGTGACGATCCGCGCGACCCTGGCCAGGTCTGCGGGGTCGGCCGGGCGGACGTCGAGTGTCTGCCTGCCGATCTTCGCCTTGAGCTCGGCGGCGGTACCGGTCGCGATCACCCGGCCGTGGTCGATGACCGCGATCTCGCTGGCCAGCCGGTCAGCCTCGTCCAGGTACTGCGTGGTCAGCAGCACCGTCGTCCCCTCAGCGACGAGTTCCCTGACCATCACCCACACCTCGCCGCGGCTGCGCGGGTCAAGTCCGGTCGTCGGCTCGTCGAGGAAGAGCACGGCGGGCCGCTGGACCAGGCTCGCTGCCAGGTCCAGGCGGCGGCGCATGCCGCCCGAGTAGGTCTTGACCGGCCTGCTGGCGGCGTCAGCGAGACCGAAGCGCTCGAGCAGCTCGGCCGACCGCGACCTGGCGTCCTTGCGGGGCATCTCGAGCAGCCTGGCGATGAGCACCAGATTCTCGGTGCCGGTCAGGTCCTCGTCGACGGCCGCGTACTGCCCGGTCAGGCCGATCAGCTCGCGGACCCGGTCCGGCTCTCTTGCCACGTCGGCACCGCACACCCGGCCGTACCCGGCATCGGGACGCAGCAGGGTGGCCAGCATCCTGACCACCGTCGTCTTGCCGGCACCATTTGGCCCGAGCAGGCCGAGAACCGTTCCCGGCTGGACCGCCAGATCGACCCGGTCGACGGCCAGCGTGTCGCCGAACCTCTTGACCAGCCCGGCGGCCTCGATCGCCAGTGTCATAGCAAGCGTTCCTTGAGCGGGGGTCGCGTGGCCGACGTAGTGCAGGCCGGCACCGTTCCTGTGGCCGACGACAGGTTAGCGGATGACCGTTTCTAGCTGGTCGAGCGCCCAGTCGAGGTCGTCCTGGCTGATCGACAGCGGCGGGGCGAGGCGAATGGTGGTGCCGTGGGTGTCCTTCGCGAGCACGCCGGCCTCCATGAGCCGCTCGGACACCTCGCGGCCGCCCAGTGTGGTGAACTCCACTCCCGCCCACAGGCCGCGGCCGCGGACCTCGCGGACGGCGCTGGCTGGCAGGGCGTTCAGCCGGTCGTGCATGTGCGCACCGAGCTTGGCCGAGCGCTCCTGGTACTCCCCGGTGCCGAGCATGGCGATGACCTCGCGGGCGATCGCGCAGGCCAGCGGATTCCCGCCGAACGTCGAGCCATGCTGGCCTGGCTTGAACACGCCGAGCACGTCGGCGCTGGAAACCACCGCCGATACCGGGACGATGCCGCCGCCCAGCGCCTTGCCGAGTATGTACAGGTCGGGCACGACGTCCTCGTGCTCGCAGGCGAAGGTCGCACCGGTGCGGCCCAGGCCCGACTGGATCTCGTCGGCGAGCATCAGGGCACCCCACTGCGTGCACAGCTCACGCACCCTGGTCAGGAAGCCGGCCGGCGGAACGACGACGCCAGCCTCGCCCTGGACTGGCTCGACGAGCACGCCGACCACCCGCTCGTCCATGGCCGCCGCTAGCGCGTTGGCATCGCCGTAGGGCACGAGCTTGAATCCGGGCGTGTAGGGCCCGTAGGAGCCGCGCGCGTCCGGGTCGGTGGAGAAGCTGATGATGGTAGTGGTCCGGCCGTGGAAGTTGCCCTCGAAGGCGACGATCACCGCTTCGTCGGCCGGCACGCCCTTGACCTCGTAGCCCCATTTGCGGGCCGTCTTGATCGCCGTCTCCACCGCCTCGGCCCCGGTGTTCATCGGCAGTACCATCTCCATGCCGGCCATCGCCGCGAGCTCAGCGCAGAACGGTCCGAACTGGTCGTGCTGGAAGGCCCGGCTGACCAGGGTGACCCGCTCAAGCTGACGCTGAGCGGCCGCGATCAGGCGCGGATGCCTGTGGCCGAAGTTGATCGCCGAGTAAGCGGCGAGCATGTCCAGGTACCGCCGGCCGGCTATGTCGGTGACCCAGGCCCCCTCTGCGCCGGCGATGACGACGGGCAGCGGGTGGTAGTTGTGCGCGCTGTGTACCGCGGCCTGGGCGGTCAGCTGTTCCGCCGTCAGATGCTTGTCCCGCACCGGTGTCCCTCCCGCCTACCGCAGTTCCAGCGTGCAGCATTTCGGGCCGCCGCCGGACTTCCTGAACTCGGAGAGGTCGACCGGCACGACCGTGAAGCCCGCCGCCGCGATCTGGTCGGCCAGCCCCTCGGCCTGTACTGGCAGCACGACGTTGCGGCCGTCGCTGATCCCGTTAAGCCCGAGCACCTCGGCGTCCTCGTCCTTGGCCTCGATCAGCTCGCCGAAGTGCGCGGCGAGCGCGGCACGGCTCGCGTCGTCGAACGCGGCGGGGTAGTAGGCGGCCGTGTCCTCGTCAAGCACCACGAGCGCGGTGTCCAGGTGGTAGAACCGCGGGTCGACGAGCCTGACGCTGATCACGGGCAGCTCAAAGAGGCCGGCGACCTCCTCGCACACGGCGGCGTCGGTACGGAAGCCGTAGCCGGCGATGATCGCCCGCCCGGCGTAGACGATGTCGCCCTCACCCTCGTTCACGTGCACGGGCTCGGTCACCGGGTAGTCGCCGCCGCGGAACCAGTCCATGTAGGCGGCGCCCTCTGGGTGCCGTTCCGGGTGCCTGAACCTCGCGCCGAGCACCTTGCCGCCGATCACGGTGGCGCCGTTGGCCGCGAACACCATGTCGGGCAGGCCGGACTGCGGCTCGATGATGCGCACCGTGTGGCCCAGGTTCTGGTAGACCGCCCTTAGCCGCTCCCACTGCTGCCTGGCCAGGGCGACGTCGATCGGAGCGCTCGGGTCCATCCACGGGTTGATCGCGTACTCGACGGTGAAATACTCCGGCGGGCACATCAGGTAGGTCCTCGCGTGCGTCGACTCGCGGCGCGCGCTGGGCATCGACGTCATGGCGCCTCCACGTGGATAGGTGATCACCAAGAGCCTAGGAGCCACTAAGCGCGTTGTACCCCGGCCGCTCATGCGCATCAGCGGCGATTCGTTGCGCAGTTCGGCAGTGCGGCAGCGATTCCTTGCGCCGCAGCGAGGTGCCTGCCCAGGCCGCTAGCGCAGTGCGCGCAGGCGGGCCGAGGCAGCCTCGATCCGCTCGTCTGTCGCGGTGAGCGCCACCCGGACGTGCCGCGCTCCGGCCGGGCCGTAGAACTCGCCAGGCGACACCAGGATGCCGGCCTCGGCAAGCACCCGCACCGACTCCCAGCAGTCGTAGTCCGGATGCGAGGCCCACAGGTACAGCCCGGCCTCGGAATGGGTGACCACCCACCCTGCCTGCTCGAGCGCTGGCCGCAGGACGGCCCGGCGCCGGGAGTACCGCTCGTGCTGCTGCCTGGCGTGCTGGTCGTCGCGGAGCGCCGCGGTCATGGCCGCCTGGACGGGAGCCGGGACGATCATCCCGGCATGCTTGCGGACCTCGAGCAGCGCGGCGACCAGCCCAGGATCGCCGGTCACGAAGCCGGCTCGGTAGCCGGCCAGGTTGGAGCGCTTGGACAGCGAGAATACGGCGAGCAGTCCGTCGTGCGAGCCACCGCAGTTGTCAGGGTGCAGGACCGAGGCGGGACTCGCCTCGAATCCAAGGTCGATATAGCACTCGTCGGACGCGAGCACGGCGCCCGACGCTCTGGCCCATTCCACGAGCCCGGCGACGCGTGCCTGCGGCAGCACCCGGCCGGTCGGGTTGGACGGGGAGTTGATCCAGGCGAGCCTGACGGGGCTGCCCCGCACCTGCTCTGGCTCGTCGGCGGCCACCGGCTGCGCCCCGGCCAGCCTCGCTCCGATGTCATAGGTCGGGTAGGCAAGCTCGGGAAAGACGACCGCGTCGCCTGGTCCGCACCCGAGCAGGGTGGGGAGCCAGGCGATGAGTTCCTTCGTGCCGATCACGGGCAGCACGGCGTCGGGCCCCACAGTGACCCCGTGCACTCGTGCCAGCCAGCCGGAAGCGGCGGCGCGCAGTGCCTGCGTCCCCTTGGTCAGCGGGTATCCCGGCGAGTCTGACGCCGCCGTGAGTGCCGCCTGGATCAACTCGGGAACGGGATCGACCGGCGTCCCGATGGACAGGTCAGCGATACCGTCCGGGTGCTTTGCCGCGACCGCCGAGGCAGGAGCCAGGACGTCCCAGGGAAACCCGGGCAGACGCGACGCGAGCGTTCGGTCCGCCAGGCTGGCGGTGGCTGCGGCATCGGCGGCTGCCATCGCGTTATCGCCGGAAATCAGTGCTCGGTGGCCTGCGGCGGCAGCGCTGCGACAGTCGGGTGGTCCTTGCCGATCTTCCCGGTCTTGGAGGCGCCGCCTGGCGAGCCCAGATCCTCGAAGAAGTCGACGTTGATCTTGTAGTAGTCCTTCCACTGCGCCGGCACGTCGTCCTCGTAGTAGATGGCCTCGACCGGGCACACCGGCTCGCACGCACCGCAGTCCACGCACTCGTCCGGATGGATGTAAAGCATGCGCTCGCCCTCGTAGATGCAGTCGACGGGGCATTCCTCGATGCATGCCCGGTCAAGCACATCGACGCAAGGCAGGGCGATGATGTACGTCACTTGCGAACTCCTCTTTCAAGCCGCGGCTGAGCGCCGGTGCGGGGCGCCCGGTCCAGTATCGCGGATCGCGGCGGTGTCGCGAAGCCGACCCCGGTGTCGTCGCGCGTGCCGACCATCCCACAGCGCTGGCAGGGTATCAGCCGAACACGACGGCACGCGGGCCTGCCGGCACCTGACCTCCGCCCCGCTGCCTTCCGCCCGCGTGCGTGCCGCCCGCGTGCGTGCCGCCGGAGCGGTGGCCAGGCAGCGGCTGCTTCAGCCAGCCCTTCCGTGCCAGGGCCGCGGTCCACTGGTAGCCGTCATAGCTCACGTACCTGATCCTGAAGCTGCCGGCGTGGCTCACCAGCCAGGACGCGACCGCCCAGCCGAACGAGGTGTGCCGGACCAGCACGCGCATGACCGGATCTCCGACATGCCCGATCCGCAGCCGGCCGAACGCCCTGGCCAGCTGCTGGCTGGCGGTGGCGAGCCGCCCCCTGCCGGTCACCTTGCTGTCGTACCAGCACCAGACCGAGTGCGGCGACTGGCCGGTGAAGCCGCCCGCCATCACGGTGCCCTGCGGCGCCCACTGGTTGTAGGCGTAGCCGTCGGCACTGTGCTGCACGTCCTGCGCGGCCTGATAGATCTGCAGGTGCTGATAGCCGGGCACCGCGCGAAGGGCGGCGAAGAACCTGGTGCTCGCGTAGACCGGGTCGAGCAGCTGCCGCCTGGTACCCCAGCCCTGGGACGGTCGCTGCTGGAAGATGCCGACCGAGTCACGGTCGCCGTACGGCAGGTTCTGCAACTTCGATTCCTGCAGCGCGGTCGCGTACGCGATGCTGACGGCCCGCGGCGGCATCGCCGCGTGCCTGGCCACTGCGGCGATCGACGCGGCCAGGCCGGCCTGATCCGTGCTGAGCGGGACGTCGAACGCCGCGCCGCGGACGAGGCAGCCGCTGCCGACGGCCTGCTGGAGGTGGACGTGCTTGAGCTTGGAAAGAGCGAGGGCGGCGAAGATGAGCACGATAACGAGAACGGCTCCTGCCCCGACCCGGCGAGAGCGACCAGCTGCCACGCATCAGAAGTTACCTCCTCCTGAGGACCGCTAGGCTCCGTCGTCATGGACGCTAGCTCTGCCACCGGATCGCCGCTGCCTGACCAGATCGACGAGCTCTGGGACTGCCGCTCCGAGCTGACCCCGGACGACGCTGCCGCCCGCGGCGTGATCACCGCCGCCGTCGACCGGATAGATGCCGGTGAGGTCCGAGTCGCCTGGGTCGATAGGGCGACCGATGCGGTCGGCGTCGACGAGCGCGCTAAGCGGGCGATCCTGCTCGCCTTCCGGGTGCTGCCGATGGTGGCGTCGCGGGTCGGCGAGTTCCGCTACCACGACAGGGTGCCGCTCACCTCGCACCTCGATGGCGTCAGGGCAGTAGCTGGGTCAATCGTCCGCTGGGGCGCGTACGTCGCGCCTGGCGCCGTGCTCATGCCCTCTTTCGTCAACATAGGCGCCTACGTCGACTCGGGCACGATGGTGGACACCTGGGCAACCGTGGGATCCTGCGCCCAGATCGGAAAGAACGTGCACCTGTCCGGCGGTGTCGGCATCGGCGGGGTGCTCGAGCCGCCGAACGCGGTGCCGGTCGTGATCGAGGACGAGGTGATGGTCGGGTCCCGGTCGATGGTCGTCGAGGGCGCCCGCGTCAGGACCGGTGCGGTGCTTGGATCTGGGACCATCTTGACCGCGTCCACGCACGTGATCGACGCGCAGACCGGGGAGGAGCTTCCCCGCGGAGAGGCCCCGGCCTGGTCGGTGTGCGTCGGCGGCATCCGGCCGCGCGCGTTTCCTGGCGGCGAGTTCGGCCTGCCGTGCGTCCTGGTGCTCAAACGGCTGGCCGAGGGGGAAAGGCACGACAAGGCCGCGCTTAACGACGTGCTGCGCGATCACGGCGTCAACGCCTGAGCTCAGGCGGCCGCGAGCTCGCGGCACGACCCGATTTGCTGGCACTGGGCTGTCGAGGCCGGTCTTGTCATGGCACGATGCTCCCTGTGTATGTCGTACTGCTGCTGGCCGCCGTCGCGATACTCGGCGGCGTCGTCGTCGTGGCCATGGGCCTCGGCGGTGAGCTGGCGTTGTCCCGGCGCGACCTTCCGCCGCTGTCGCTGCGGCTCGCTACCGCAGCGGACGTGGCCAGGCTGCGGCTGCCGATCGGCCTGCTCGGCTATCAGGAGCAGGCGACCGCCGACACGCTCCGCATGCTCGCCCGCCTGATCGAGAACCGTGATGCCGAGATTGCGCGCTTGCGCGCGCAGGCGTCGGCCGCTGCCGATTCCGCGGCGGCGGACGCCAGCGCGGGGCACGCCGTCGTCGAGGCCGCGGCCGCCGACGCCCAGGCCGCGCCGCAGTCGTGACCGGCGCAGCGCCGGGGCCGGACGGGGAACTCCGGTGCCCGTGGTGCCTGAGCAGCAGTGACTACCTGGCCTACCACGACCAGGAGTGGGGACGGCCGGTACGGGGCGACATCGGGATGTTCGAGCGGCTCTGCCTGGAGGCGTTCCAGTCCGGCTTGTCCTGGCTGACCATCCTGCGCAAGCGGGAGAACTTCCGCGCCGCCTTCAGCGGCTTCGATCCGGCCGTCGTCGCCGGATTCGGTACCGACGACGTGACCCGGCTGCTGGCTGACGCCGGGATCGTGCGCAACCGGGCGAAGATCGAGGCCACGATCGCCAACGCCCGGGCCGCGCTCGACCTGCCCGCCGGCCTGGCCGCTACGGTGTGGCACTACGCGGCCGGCCCGCCGCCCGCGCCGCGAACGCTCAGCGAGGTTCCGGCCTGGACGCCTGCCTCGAAGGCGCTGTCCAGGGAACTGCGGCGGCACGGCTTCCGCTTCACCGGCCCGACCACCGCGTACGCGATGATGCA
The DNA here is from genome assembly GCA_036391385.1 of Streptosporangiaceae bacterium. Lineage (GTDB taxonomy): Bacteria > Actinomycetota > Actinomycetes > Streptosporangiales > Streptosporangiaceae > Chersky-822. The sequence continues at coordinate 7,982 of DASWAA010000461.1, forward strand.
GGCCTGCGGCGTGGTCGACGATCACCTGGCCGACTGCATCTGCCGGGGCGCAAACCTGACCTAAATGCCGCCGATATGCATATGATCGACGCTGTGTGGTAGCTATGCCACCACGGGAACATCCAGTTAGAAACGATCGGCGGAATGGCATGGCACCCGACGATCGCTCGCCGGCGCGGGCGAAGCCAACGGTGACCCAACTCGGAGTGGACCTGGCCAGCCTGGAATGGCAGCGGTCAGGTAGTGGTGCGGGATCCTTCGAGGTGGCGTTCGTCGGGGAGCAGTCCAGTCCGCGGATCGGCGCCCGCGCCGAGTGGATTCTGCTCCGCGTGGCGGGTGACCCGGCTGGGCGGGTCCTGGTTTACGACCGGGTCGAGTGGGCCTGCTTCCTGGACGGGGTGCGGCGCGGCGAGTTCGATCTGGGCGGCGCCCTGACACCGAGGCAGCCTGGCGATCGCTCGGTCGGCGGTCAGGCTCCTGCGCAACGGTCGAATGGGACGTTCAGGCATGGTGGGAGCGTTCGATGCCGTATCGCCCAGATCGACCATTCTTCGAATTGGTGTGCATAATCGATCTGCTGACACCATGATCAATAAGCGTGGTGCGAGCGGGACGTTTACTTCGTTATTGTTGCTAGATAACGATTGAAGAGCATGAATTGTGAATCGCAAGTTACGTGCTCTAAGGTAGCGACATCGGAGCTTGAGGAGGCTGACGATGAGCGATGACGCCTACGGCGCGACCATCGCCAAGCTCCGTCTCTCGCGTCGGCTGACGGAGCTGCGGATCGAGGCTGGCTACACGGCGAACCATGTCTGCGACATGCTGAACTGGGGCCGGGGGAAGGTCGGGCGCTTCGAGGCCAACCAGTGGAAGCGCCCGGAGATGAGTGACATTCGCGACCTCCTGCGGTTCTACGAGGCCGACGAGGCCTGCACCCGCGAGGTGGAGGCACTGGCCATGCGGGCCAGAGTCCGGCCGTGGTGGCGCGACTACCCGGAGGTCTTCGACAACGAGTTCCCCGGCTTCGAGAGCGACGCGTCCCGGATCCGGGTCTTCATGCCGCTGGTCATTCCCGGGCTGCTGCAGACAGCCGACTACATCGACGCGCTGATGCGATCGAGCGGTAAGCCGCCAGCATGGCGTCGCAGGGCGACCGAGGCGCGGCTGCGCCGGCAGCAGATACTCGAGCGGGACAAGAGCACGATGCCTCAGGTGCAGGCCGTCATCGCGGAGGCATCCCTGCTGTACCGGTGGGGCAGCAAGGCCGAGCGCCAGGAGCAGTTGCTGCACCTGGCCGACCTGGGGCAGCGTCCGGGCATCCACGTGCACCTGCAGCGGTTCATCGACGGCCCGCCACCTGGGCTGTTCTCCTCGGTGCAGATCTTCGACTACGACGGCGACCAGCCGAGCCTTGTCTTCACCGAGACCGACCACGGAGTTCAGGAGGTGACCGATGCCGAGTACGTGAGTAGCTACATCGAGGCATTCGACCGGGCGGTGGACGTTGCCCTCGAACCGAGGGACACGGCCACTTACCTCAAACTGCTCTCCGAACGACTGGAGTAAGCCATGACTGACCTGTCTCGTGCCGTCTGGCGTAAGGCCACTGCCAGCTATGCGAACGCTGGCTGCGTTGAGGTGGCCGCCAATCTCGGCGATGTAATTGCCGTCAGGGACAGCGTCCGCCCTGCCGATGGGGCTCACGTTGTCAGGCCGTTGGCATTCGCGGCGCTGATCGCCGATCTGAAGAGTGGCCGCTACGACATCTAGCAGCATCAGCTAGCGGCTGATCGGGCCCGCCCGGTGAACCGGAGCGGCGCCAGCAAGCGGAATCCCCCCGAGGAGGGAGCCTCGGGGGGATTCCTTTGTAGCTGCCCCTGTCTCGAGGCGTCTGGCGTCCAGCCGACTGGGCCGCCAATCCAACTGTACACTTGGCCGCCTGTTAGCAAAGCGTTGTCAATCCGTTTTAATCTGCCTATCGGGCAGAATCGGTTCATAATCGGACAAATAGAAGCGTCGATGTGTCAGGCAAAGTATTGCGGCGGTTATTTCAGCCAGAGTCATTGCACTGAGTGCCAATTGACTCGTAATCTGTGCTTCACAGATGCTGAACTCGAGAAGGCGGGCCAGGATGTTACTGACACCCGCCGACCGAGGCCCGGATGCACATCACGATGCCGGGCGTCCGGACTCTGCGGACGTCTGGCTGGCTGCGCCGGTCGCCGAAGCGTCGGCTTCGCGTACTCCGCTGGCCGGAGGGCTGGCGCGGGTTGGCGCGCTCGCTGAGCCAGTCATGGACAGCGACGTTACCGGGATTCGGCTCGTAGACGCGAGCGTCCGGGCGGGCGGCTGCTTCGCCAGGGCGCTGCCGCTGGAGGAGAGCTGCGCCAGCGCCGCGCGGCGGTTCTTCCGCGAGTCGGTAGCGGGCGCCGGCCTGCCGGATGACCTGGTCTACGACGGCATCACCATGGCCAGCGAACTCGCCGCCAACACGCTGAACGCGCACGGCAACATCGAGTTCGGCAGTCACGGCCACCGGCCGGTCAGCGGCATGCCGGAGCTGTGGGTCTACCTGCGGTCCTGCGCTACCGGCAGGGAACTGGTGTGCAAGATCTTCGATTCCGAGCCCGGCTGGGACGCCGGCGAGCCGCTCCCGGTCGGGGCGGCAGTGCCCGCTGGCCCGGACTCCGTGCGCGGCAGGGGCCTGCAGATGGTGGCTGGCCTGTCCGGCGGTCGCTGGGGCCACCACCTGAGCCGAGGCCGGCTCGGTGCCTGGAAGGTGCAGGGCAAGGCGGTCTGGTTCGCACTGCCGGTGCCGCCCGGTTCCGATCTCGCCCGCAGCGAGCGGATCGCCCCGCAGGGGTCGCGGGCGATCGAAGAGCTCGCCGCCGCACTGGCCGACCGGGGCCTGGGCTCCGGGCTGGTCCCCATGACCGAGTCCGGCGGCGACCTGGCTGTGCTCTCGGTGAGCCAGCAGCTCACCATCTGGTGCCGGGGCGAGATCGTGTGGTGGCAGGACACTGACGGCAGCTACGACCGGCTCATGGTCACCGACCTGGTCGAGGCGGCGGAGCGGATCGTCTGCGCGCACGAGGATCTCGTGGCCGGGCGCGAGGCGGCCGAGCCCGGGACCAGGCTCGAGCCCGAGTCCGAGCCCGACGTCGGCTAGCCGGGCCTGGTCACCGGTCGCGTGCTGGCCGGCCGGCGGCGGCCTTCAGGCAGCAGTCCACGAACCGGGAGGCAGCTGGCGCCAGCCGCTCCGCCTCAGAGCGAAAGAGCCGGCCGGCGTCGATGCCGGGCCACTTGGCCGGCAGCAGCTCGGCAGGCAGGCCAGGGTCGACGAAGAGGAACTTGCGCCACTCGTGCACCAGCCTGCTGCGCGCCGCGAAGACCGTCTCGTCCGCGTCCGCCCCGCCAGGAGCGGGGAGGAGTTCGCCTGCGAGGCCGATCCACTGGCGGTACGCCAGCGCAAGGCCGTCGATGTCCCACGCCCTGGCGGCCAGTTCCCTGGCGTCCCCGTCATAGCTGGCGCGGAACTGGTCGGCCCTGACCTGCTCGGTGGCGAGCAGACCGTCAAGTTCGACGGACGGATACGGGCTGATCCAGGTGGAGACGCCCACGCGCGCGTAGCCGAGATAGGCAAGTGCCGACCTCAGCCTGTCGCGCCCGGAGCGCTCGGTGATCCGCTCGATGACGACCAGGTGCCAGCACCCGTCCCAGGCCGGAGCGTCCAGCCGGTAGATCCGGTCGGCGGCCTGCCGCAGCCGGCTGACGGCGCGCGGAGTGAGCCGGTAGCCCGCGCCGTCGACGGTGCGTACCGGGTCAAGCCAGCCCTGACGCGCCATCCGCGATACCGCGGTACGCACGGCGGGCGCGGAGATGCCCACTGGCGCGAGCAGCCTGACGAGAGCGGCGACGGGTGCCTGCTCGCCGCGCGACAGCAGATGATCGCCGTAGAGGTCGAAGAGTGCCGATCTGGCGTTCACGTACCTAGTCTCGCTCGCGCAGTGCCTGCCGAAGGGCGGCGCGAGCCGATCGGTGCCACCACGGCGGGGGAACTGAACGATAATAGAGGTACTGATTGTTGTGGATGTGGCTTGGCGCAGTGACCGGGCGGCGGATGAACCCGCGGCGGCCGTGCTCGGACAGACGGCGAGTCAGGTCATGCGTGCTTCGTTGACAGGAAGGGGAGACAGGATGGCGGCGATGAAGCCGCGGACGGGTGACGGTCCGCTTGAGGTCACTAAGGAGGGCCGCGGGATCGTCATGCGCGTTCCGCTCGAAGGCGGCGGCCGCCTCGTGGTTGAGCTCACGCCGGACGAGGCCCGCTCACTCAGCAGTGCGCTTGCGTCGGCTGTCGGATGAGGTAGTCGCTACAGATGCCTGCCTTTGGTGCTGTCTCGCCGCTGATCCGCAGTGACCTGCGAACGGCAGGCGATTACCTGCGGGCGGTCGGCGAAGGCAATTGCGAGCCCGCCGACCTCGTGGCCGTTCCGGTCGAGGCCGGCGGCGAGGTCGCTGCCGACGACGCACTGGACAACGTGCTGGCCGTCAGCGCCCGTGACGTCGTGCGCGCCGCGCAGCTGACGGGCAAGGCGGGCCAGGCGACGCAGGTCGCTGCCAGGGTCGGCGACGTCACGCTCAGGATCGCCTTCCTCGGGGTGGGCGACCGGTCGGCGAGTTCGTTGCGCCGGGCCGGCGGTGAACTGGGCCGGATGGTCAGGCCTGGAGAGTCCGCCGTGACGACAGTGGTCACTGGCCGGCCTGACGAGGAGGTACGGGCGCTCGCCGAGGGCGTCGTCCTCGGCTCTTACCGGTACTCGGAGAAGTCCGACGCCGGTGCCGAGCCTGCCACGCCGGCGCAGGTCGGCCTGCTGCTGCCGGACGGCGACCGCGTGGCGGCGATCGACGAAGCAGCGGTCATGGCGGGCGCCGTCGTGCTCGCCAGGGACCTGACCAATACGCCTGCCGTGCGCAAGTGCCCGGAGTGGCTCGCCGACGCGGCGGCGAAGGTCGCGGCGCAGGAGGGTCTGGGCGTCCGGGTCTGGGATGCCGACGAACTCGCCAGCGGCGGTTTCGGCGGCATCACGGCAGTCGGGGCCGGATCGCATCGCCCGCCACGCCTCATCGAGCTCCGTTACGAGCCGCCGGGAGCGCAGCGCCACGTCGTCCTCGTCGGCAAGGGCATCACCTTCGACAGCGGCGGCCTGTCGCTGAAGCCGAACGACGGCATGAAGACGATGAAGACCGACATGGCAGGCGGCGCGGTCGTGATAGCCGTCATGTCGGCACTGGCCAGACTGAAAGTGACCGACCGCGTCACCGGGCTGGTGGCGGCGGCGGAGAACATGCCGTCCGGGTCGGCCTACCGGCCCGGCGACGTGATCACCGCGTTCGGCGGCAAGACCGTGGAGGTGCTGAACACCGACGCCGAGGGCCGGCTCGTGCTCGCCGACGCCCTGGCCTATGCCGACGCGAAGCTGTCCGGGGACCAGGTGGTCGATCTGGCGACCCTGACCGGCGCGGTGCGCATCGCGCTTGGCACCAGCCGTGCCGCGCTCTACTCGACCAGCGACGACCTCGCCGGGGCACTTCTCGAGGCCGGCGAGTGCAGCGGCGACCGACTGTGGCGGATGCCGCTCACGCCCGACTACCGCGACGGCATCGAGTCTCCAGTCGCCGACCTCTCGAACGTCGCGCGTGGCGACGGCGGGGCTGGCTCCATCGTGGCCGCGTTGTTCCTGCGCGAATTCGCCGGATCCCGGCCCTGGGCGCACCTGGATATCGCCGGCGCGGCCCGGGCCGGCGCTGACGACGGCGAAGTCACCGCCGGCGCTACCGGATTCGGCGCGCGGCTGCTGCTGCGCTGGCTGCTCTCGTCGGCGCGGTCGACCAGCTAGCTGGCAAGGCGGCTGGTGCGAGCTTCCCGGTCAGCTAGCTCGCTTCACGACCGCGAGCAGGCCTCCGCCGATCGGGAGCAGCAAGGGCACCAGCGAGTCGTCGCCGCTGACCTGGTCGCGCAGTTCGCTGATCGCCGCGGTATCCGGGTCGCGATGGGCGACATTCGCCCCCTGGTCCGCCCACAGGGCGTTGTCGAATGCCACGATGCCTCCGGGCCGCAGCAAGCGCAGCGAGGCGGCGAGGTACTCCGGATACTCCCGCTTATCGGCGTCGCAGAACACCAGGTCATAAGCACTGTCAGCGAGCCGTGGCAGGACCTCGAGCGCGCGGCCGGTAATGAGCCGGTACCGACTCGACGGGAATCCCGCCGAGGTGAAGACCGACCGGGCGAGCCGATGGTGCTCAGGCTCCAGATCGACGCTGGTCAGGACCGAACCAGGCCGCATGCCGCGGAGTAGCCAGATTCCGGAGGTCCCGCAGCCGGTGCCGATCTCGACCACCGCCCTGGCGCCGATCGCCGCGGCGATGAAGCGGAGCGCGGCGCCGGTCAGCGCGGTCACCGGGACAGCACCGCCTGTCTGCTCCGCATTGGCGCGTGCCGTCAGCAGTGGCTCGTCCTCGGTCGCGAATTCGTCGAGGATTCCGGTGACGTCTGCAGGGAAGATGTCGGCCTCCGGGGACTTCGGTGAACTTTCCCGCGCCGCAGCCTAGCGTTAGGCAAGGTCAGCCGGGAACAGCATGAGCGTGCCATACGTTGACGGTTTGCCGGTCGCCGCGAGACAGCTAGCGCGTGCTGACGGCCGGCCGGCCGGGAAGAACGGGCTCTAGAGCCCGAGGAGCAGGCGAGGGAAGGCTGATGCAGACCGAGGCGGTCGACGAAGCCGGGTCAGTTCCAGCACATGCGGTCCCGTGGACTCCGCCGACCTGGGAAGAGGTCGTCAGGGACCATTCGGCGCGGGTCTACCGGCTGGCCTACCGGCTGACTGGCAACAGTCACGACGCCGAGGATCTCACCCAGGAAGTCTTCGTACGCGTCTTCAGGTCGCTGCCCAGTTATACGCCGGGCACGTTCGAGGGCTGGCTGCACCGCATCACCACTAACTTGTTCCTTGACATAACCCGCCGCAAGCAGCGGATCAGGTTCGAGGGACTGGGCGAAGAGACCGCAGCCAGGCTCAAGGGCATCGAGCCGACCCCGTCTCAGGCATTTGACGCGCGTCATTTCGACTACGACGTAGCAGCAGCGCTCGCGGACCTGCCGCCCGAGTATCGCGCGGCCGTGGTCCTGTGTGATATCGAGGGCCTCAGCTACGAGGAGATCGCCGAGGCGCTCGACGTGAAGCTTGGCACCGTGCGCAGCCGGATCCACCGTGGCCGGGCGCAGTTGCGTGCCGCGCTTGAGCACCGCAGGCCCCGGCACCAGACCGTGGCCACCACGCCGCCGCTCGCTCCCGCGGCTGGCCCGCTCCCTCCTGCGGCAGGCCCGCTCGCTCCCGCGGCAGGAAAGCCATGAGCCACCTCGGACGCTGGCTGTCCGCTCTGGTCGACGGCGAGCTTGACGACGCCGAGCGCGACCGGGTCCTGATCCACCTGGCCGGCTGCCGATCCTGCCTGCGCGAGGCCAACGAGATGCGGGCACTCAAACGTCGGCTGACAGCGCTCGGAGAGACGTCCGCCGAGACGGCCATCACGGACCGGCTGATCGAGATGGCTCGTTCGGATCACGAGTCGCTGGATGACCAGCCGCGGCTCCCCGCGTTGTGGTCGACCGCGCCGCTGCTGCCCGGTGCCCGCCGGTCCCCGCTGACCCGTCAGCCTGCCCTGATCCGGAGCTGGCGGACGGTCACCGGAACGGCAAGCAGCGCCTTGCTTGTGATCGGCTTCGCTGCCTTCATGCTGGGCAGCTCCCAGGCTGGCCGGCCGGCGCCGAAGGTTACCCCGGCGGTCGACGCCTACTGGCTCCAGCACAGCTTCGACTCCGGCCAGGAGCCTGCCACCACCTCAGGCTCGGGCGTGCCAGCAGGTCCCGCCAGCGCCGGATCGCCAGGGCCAGGCACCTACCAGGGCGGGCAGTCCGGCGGGTGGACGGGCACCGTCCTGCCTGCTCGCGCCGGATCGGCCGTCCCGACGCTGACGACGCCAGGTGCCTCGCCGAGTCCTGGAGTAACCAGCAAGTCGCCTAGCGCCCGCCCGACGCGCCGCAACTCCGGGTAGCCGCCGATGCTGTGGCTCTACTGGAGGCGCGTCCGGCTCCCCGTGATGGTCACCGGAGCCGTCTTCGGGGCGCTTGCCGCGCTCGTGGTAGTGGCCGGTGCTGTCGGAGGCGCCAGCCTGCGACCAGTGAACCCGCGCACGGTGGGGGCTCACGGTGCGCGGCGGGCGACGATCGCGCCGCTCGCGGCCACGCCGCAAGCGCGCCGCGGGCTGGCCCTGATGAGCCACGCCGTGATGGCCTGCCGGGCAGTCCCGTACCACGGCATCCAGATCGTGGCGTGGACGGACGCGGGCAGCTCGCGTTCCTATCTGGTCCGGGTCTGGCACTGGCCAGGCTCTCCCGCGCTGGCCGAGGACGATGACGACGCCGAGAGCTACGATTTTCCCGGTGCGGACCAGCCAGCTAGCGCCTCGGGCAGTGACGCCGCGGTCGGGGTGCTGAGCATCTCGCCCTGGATGCTCAGGCTGCTGCGCGCGAACTACCAGATCGAGTACGCCGGAACCAGCACGTCCAGTGGTCGGCCCGCCGCCATGGTCGTCATGCTGCGCCGCGACGGGACGCTGGCCGCGCGCTTCTGGCTGGACCGGCAGACTGGCCTTCCGTTGCGCCGCGAGCTATTCGACCAGCACGGTAGCAAGGTCAGCGAAGGCGCGTTCATCGACCTGGAGGTCGGTCACAACAGCGTCGGGATACTGCCCATAGCGCAGGCACGGTCCTGGAGTGCGCAGCCCGGCCGGCTGGCAGTGGCCAGCCTGCGCAAGAACGGCTGGACGGTCCCGGGCAGGCTGGCAGGGAACCTGGGCCTGGTCGGCATCACCCGCACCTCCACGCCCTCAGGCGCCGTGGTCGACGCGTCGTACTCGGACGGGCTGTCCGTGGTGTCGGTCTTCATGCAGCGCGGCGAGCTGCCGCAGGCGCTGCCAGGCTGGCACCAGACGACGATCGGCGGCGACCCGGTCTGGCGGTCGAGGCCGACCGGATTCGGCGAGCGCGGGATCGCCTGGTCAGCGAACGGTCACGTCTACACGGTGATCGCGGACGCGCCAGCGGTGGTCGTGACCGACGTCGTCGCCCAGCTTCCGCATGGCAGCGACGGCGGCCTGTGGCAGCGGGTGGGCCGGGGTCTCGAGCGGATTGCCTCCTGGTTCAATCCCTTCAGCTGACCCGGCTGCTGCCAGGGACAGTTACTCTGGTGGGAGCGGACGTAGCCGACGTGCGCCGTTACGACAGCAGGAGCATGAGGCAGCTTGTTCGATCTGTCCATCCCCAAGATCCTTATCCTTGGCGTGCTCGGCCTGGTCATCTTCGGGCCCGACCAGCTACCAAGGATGGCGGCTCAGGTCGGCAGGGCGCTGCGAGACCTGCGGCGGCTGGCTGACCGGGCTCGGGCCGACCTGACCGACAGCCTGGGGCCGGAGTTCAGTGACTTCGACTTCAACGACCTGAATCCGAAGACGTTCGTCCGCAAGCACCTGCTGGACGACCTCGACGACGAGAGCTTGCGGTGGTCCGGGGCGGCGGAAGTGCCCGACGACGCGGCAGTGGCCGAGCCGGCGCCCGCGATCGCGACGCTCGACCACGGCGAGCTGCCGCCGTGGGACTCAGAGGCGACCTGAGGCCGGCGGGTCTATACGGGGGTCAGTCCGAGCTGGCGGCCGGCCAGACTGCGTGACTTACCGCCGATCGCCTGCGCGATCCTGGTGAGCTCAAGCGCCGCTGGTGCCTCCGGATGCGCGAGCACCAGCGGCGTGCCATCGTCGCCGGCCTCACGCAGCCGCAGGTCGATCGGCACCTCACCGAGCAGCGGCACGTCCGAGCCCACGAGGCGAGTCAGCGCCTGCGCGACTGCCTGGCCGCCGCCCTTGCCGAATACCTCGATCCGCTCGTCGCAGTGCGGGCAGGGCAGGTACGCCATGTTCTCGATTACTCCGACTACCCGCTGGTGCAGCTGGCTGGCCAGTGAGCCGGCCCGCTCGGCCACCTCGGCGGCGGCTATCTGCGGTGTCGTTACCACGATCAGCTCGGCACCGGGAATCAGGTGCCCGGCGGAGATCGCTACGTCACCGGTGCCCGGCGGCAGGTCAAGCAGCAAGACGTCCAGGTCACCCCAGTAGACGTCGGCAAGGAACTGCTGGAGCAGCCTGTGCAGGATCGGCCCGCGCAACGGCAGCGGCTCGTTGCCCTTCTTGAGCATCCCGCTGGAGATCGCCTTCACGCCATGAGCCACCGGCGGCATGATCATCTGCTCGACCTGAGTCGGGCGGCCCGTGACGCCCAGCATGCGCGGCACGGAGTGCCCGTAGATGTCGGCGTCGAGCAGGCCCACCTTCTGCCCGGCGGCGGCGAGCGCGGCGGCGAGGTTGACAGTGACCGACGACTTGCCGACACCGCCCTTACCGCTGGCGACCGCGTAGACCCTGGTCAGCGACGCGGGGTTGGCGAACGGGATCTCGCGCTCCGGCTTGCCGCCACGCAGCTTGCCCTGGAGTTCCTGGCGCTGCTGATCACTCATCACATCGAGCTCGACCTGGACCCTGGTGACTCCGGCGACCTTGCCGACGGCGGCCTGCACGTCACGGGTGATGGTGTCCCTGAGCGGGCAGCCGGAGACGGTCAGCCAGACGTCGACCCGGACCGCGCCATCGGGATAGACCTGGACATCCTTCACCATGCCGAGCTCGGTGATCGGACGGTGGATCTCCGGGTCCGAGACGCCGGCCAGTGCCTGCGTAACCTGCTCGACCGTGGGCGCGCCTGAGCCTGACGGGCCGGGAGCGGTGCTGCCGTCGGGCAGCGATGTGGTGGCCATGCGCCCATGCTAGAAGGCCCCGCGGACCTACTTGTACGCCAGGTGAAGGATTATCTATCTCATGACTACCGCGAGCCGGCCGCGACGTACCTGCCTGACGGTCCCTGGCAGCAGCGAGAGGTTCCTGGCCAAGGCGGCCGGCCTGCCAGCCGACGAGGTGATACTCGATCTCGAGGACGCGGTCGCCCCGGCCGCCAAGGAGCGGGCACGTACGCTCGTTACGGCGGCCGTCGCCGGTGGTGACTGGGCCGGGCGGCTGCTCGCCGTCCGGATCAACGACGTCAGGAGCCCGTGGGCATACCGGGACGTGATCGACGTCGTCGAGCGCGCGGGCGCCAGGCTGGACGCGATCGTACTGCCCAAGGTGACCCGGCCGGCCGACGTTGTCTGGCTTGACCTGCTGCTCGGTCAGGTCGAGCAGGCGGCGGGCCTGGACCAAGGCGCGATCGCGATCGAGGCGCAGATCGAGGACGCGGCCGGGCTGGTCGCGGCGGATGACATCGCGGCGGCGTCCGGTCGGCTCGCTGCCCTCGTCTTCGGCCCGGCCGACTTCATGGCCAGCGTCGGGATGCGCTCGCTGCGGATCGGCGCTCAGCCCGAGGGCTACGCGGGCGGTGATGCCTTTCACTACCCGCTGATGCGGATCCTGATGGCCGCCAGGTCGGCCGGCGTGCAGGCGATCGACGGACCGTATGCCGCGATAGCGGACATCGGCGGTCTCACTGCCGCGGCGGCAAGCGTCGCGGCCCTGGGCTTCGACGGGAAGTGGGTCGTGCATCCTGACCAGGTCGAGCCGGTCAACGCGGCGTTCTCGCCCGGGCAGGAAGACTACGACCGGGCCGAGATGATCCTTGACGCTTATGACCACGCGACGTCGGTCCAGCACCGCGGCGCGGTGCTGCTCGGGGAGGAGATGATTGACGAGGCTTCACGCAAGCTCGCTCGCGTGACCGCTGCCCGGGGCCGTGCCGCCGGCCTGACCAGGACCAGCGTCTTCACTCCGCCCGACTGAGGCAGTGCTGTACGGCTTACGATGAGACCTATGTCGGTCCCTTCAGGCGCGCAATCCGCGATCAGGCGCCAGCCGACAGGTCGGGCGACTGGCCGGCAGGCAGCGATGCCCGGGCGGATAGCGGCGACAGCCTGGTTCACGATCTGGTGCTTGCTGGGCGCAGCGGATCTGTTCATCTTCCTGATCGGTTTCTTCGTCTTTCTCCCGGCATTGCTGGTCCCGTTCGCGATCACTATTCCGGTGGCGTGCGGCAGGGCGGCAAGGATCGGGTGGCCAGGTCTGGCGAGTGGCCTCGGCGCTGCTCTCGTTCTCATCGGCAGTCTCGGCAGACCCGCGCTGGACGTCGAATCCGTTTTCGGAGCCGTGCTGGTGCCGGCCGGGATCGCGATCTTCGTCCTGCGACTCCGGTCGGCCGGCGCTGACAGCGCCGCGTGACACCGGGCGTTTACTGGCGGTCGGGGCGGAGCATCGTTATAGGTAGGTGAGTACTCAGGCGGGCGATCGACCGGGGGAACGCTGGCATGGTGGGGAATGACCTGACCTGCCCCCGGTGTGGTGCCGCGGCGACACCGCCGAGCGCGTGGTCGAGCAGCTGGCGGTGCTCTGTTCACGGCGACATCTACCCGCTTCGGCGGCTGAAGAGCGCGTCTCCGGAGGGCCTGGCCGGCCTCACGCGCAACTCTGTCGTGCCCGTCATGCTCCCCTGGCCGCTGCCCGACGGCTGGCTGGTCACCGGGTTCGCCGCGGCGGGAGACGACCGCAGTGGCACCAGGGCGAGCGTGGTCGCGCTCTCCGGGCCCAACCCCGTCGGCGGCCCAGGGGAGATGCTGCTGATCTGCGAGGAGCTCGGGGTTGGTCTCGGGGCCTGGTGCGCCGGGCTGGAAGGTCCTGATCCCGGCAGTGATTTCGCCACCTGCACGCCGCAGGCTCAGGTGGAGTTCGGCAACCATGAGTTCCCGCTCTGGCATGTTGACGCCCCCGACTGCGCGGCCTTCGCCGGCGAGGTGCTCGGCTGCTGGCTGTGGATCGTGCTCTGGCCCGACACGGCGGGGACGCTGCTGGTCAGGCCGATGCGGCTGCTCGACCTGCGCGACCCGGGACAGGAACTGGATCTGCCATTCGGGGCGCGCTCGCCTCGGCTACCCGGGTGAAGCGGCTAAAGTCGGCTCGTGCGCGCCGACCTGCACTCGCATAGCTCAGCATCTGACGGCACCCGGCCCCCAGCGGAGGTCGTCCGCCGGGCCGCGGCGGCCGGAGTCGGCGTGCTCGCACTTACCGACCACGACACCGTCGATGGCATGCCGCAGGCGGCGGCCGCGCTGACGCCCGGGCTCACGCTGATCCCCGGCATGGAGCTGTCCTGCCGCCGCGACGGCCACAGCGTGCACCTGCTGGCGTACCTGTTCGATCCCGGGCATCCCGAGCTCGCGCGCGAATGCCTGGCTATCAGGGAGAGCCGGGTAGAACGGGCCCGTGCGATGGTCGCGAAGCTGGCCGAGCTCGGCGTGCCGGTTACCTGGGAGCAGGTGGCGTCGATCGCCGGCGACGGGGTGATCGGCCGTCCGCATATCGCGCGGGCCATGATCGCGGCAGGCGTCGTCAGCTCGGTGCAGGAGGCCTTCACCACGGAGTGGATCGGGCCAGGCGGCCGGGCGCACGTGCGGCGCTACGCGCTCGACCCCGCCGATGCCATCGCCCTGGTGCACTCGGCCGGCGGGGTGGCTGTGCTCGCTCATCCCTTCGCGGTGACCCGCGGCTGGATCATCCCTGAGCGGCTCGTCACCGAGCTTGCGGGCGCCGGCCTGGACGGTGTCGAGGTCGCCCACCCCGATCACGACCCGGAGCAACGAGAGCAGCTCCGCGCCGTTGCCGCCAGGCTTGACCTGGCCGTGACCGGCGGAAGCGACGACCACGGGGAGCTGACCGGAGACCGGATCGGCTGCGAGTCGACCGCTCCTGACGACCTCGAGCAACTGCTTGCCGCCGCATCGGGCACGTCGGTGATCAGCGCGTGACCCCGCTAGCCTCGGATGTGAGGTTCTTCTGGGAGGTCTTCGTCACGCTGCTGGTGATCACCGATCCGCCAGGGATCGTGCCGGTCTTCCTCGGGATGACAGCGCACCGGTCGTCGGACGAGCGGCACCGCCTGGCCTGGCAGGCGGCCGTGGTCGCGCTCGGGGTGATCGTCGCGTTCGCCCTGTTCGGAAAGTCGATCCTCGACTACCTCGGGGTCCAGCTTCCCTCACTCCAGGCGGCAGGAGGCCTGCTGCTGCTCCTTGTCGCGCTCGAGCTGCTGACTGGCAAGGCAGCCGATCCTGCCGAGCTCGAGCGGGCCAAGGCCAACGTGGCGTTCGTGCCGCTCGGCACGCCGCTACTCGCCGGACCTGGTGCGATCGTCGCGACGATGCTGTTTGTCCAGCGCGTCGCCTCGGTTGGCGGCGGGATCGCCTTCGGTGCCGCTATTGTCGCTGTCGTCGTCGCGCTGTGGCTGGCGATGCGATTCTCCGGTGTCATCTTGAAGGTGCTGCGGGCTAGCGGGGTCGAGCTGCTCACCAGGATCGCGGGCCTGCTGCTCTCCGCGATCGCGGTTCAGCTCATCGTCGACGCGGTGCGGACGCTCATCCGGATGGGACTCGGCTAGGCAGGCCTGGCTGACGGGCTCGGCTGACACGGATCGGCTAACACGGATCGGCTAACACGGAAAGGCACGGCGTGATGCAAGCGAGAATCGACCAGGTGACCGGGGCAGTCAACACCTGGATCGTCGGCGATGACGACGAAGTGATCGTCATCGACCCGGGCGAGTCCGCCGAGGCGGTACTCGACGCGGTTGGTGACCGCGAAGTGCTCGCGGTCATCTGCACGCACGGGCACGCCAGGCATGTCGCAGCGGCCTTCGAAGTCGCCAAGCGCGACGAGGCGCCGGTCGCGCTGCACTCGGCCGAGATCGTGGCCTGGCGAGAGGCGCACGGCGGGACCGAGCCTGACATCAAGATGGAGGACGGTGGTGTCTTCGAGGTCGCCGACGTCGCGCTCGAGGTGATGCACGCGCCAGGACACAGCCCTGGCTCGGTCTGCCTGTACAGCGAGGACCTGGGAGCGCTCTTCGCCGGTGACGTGGTCGGCGGCGCCGGCCCGGTCCCGCACGACGGGTACTTCGACGACTTCCCGCGCCAGCTCAGCTCGATTGGCGCGAGCGTGCTCACCCTCGACAAGGCGACGCGGATCCTGCCCGGGCATGGCCCGGAGATCACCGTCGCGATCGCGGAGCGCAAGTTCGACTCGTGGGTTTCGGCTGGCCCAGAAGGCCTCATCGACCAGGCCGCTGACTAGGCCGTGTCGCAGCTCGGCTTCGAGGGCATGCCGCGCCGGCTCTATCCGTGCACTCCGAGCCGGCTGCGGGC
The DNA here is from genome assembly GCA_036391385.1 of Streptosporangiaceae bacterium. Lineage (GTDB taxonomy): Bacteria > Actinomycetota > Actinomycetes > Streptosporangiales > Streptosporangiaceae > Chersky-822. The sequence continues at coordinate 23,326 of DASWAA010000461.1, forward strand.
CTGGCTTGACTGCCCCCGGCGATACCGGATGACCTACCTGGAGCGTCCCTCGCCGCAGAAGGGTCCGCCCTGGGCGCACAACAGCCTCGGTGCCAGCGTGCACAACGCCCTGGCTGGCTGGTGGCGGCTGAAGGTCGCCGAGCGCACTCCGGCCGCCGCCGGAGCGCTGCTCGAGCGGGGCTGGCTGACGGACGGGTTCGCCGACGACGCGCAGTCCGCGCAGTACCTGCGGTCGGCCAGGGCGATGGTCGTGGACTACGTGGCCGGGATCGACCCGTACGACGAGCCGGTCGGCGTGGAGCGCACGGTCGCGACCAAGACAGACCTGATCGCGGTGTCCGGACGTATCGACCGGCTCGACGATCGCCGCGCGGAAGATCGGCCGGCCGACGGTGTGCCACGTCAGCGGCGCGGGCCCGACGACGAACGTGAACTGGTCGTCGTCGACTACAAGACGGGCCGTCATCGGCTGACCGCCGACGACGCCCGATCGTCGCTCGCCCTGGCGCTCTATGCGCTAGCGGCGGGCCGGGTGCTGCGCAGGACGTGCCGGGCGGTCGAGCTGCACCACCTGCCGACCGGCCAGGTGCTGCGCTGGGAGCACACCGACGAGTCGCTTGAGCGGCAGCTGCGGCGAGCCGAGGACATCGCCGGCGAGTGCCGGGCGGCTGACGAGAGTTTCCGTGCCGAGCCTCCGTCTGCGAGCCGGGAGGACGTCTTCCCGCCGACCCCGGGCGCCTGGTGCGGATGGTGCGATTTTCGCGCCCATTGCCCCGAAGGGCGCCAGGCATCCGCGCCGCGCCGGCCGTGGGAAGGGCTGGCCGCACCTGACACCGAGATCGATCACGTGGTCTGAGGCCGGGCACCGGGCAGGCAGGCGGGCACCGGCAGGCAGGCGGGCACCAGCACGCCCGGGTCAGCGGCCGGATTCGGCCTGGTTCCAGAACGTGGTGAGCATCGAGGCGGTGGTCTCCGGTGCCTCGACCGCGGGGGAGTGGGCGGCTGCCGGTATGCAGACGCGCTCGGCGCCCAGCCGCTTGGCCATCAGGTCCTGGACGTCGGGTGGCCAGGCGTCGTCGTTCTCGCCGTAGCTGACCAGCTTGGGGAGGTCGCCGACGGCCGCGAGCTCGGCGGTGCGGTCAGGGCAGGCCAGCAGATGCCTGGCCATCTCGGCCAGGCCGAGCGGACAGCTGCGCAGCGCCCGCTCGCCGAGGAACTCGATGATCTCCTCCGGCGTGCCGTCGGACTCTGCCTGAGGGCGCAGCTGGCCGTGCCAGAGCTGCGTCAGCATGGTCCGCATCACGTCGATGTCGTCGCCGGCGGGCTCGAGGAAATCAAGCAGGTCAACAAGTGCCTGCGCCCTGGCGCCGCTGATCGTCCCCGGGCCAGATCCGAGCAGGGTGAGCGAGAGGAAGGA
>DASWAA010000462.1:0-2186 GCA_036391385.1 Streptosporangiaceae bacterium
TCCGCTCGCGGGCGCCGCGGGCTAGGGCGTCCACCAGGCGCAGAGCGTCTGGCAGCCGGAACCGGCCGGCCATCTGCTGCACGATACTGGCGGCGTCGAGGGCCGGCAGGCCGGCGGCCGTGACGAACAAAGGCCTGGCCGAGGCGCCGCGTCGCACCGGGACGGCGTGAGCCGCCGTGGCGAACGCGGACTTGGCCACCCCGATCACCGGCACGCCGAACTCCGCGCGCACATGAGCTCCGAGTCCAGGCCGTCCATGAGGATCAAGCTCGACATACCCGTCGACCACGATGAGCGCGATACCAGCCGCTTCGCCCAGCTGCCCAGGGCCGACCAGCTCGTCATGGCCCGGGTCACCCGAGCTGCGCAGCACGGCCCGGATCGCCGGGAGCTCCCGCAAGTAGAACTCACCCGAGCGGTACGGCTTCACCTCAGCAACGACCACAACTCGCTCGGCCACGACGGATGAGAAACCCTGGTCGGGCGACCCAACCATCGCCGCCCGAGCCCCGCCCGAGCTCGGATAACAGACGTCTACCGCGACGCACAGCCCTTTACGGGCGGCCGCATCACTTAGCATCGATCAAAGCCACTTCGGTGGGCGATTTACCGTGATTAGCGCTACTCTCATCGATGCTAGGTCATGGACGGGGAGACATGACGGTCCGCCATCCGCTGCTCAGCCCGGAGACCGTCCGCCAGATAGAACGGGCCGCCTCCCTCCATCTCGGCAGGCGCTGGGTGAGCCAGGGGTTCACCGATCTGAACGAGCAGGCATCGCATCCGGCCGGCATCCATCACGGGCAGCCGTTCTCGGTGTTCGCCAAGCTCAGCGTCGCGGCCGATGGCCGGGCGCAGTTCGCCGCGGAGCTGAGCGGGCTGGACCTGATCAGGCGGCGGACGCCCGTGGCCACTCCGACCCCGGTGGGGACCGGCCTTGCCGAGGCTGAGGACGGCACCCTGCTGCTGTTCGAGGCAGTGCCCGAACGGCCTGCCCCAGCCAGGACGGCGGCCGACTACCGGGCAATCGGCCGGACCCTCGCGACCTTGCATCAGGCCAGCGACGACCGGTTCGGGCTGGCCGAGTTCGACGGCTTCTTCGGACCGCTCGCGCAGGACAACAAGCCCGTGACGTCGAACCGGTGGGCGGACTTCTATAGCGAGCGCAGGGTCCTGCCCCTGCTGCGGACCGCCGTCGACTCGCAGAACCTCCCGCCGGACCTGACGGCCGCGGCGGAGAACCTTGTTCTGAGGCTGGATGGCCTGTGCGGTCCTGAGCCACGACCCGCGCTGCTACACGGCGATGCACAGCAGAACAACTTCCTCAGCACGTCGTACGGGGCGGTCGTGATCGACGTCTGCCCGTACTTCGGGCACCCGGAGATCGATCTGGCGCTCGTCGACATCTTCGGCCCGGCCCCGGCCGACGTGCTCGCCGGATACCGCGAGGTCCTGCCGGTCGACCCGGGCTTCGAGTTCCGCCGCGAGCTGTGGCGGGTCTTCGCCTACCTGGCAGTGATCGCCGTCGACGGGCGCGGTCCGTTCGGCCGCCAGTTCATCCCCCGCCTGGCCGACGCCCTCGGCCGCTACCGCTGACGCAGGGATCAGCGCGGGCCGCGCGTCCGGATCGCGGGCATCAGGGCTGGGACCCGTTCCGAGTACTCCTGGTACACCTCGCCGAGTTCACGGCGCAGGTCCTTTTCCTCGTACCTGATCCCCACCGCGATGTAGCCGCTTCCCGCCACAGCGAAGAGCAAGTGCCCGCGCTCATCGACGGCGTGGCCCAGAATGCGACGAGCAACCCGAGCATCATCGGATGCCGCACGCACCGGTACAGCCGCCGCTCGGTGAAGGACGGAGAATCGTAACGAGGACCTGCCCGCCAGCCCGCCCATGACGAGACGGCTTGAACCGGGAAAATGGTCGGCCAATCGGGCATCCAGGATCGCCGAGCGATCACTCCTGGCCACCCTCAGGCCCGTTCTTATGCATGCGCACCTCAGCGATCTGCGGCAGAAGATCGGCTTCGCCGATCAGCGCTGGTTCCACGTCGAGGAACCCGCAACGGTCTTGGAGGAAGGCGACGGCGCGATCTACCTCGCCTTCGGGGGCGGAACGCCGGGAGCGGCATCGCCATCCTGCAAGGCTGGTACCCGATCCCCGAGCGAGCCTCAGGGAAACAAAAG
>DASWAA010000463.1:0-3082 GCA_036391385.1 Streptosporangiaceae bacterium
GCCCGAGGCGTAGTGCGTGCTGTCTCCCAGGTAGTCCGCTGACCAGGTGGCGCTGACCGGGTCCTTGAACGTCGCCGTGAAGTGGCCGGTCGAGTTCGTCAGGACCTTCACGATCCAGAACCACATCGTGCTGCCCTTGGGCCGCAGCACGATCAGGACCCGGCGCTTGCCGTAGGGATGCCAGGCGCTGGTGTACTGCCAGAGCCGCCCGCTGACGGTGAGGCGCCCGCCGGCCGCCACCTGCCCGGCCGACACCTTCAGGGAGGTGATCTTCGTGCGGTACCGCCAGACCAGGATCACCTTGGTGGCGGCGGACTCGAATTGCCGTGATCCCAGATAGACCACGCGGTAATAGGCCGAGGCGAGCCGGACCCGCCCGGTTCCCTTGAACATGTTTCCTGGCGCGCCTCCCGGGCAGCCGGTCGTCGTCACGCTCCTGGTCAGGTCCTTCAGCGTGGTCCAGGGCCCGGACGCATGCGCCGAATACTGGATCTGCAGCGGGAGTTCGAGGGTCTGCAGATGGTAAATGGCCAGGCAGCCACTGACGGTGAGGACGCCGAAGGGGCCGACCTTAGCGCTGAACTGACTCAGCCTGACAGGGAGAGCAGCGGTCACTTGCGGCAGCACTTTCTCGGCCTGCTGGAAGAAGTAGTCCACCAGGACGGGACTAGCGCTGGGAAGTCCGCCGGCGTAGACGTGGAACTGCTGAGTCCGGGTCATCTTGACGGAGACCGAGAAGGTGCCGTCCGAGGCAGTCGTCGTTGTCGTGGTCGGCACATAGCCGCTGGATGGCGCGTCGATCGGATAGACGGCGATGGTGCTATTCGCGAGCGGCACGAATGCTGACTGGCCGGCTGGCTCATAGCTGACCTTGCCGGTGATCGTGACACTCGAGCCCAGCCTCACCCGGGTGGCGCTTACCTTCGCGGTGAGCGTGACCGGGTCAACGACGGACGTGACGGAGAACGGGCTGGAGCTAGCTGCCGCCATTGTGCTTGAGGCCGCTATTACGGCTTCGTAAGCGGTCTGCGGGACGGGGTCGAAGGGGATCTGGTAGGAGCCGTCGGTGGCGATCGTGCCCGTCGCGGCAACCTGGCTGGGGTCGCTGGCCTCGACGATGTCGACAGGTACTCCGCCCAGCGGCTGGGGGCTGCCGTCCGGGTTGGTACCCGTTGCCTGGCCAGAGACGATCGCAGCGCGGTTGTCCCAGTCAACCGACGACGGGCTGATCCCGGCCGTCAGCGTGACCTGCGTGACGAGGTTAACCTGCGGGCTTCCGGCATGGCTACCGGCAATGGTGTCAGCGGCCATGGCGATGCTCGCCGGGCCGATCGCAGCGCCGAGCACGGCCATTGCGGCACTGATCAGGGCGGTTGTAGCTAGCCGTCTGCAGAGCACCGAGCCTCCCAACTGAATGGGGTAGCCGTGACAGATTACCGCTACAAGGAGGCAAATGGCACTGATCACACTCTGATCTGTTAAAACATTTCAAGCATATTATTAAACATAATATGCGTTTTGTAATGCACTAGCCTGGCGGAAGATTCAGGCGGAGCCGCTGGATCCAGTCCCGATGTGTCACATTCTCTCGCTCCCGGGTGTCACCACGCTGACAACCGGTACCCCCGCTAACGTGACAACGAGAGACGGGCGAACCGGAGGACTCATCGACCGGGAGGACCCAATGACAGCACCTATTCTCGTCACCGGCGGGACCGGCACGCTCGGCAGCCAGGTCGTCTCGCGGCTGCGAGAGACCGGCCGCGACGTGCGGGTACTCAGCCGGAAGGACCACCAGAGCACGGACGGCACCGAGTTCGTGACTGGTGATCTGCTGAGCCAGCAGGGCATCGAGGCAGCGGTAGCCGGGACCGAGATCATCGTGCACTGCGCCGGCAGCGGCAAGGGCGACGACGAGACGACCAGGAACCTGACGCGAGCCGCATCGGGAGCCGGGGTGCGGCACCTCGTGTACATCTCGGTGATCGGGACAGACCGGATACCTGTGGTCAGCGCGATCGACCGAGCGATGTTCGGCTACTTCGACTCGAAGCGGGCAGCCGAGCAGGTGGTGACCGACAGCGGCCTGCCGTGGACGACGCTGCGTGCCGCGCAGTTCCATGACCTCGTGCTGATGGTGGCGCGGGCCATGGCGAGACTGCCGGTAATCCCTGTCCCCTCGGGCTTCCGGTTCCAGCCGGTCGACTCTGGCGAGGTCGCCGGCCGGCTGGTGGAGCTGGCGCTCGGCGATCCGGCCGGGCTGGTACCTGATATGGCCGGCCCGAAGGTGTACGACACGGCCGAACTGGTCCGCGGCTACCTGCACGCGCACGGCATGCGCCGCCTGATGGTGCCGGTACGGCTGCCGGGAAAAGCGGCCAGGGCCGTCCGGGCCGGCGCGAACCTGGCGCCGCAGCGGGCCGTCGGGCAGCGGACCTGGGAGGAATTCCTGACCGAGCAGGCCTCCGCTTAGCCTGCCCGGTCAGGTTGCTGGTCCCCGGCACCGGGCAGTGCCGGGAGGTAGATCCGGAACGTCGTGCCGAGGCCTTCCGCGGTATCAACCTCGATGCTGCCGCCGACCGCGGCGATGAGGCCGCGCACCGTCGACAGGCCGAGGCCGGTACCCGTCCCTGGCGGCTTGGTAGTGAAGAATCGCTCGAAGATCCGCTCGGCGACGTCCGCGCTCATGCCGACCCCGGTGTCGCGCACGGTGAGCTCGACATATCGCCCAGCGCTCAGACCCGGTCGCCGCCGGGCGTGATCCTCGTCGAACTCGGCTGAGGTCGTCATGATGGTCAGCGTCCCCCCGTCAGGCATGGCATCGCGGGCGTTGACCGCCAGGTTGAGCAGCACCTGCTCAAGCCGGCCACGGTCGGCGAGCACGACGGGGCGGTCGCCGTATGACGGCTTGAAGTCCACCTGGCACTTGCTGCCGAGAGCGACGTCCAGCAGGTCGCTGATGCCCGCGATCAGGTTGTCGAGATCGATCGCCATGGGCTTGACGCGAACCCGGCCGCTGAAGGCGAGCAGGTCGTTGGTCAGGACGACGGCCCGGTCCGCGGCGACCCGGATCTCGCTCAGG
>DASWAA010000464.1:0-1835 GCA_036391385.1 Streptosporangiaceae bacterium
ATGTGCTCCCGGTCACCGGGACCGCTGCTCATCGCGGGGCGCTCTGTGCTGCAGGCTGTGACCTGCGCCGTGTCACAGCCGGCCGAGGAGGAACCCCCATGAGCGCCACCATCGACCCGCAGTCCGCAGCAGAGGCGATCATGGCTCGTCTCGCTGGCTCTGGCGGCCCCTTCGAACTCGTCGAGGAGGAGGTACTCGGCTCGAGGCTGCCGGTGTTCAAGAACCGCGCACGCTCCCTCGGCGAGGTGCTGGCTGACTCGCGCAGGCACGGGGACCGCGACTATATCGTGACGATGGACCGCCGGATCTCCTTTGCCGAGCATGCCGGGAAAGTGACGGCGCTCGCCGCCGGGCTGCATGCGGAATACGGCGTCGGCAAGGGCGATCGGGTCGCGATCGCGGCGGCGAACTCGCCGGAGTGGATCGAGACGTTCTGGGCCGCCGTTGCCCTCGGCGCGATCGCGGTCGGGTTCAACGCCTGGTGGTCCCGCAGGGAGACGGCCTACGGCATCGAGCACGCCGCACCGACCCTCGTGGTAGCCGACGCCAAGCGCGCGGCACTAGCCGAAGGCGCCGCCCCGCGGATTCTGCCAGTGGCCGACCTGGCCGGGCTGGCCGGGAAGTACGCGGGCGCGCGGCTTCCTCAGGCCGAGGTGCACGAGGACGACCCGGCGGTAATCCTCTACACCAGCGGCACTTCAGGCCGGCCCAAGGGCGCCGTCCACTCGCACCGCAATCTCTGCTCGGTGATCGAGTACCACCGGATGAACGACGCGCTAGCCGCGGCGTTCGGCGACCCGGCCGACCCCCGAGATAAGCGCTACCTTCTGGCGCTGCCGCTCTTCCACATCGCCTCGCTGCACAACCTCGCCGTCCCGCGCCTGGCTACTGGCAGCACTGTGGTCATGCACCAGGGCGCCTTCGACGTCGACAAGGTGCTCTCGCTCATCGAGCGCCGGCGGGTCACCAACTGGGGCGCGGTGCCGACGATGGCGCATCGCCTCCTCGAGCACGGCGACATCTCCAGGTACGACACCTCCTCGCTCACCGCGTTCGCCCTCGCTTCTGCCCCGTCGTCGCCGGCCTTCAAGCAGCGGCTGCGCGAGGCGCTGCCGTTCGCCAGGCAGTCGCTGGCCGACAGCTACGGGCTCACCGAGACCTGCACGGCGATCGCCGTAGCGAGCCCGATGGACCTCGCCCGGGTCCCTGGCACCCTAGGCCGCCCGATCATCGGTGTTCAGCTGGAGATCCGGGACGCGATGGGGCACCCGCTGCCCGACGGCGAGGAAGGCGAGGTCTGCGCTCGCAGTGCCTTCAATATGCTCGGCTACCTGAACGACGCCGAGGCGACGGCGCGCACCATCCGCGAGGACCGCTGGCTGCACACCGGTGACATCGGGGTGATCGAACAGGGCCAGCTGCGGCTCAGCAGCCGCCGATCGGACCTGATCATCCGTGGCGGAGAGAACGTCTACCCGGCCGAGGTGGAGGCCGTACTCTCCGAGCACCCGGCCGTGCGGGAGTGCGTCGTGCTCGGTGTCCCGCATGAGGATCTCGGGCAGGAGGTGCTCGCCGTCGTCGTCACCTCCCCGCAGGCGGAGGTCACCGGGGAGCGGTTGCGGGAGTTCGCCGCGGGGCAGCTGGCCTACTACAAGGTGCCGTCGCAGTGGCGCATCACGCACGAAGCTCTGCCACGTAACGCCACCGGCAAGATCATGCGCAGCAAGATCGAGGTCTGATCTCGCCAGCCGCAGCCGGTCAGCACGCGCTGGAGCGGGTCGCTAGCAGCAGCTCGCAGGCGAGCCGGATCTCGGCCTCGGCGTCGCTGATCGAGG
>DASWAA010000465.1:0-7212 GCA_036391385.1 Streptosporangiaceae bacterium
GGCGGATCGAGGAATGGCAGGGCATCGGTCAGGCACTCGACCGCCAGCGAATGAGCTGCGCGCAACTGGCTCAGATCGTCGACGAAGAGGAACTTGGCGAAGTGGTAGTACACCGAGGCCTGCGCCAGATGCGAGCCGGCCGACCGGGTGCGACCCTCGTCAAGCGCGATCCGGCCGAGCTTCTCGTGCTCAGATCCGGCCTGACACCATTGCTCGCACCAGGACTCCCAGTGCTCGATTGATGCCGTGACCCGCACGAAGTCGTTGTAGTCGATGCCATTGGCGATGAACCGCGGTGCCCAGTGGCTGATAGCGGTCGTTACTCGGCTGTCTGCCATGGGATTAGCATTGCACACGTTTGCATGGGATGAAGTGCCCGGCTAGTCGCGGCTAGTCGCGCTCCTGGCCGTCGTCGCGTCGGCGGACTGACCGCCGTCGCGCCAGCGGACTGAGCGCCGTCGCATCGGCGGACTCAGCGCCGTCGCGCCAGCGGACCGACCGCCTCGCGCCAGCGGACCGACCGTGTCGGCCGGGGAAGTATTCTGGCGCGAGTTCCGACGATTCGCCCCCTGTCGCTGTGAGTCAGGAGGAAAATTGCCTATTGACAAGACCCTGCCCGATACATCACTCTCGTGCTGCAAACGATTGCCGCCGGGCCCGAACGGGCTCGCGGTGATACACGACAGGACGGCCGCACCGGACGCGGCGGGCACTGGGGAGCCACGCGGGCAGCGTAGGCGCCCTGGTCCTTGCGGACGGATGCGGCCGCACCGCCGTCATGCGGTCCTGCTGGCGCCCAGGCGCCGGCCACGGCAGCGTGACGGCGCGACGGATTCTTGAGGTGGGTACATGACCGCTCACAGTGACGGGTACCGGCTCGGCTGGCTCGGGACTGGCCGGATGGGCATATCGCTGATCCGCAGGCTGCTCGCCGCCGGCTGCGACGTCACGGTCTACAACCGGACGAAGTCCAAGGCCGATCCGCTCGCCGAGGCTGGAGCGAAGGTCGTGGAAACCGCCGCGGAACTGAGCTCGGTCGACATCCTGTTCGTGAGCGTTGGCACCTCGCAGGACCTGATCGACGCGCTGACCGGTCCGGGTGGCGTGACGTCCGGCGGGCGCGCGCCGTCCATCGTCGTCGACTGCTCCACCGTCTCGACGGAGGCGTCCGAGCAGGTGAGGCTCGCGCTCGCGGCCCAGGGGAGCAGGCTGCTCGCCGCGCCGGTCATGGGCAACCCGAAGGTTGCCCTGGTCGGCAGGCTTACCTTCGCGGTATCCGGCGACCGGGCCGCCTTCGACACCGTGCACCCGTACCTGGACATCCTCGGCGCCGGCGCGACCTACGTCGGCGAGGGCGAGCTCGCCAGGACGGTCAAGCTCTGCCACAACCTCTTCCTCGGAGTCGTCACCCAGTCACTCGCGGAAGTGACGATCCTGGCCGAGAAGAGCGGCATCAGCAGGCAGGCGCTGCTCGCCTGCCTGAACAACAGCGTCATGGGCTCGACGTTCAGCAAGTACAAGACGCCGGCCTTCGTTAACCTCGACTTCCACCCGACCTTCACCTCGGCGCTGCTGCGCAAGGACTTCGACCTTGGGCTAGCGGCGGCGAGGCAGCACGAAGTGCCGATGCCGATCGCGTCAGCGGTGCATCAGCTCGTGCAGGGCCTCGTCGGCTACGGATTCGGCGAGGACGACTTCGCAACCTTGCTCGTGCTCCAGGCCCGGTCGGCGGGCCTCGAGCTCACTAGTGAGAACGCGGAGGTATCTGACGGGCTGGAGCCCGCCAGCAGCGATTGATCGGATTATTCCATCAACTCGGAAGGAGGACCGGGGATGAGAGCAACCCGCGCCCGGTTCTTTGCAATCAGTATTACCGGGGCCGTGCTCACGGCCTCGCTTGCCGCCTGCTCAAGCTCGGGGAGCAGCGGCGGGAGTAACAACTCGAAGAAGCCGGTCCTGATCGGTGCTTCGCTGTCGCTGACCGGCGGCTTCTCCGCTGACGGCCAGGCCTTCCAGAAGGGCTACGAGCTCTGGGCCAAGGACCAGAACGCCAAGGGCGGGCTGCTCGGTCGCAAGATCGTCCTGAAGTTCATCAACGACGCCAGCGACCCGACCCAGGCCGTGACCAACTACCAGACGCTGATCAACGTCGACCACGTCGATTTCACGATCGGCCCGTTCTCCTCACTGCTGACCGGTCCTTCGGCGCAGGTCACGCACAGGTTCGGGTACGCGCTGATCGAGGGTGCTGGCGGCGCGCCGTCGGTATTCGCGACCAAGCTGAACAATGTGTTCGATGTCAGCCTGCCGGTCGCGTTCTCGCTCGCCCCGATGATCAACTGGGTGGCGTCGCTGCCCGCGGGCCAGCGGCCGAAGACCGCGGCGTTCCCGACCAGCAACGACCCGTTCACCCAGCCGCAAGTGGACTACGCGAAGGCCAAGCTCGCGGCGCTCGGGGTCAAGTCGGTCTACTACAAGGTGTTCCCGGCCGAGCCGACCCAGTACAAGGGCATCGCAGACCAGGTGGCAGCCTCTAAGGCCGACATCGTCGTGCTTGGCTCGACCGACGTGCCGACGGTGGCCGCGTTCACCCAGGCGTTCGTGCAGCAGCACTACAACCCGAAGGTCTTCATCTCGACCGCGGGTCCTGACCAGGGTGCGGCGTACCTCAATGCTGTCGGCAAGGGCAACAACGACGGCGTGATGGTGCCGAACGCCTGGTACGGCGGTAGCCCGAACCCGCAGAGCAAGCAGATGGTCTCCGAGTACGTGGCGCAGTACGGCGGTACGCCGTCCGGTGTTAACGCCGACGTCGCCGAGGCGTACTCGGTCGGGCAGGTCCTGACCCAGGCCGTCGAAGCCACGCACGGCTTCGACAACGCCAAGATCATCAACTACCTGCACAGCGGGGCCGTGCTGCAAAGCGTCCAGGGCCCGGTGAAGTTCGACGCGGTCGGCCAGAACGGCCAGGCCACCGCATTCGTGTTCCAGTGGCAGAAGGCGAACTTCGTGCAGGTGCTCCCGGTCGGTACCGGGTCGGTTCCGATCGAGTTCCCGAAGCCAGCCTGGGGCAAGTGAGGTAAGCGGGTGCACGGAGAGTCGCGCAGCTTGCGCGCCAGCGAGAGAGGTAGTGACTGATGGCCCAGTTGTTGCAGGCCATCACCGACGGGATCTTGGGTGGTCTGGTCTATGCGCTGATGGCGGCGGGACTGACACTGATCTTCGGCGTGATGGATATCATCAACATCGCCCAGGGAGTCTTCGTCATCCTGGCGGCGTACCTCAGCTACGCGCTCTCCGTGCATCTGCACATCGATCCCCTGATCGGGCTGGTCATTACCGTGCCGGCCATGTTCCTGATCGGGCTGATCATCGAATGGGCCTTCATGCGGCGCCTGCGCGGCCGGGAGCGCACGGCGATGTCGCTGCTGGTCAGCTATGCGGTCGCGGTCATCATCGAGGGCATCCTGTACCAGGTGTTCGGCACCACCCCGGTGAGCCTGCAGCCCTGGTACGCCACCGCCAGCGTGTACGTGCTCGGCTTCCACCTGACGTACATCTACCTGTTCGGAGCGGGCCTGGCCGTCCTGGCGCTGGCCGGGATCTACCTGATGCTGTACCGGACCAGGTTCGGGCACAGCCTGCGGGCGACCATGCAGAACAAGGTCGCGGCGCGGCTTGTCGGCATCAACGTCGACAGGGTCGCCGCGATCACCTTCGGCATCGGGGCGGCGGTGACCGCTGCCGGCGGCGTGGTGTTCGGCGCCACTAGCGGCGCGTTCAACCCCGATAGCGGCTACGACCTGATCTCCAGGCTGCTCTCGATCGTGATTCTCGGCGGCCTCGGCAGCGTCGGCGGCGCACTCGTGGCTGCCGTGTTCATGGTCACCGCGGAGGAGATCGTCAATATCTGGCAGCCGACCTGGGCCACGGCCGTGTACTACGCGGTCCTGGTGATCGTGCTCCTGGTCAGGCCGGTCGGGCTGTTCGGCAAGCACGAAGCGAGGGCACAGTGAGTGAAAGCGCGGCGCCAGTGACCGTGGCATCAGAGGGCACCTCGGCTGGCTCGAGGTGGTCGATCGCCTCGGCAGGGCGGCTCGGCGGCAGCCTGGCTCTGCTCGCGGCGGCCGTGGTCTTGCCGCTGATCTTCACCAACCCGGCGGTGACCAGCGACGCTGTCTACACGCTCGTCTTCGTTGCCTGGGCGGCCGCCTGGAACACCTTCTCCGGATACAGCGGCTACATCTCGCTCGGCCACGCTGTCTTCTTCGGCAGCGGCGCCTACTTCACCGGGATCGCGACCAGGGACTGGGGCTGGACCGGCTCCAAGGTCTTCCTGCTGCTGCCGCTCGCCGGACTGCTCGCCGCGGTCATCGCCGTCCCGTTCGGCCTGCTCGCGCTGCGCGTGCGGCGCCACACGTTCGTCGTGATCACGATCGCGGTGTTCTTCATCTTCCAGCTCATGGCCTACAACCTGCCGGTCACCGGAGGGTCGTCGGGGCTGAACGCGCCCACGATCAACTATGCCCCGGCCACCTACAACAACCCCTTCTACTACGTCGCCCTTCTTCTCGCGGTCGGGACCATCCTGGCGTCCTGGCTGATCCGCCGGTCGAGGTTCGGCCTGCAGCTACGGGCCATCAGGGACGACGAGGACCGCGCCCGCGGCCTCGGCGTCCGGGTGATGCGGGTGAAGCTGAGCGCGTTCGTCTTCTCGGCGGTTCCGGTTGCCATGGCCGGCGGCCTCTGGTGGTATTTCACGACCCTGGTCGATCCGTCGTCTGGTTTCAATCCCCTGTTCGACGTCGCCGTGGCACTGATGGCCTTCCTCGGCGGGTTCGGCACGGTCGCCGGGCCCGTGCTCGGTGCGGTGATCATCGAGCCCGCTCAGCTGTACTTCCAGCAGCAGGTCAGCGCGGGCTACATCTTCCTCATTTCCTACGGTGCGCTCTTCCTGGTCATCATCCTCGCCCTGCCGCGCGGCATCATCCCGACCGTTGCCGAGCAGATCAGCAAGTGGCGGGCCCGGCAGCAAAGGAACGGCCCGAATCCCCGCCACCGGCTGACGGCCAGCACCGAGCACATCGCGCACACCAAGCACACCGAGCACCACAAGGAGCTGGCATGAGTCCGCTACTGCACACCGAGGCGGTGGCCAAGGCATTCGGCGGAGTGCAGGCGCTCAGCGGCGCGTCCATCAGTGTCGACAGTGGCGCGATCGCCGGCCTGATCGGGCCTAACGGATCAGGGAAGACGACGCTCTTCAACGTCATCACCGGATATGCGCGAGCCGACTCCGGCCAGGTGCTCCTCGACGGAAAGGCGATCACGAACGCCTCGCCTGAGCGCATCTTCGGGCTGGGCATCGGCCGGACGTTCCAGCTGACCCGGATCTTTTCGAGCATGACAGTGTTCGAGAACATGCTGGTCGCGGCGCAGCACAAGGAGCGGTCACGAAATCCGCTGGCCAAGGCCGGCGGTGCGGCCTCGCGCCGGCACGCGATGGAACTGCTCGACTTCGTCGGCATCGCCTCGCATGCGCAAGCGCTCGCCCAGACCCTGTCGTACGGCCAGCGCAAGCTGCTCGAGCTTGCCTACGTGCTGGTCGCCGACCCGGACATCGTGCTGCTCGACGAGCCGGCCGGCGGAGTCAACCCGTCGCTGATCAACACCATCGCGGGCAAGATCCGCGAGCTGAACGCGGCAGGCAAGACATTTCTGATCGTGGAACACAACATGGATTTCGTGATGGGCCTGTGCGATCCGATCATGGTCCTGGACTACGGCACCGTGATCGCGACCGGACCACCCGAGCAGATCCGTAACGACCCGAAGGTGCTCGACGCGTACCTGGGCATCGACGAGGACGACGCGCTTGGCGCGGATGTGGAGGCTGGTCGTGCGGGTACCTGAGGCGGCCGCGGGCGGCGATGCCGCGCTGGTGGTCAATGGTGTAGTAGCCGGCTACGGCGGTGGCAACGTGCTGCGCGGTGTCACCTTCTCCGTGGTCGAAGGGGGCCTTACCTGCATAGTCGGGCCCAACGGCTCCGGAAAGTCCACGTTGCTCGCGACGATCAGCGGCCTGCTGAAGCCAAGCCAGGGCAGCATCACCTTCCGTGGCGAGCCGCTCGTCGGCAAGAACCCGCGGCAGGTGCTCGATCTGGGTATCGTGCACGTGCCGCAGAATCACAGCCTGTTCCGCGAGATGACCGTGCGGGAGAACATCGACCTCGGCGGCTTCACGATCAGGAAGCAGGCGCTGGTCGCGCAGCGCCGGGCGCAGGTCGAGGAGATCTTCCCTGAGGTAGTGGGCTGGGCGAAGCAGAAGGCAGGCAGCCTGTCGGGCGGGCAGCAGCGGCTGGTGGAATTCGCTAGGTGCCTGATGCTCGATCCCGGTCTTGTCATACTCGACGAGCCGTCCATGGGCCTGTCGCCGAGGGCTCTCAAGAGCGTCTTCGACGCGGTCAGGCAGATGCGAGCCGCCGGCAAGACGATCCTGCTCGTCGAGCAGAACGCCCGGGCCGGGCTGCGGCTGTCGACTCATGGCGTCGTGCTCGAGAACGGCCAGGTGCGCCTGCATGGGAGCGGCCGCGAGGTGCTCGAGCATCCCGAGATCGGCGCGCTCTACCTCGGTGGTGCGATCGCCACGCAGAACGGCGAGTCGCAGGGCGCCGCCAACGGCGGTACCGGCGATGCCGACGTCCGCGGCGGCCACCCGGCCCAGTCTGGGTCTGGCAGTTGATCGTCGACTGCCACTGTCATGTCGTCCCGGAGGAGATGACCACCGCGGCGGTGCCGCTGCGGTGGCGACCTGAGCGTGGCAGCGACGAGAACGGTCGCACTCTGATCGGCTTTCGGGGCAAGGTGATCCGGTCGGTCATCGGCGAGTTCACCGACCTGGATCTCATGCTGGCCCAGGCCTTCGCACAGGGTGTCGACCACCTGGTGCTGTCGCCCTGGATCATGCTGGTCCCGGTCGATGCCGAGATCGGCGAGGCCACCGGTGTCTGCCAGATGCTGAACGAGGCGCTCTCCGGGCTGGCCCAGTCCCGGCCCGGCCAGGTCAGCGGGCTGGGCGCCGTTCCGCTGCAGGATCCGGCCGCCGCGGCGGCCGCGCTGGGTGAGCTTATGCGGCTGCCCGGCATGCGGGGTGCCGAGATCCCGGCCAGCGTGGCAGGCGTCTACCTCGGCGACGACAGGTTCGAGCCGTTC
>DASWAA010000466.1:0-12908 GCA_036391385.1 Streptosporangiaceae bacterium
GCGAGCGCACCGCGCTCGCGAGACCCCTCACTGTCTTACGGGTCGAATCCGGCTGGCCTTACCGGGACGGGATGACCACGGTCCCCATGATCTTGTCGGCAATGGTCTGCCGCTTGGCGTCCCATAGCGGGAACAGGTAGCCGATGTAGCAGATCAGCCCGTCGACGATGTGGCAGATGTCACGGAGGAAGGCGTTCAGGGTGCCGATCGGCTGGCCGGTCTGCTCGCTGACCAGCATGATCCCGAGCTGCTTCTTACCGATTGTCTGGCCCTGCCCGCCGAGTATCCACCGGTTGTACACGCTGTAGGCGAGCGAGCCGACGGCCAGGACCAGATAGAGCAGGATGTCGACAGCGGTGCTGCGGAGGATGCTAGCGATTATGAGGAAGACGATCCACGCGCCGATCACCGGCGCGACATCGATGAGATAGGCGCCGACCCGGATGGCCCAGGCGGAATACTGAGATGCCGGGACGCCACCAGCGTAGGAGGGTGGTATTCCTTGATATGCCATAGCAGGTACCTTTCGTGATTCCGTCCGCCGACCGGGGGGCTAGCGGCGTTTTGCTCCGCTGTCGCGGGAGTAACTGACTTTCAGATGAATCCGTACCGATGCAGCTGAACCATCCAGTTCACGGCGATGACAGCGGAGGCACCCCAGGCGATCTGCTTTCGGGTGCGCACCGAAGCTGGCCGCGGTTCTGCGAGCAACCCGTACGCCCTGGCGGCCAGCAGTGGCGCCGTCCCGGCGGCGATGATGGCCACCGAGCAGGCGAGCGGGCTGACCTGAATGGCCCTGGCCCACTCACCGTGCGCTAGCGCGACGGTCGCCGTAGTCAGGCCGCAGAACGGGCATGGCACGCCCGTCAGGGCACGCAGCGGGCAGGGGACCCCCTGACCGCCGGTGTGCGCCATGATCGCCGGGTAGACCGCACCTAGTGCGGCCGCCCCCGCGCTGAGCATGGTGATGCGCTCGGGTGTCGAGTACATCCTCCGGATGATCACTGCGCTCCCAGACCGTGAAAAACACCAGTTAGCGGATGCAGCGCATCGTAACTGGTCCGTCTCAGGCTTCGGGAACAATTTGCGCATCTGATTCGTTAACTTTGCCCAGCAGGACACCTGCTATAAGGGGATAAGTAACAAATACCTGCAGAACTTCTCCCGCCTGCTAGGCGGGCAGGATGGCGCGGTAGACGGGCTGCCACATCAGGCTCCTGACGTGCCTGGCCAGGTCGCCCTCCAGGAAGGTCTGGGCCACGCCATCCTGCCATGCGGCCCCGGCGACGGCTACGGCTACGGCGACCGACGTTTCCCGCAGTTCCTCGATCGGCGGCAGCAGCGGCGCCCCCGGCGCAGCGGTGTCGGTCAGGCTCGCCACGGCATGGGCGGCCGCGGCAAGCATCCCGTCGGTCACCCGGGACGCACGTGCGGCGATGACGCCCAGACCGATACCGGGGAACACCAGGGCGTTGTTCGCCTGGCCGATGGAGTAGCTGGTGCCACCGTAATCGACAGGATCAAAGGGGCTGCCCGTCGCTACCAGGGCCCGGCCGTCGGTCCACTTGATCAGGTCATCGGGGTGCGCCTCGGATAGCTCGGTCGGATTCGACATGGGCAAGATCACCGGCCTGCGCACGTGCGCGGCCAGTTCAACGACGATGTCACGGGTGAACGCGCCTGACCTGGTGGAGGTGCCGATGAGGATCGTCGGGTGCACCTGCCGCACCACCTCGGCGAGATCGATCTCGCCTGCCTCGCCCGACCGCTGCCAGCTGGTGACCTCAGCTGGGTTCCTGGCACAGCGCTGCTGCGCCTCGCTGAGCCCGGTCAGGTCGCAGGTGAGCAGGCCCTGGCGGTCGAGCGCCCAGAACCGCTCCCTTGCCTGCTCCGACGTCAGGCCGTCGGCCAGCATCTGCGCCCGCAACTGGTCGGCGATGCCCGTGCCCGCCGTGCCCGCACCGAAGATGACCACCCGGTGGTCACGCAGCGCCGTGCCGGTCGCCCTGACAGCCGCCAGTACGGCGGCCAGGTTGACAGCTCCGGTGCCCTGGATGTCGTCGTTGAAGGTCAGCAGCTTGTCGCGGTAGCGGTCGAGCAGCCTGCGGGCGTTACTCAGCCCGATGTCCTCCCAGTGCAGCATGGCATGGGGGAACATCGTGCTCACGGCCTCGACGAACGCGTCGAGGAAGCGGTCATACTCCTCGGCGGAAACGCGCGGGTGCCGGTTTCCGATGTAGAGGGGGTCATCGAGCAGGCTCTGCCGGTCGGTGCCGACGTCGAGCATGACCGCGAGGGAGCGGTCCGGGTCGATGCCGCCAGCGGCGGTGTAGACGGCGAGCTTGCCGACCGCGATCCGCATGCCGCCGACTCCCCAGTCGCCGATACCCAGGATCGCGCCGGCGTCAGTCGCCACGACGAGATCGAGTTCGTGGCCCTCCAGGCCGGTGGCCCGCAGGGACTCCTCGATCAGCTCGGGATGGTCGACCGACAGGTACACCCCGCGGGGCCTGCGGTACTCATGGCTATAGCTCTTGATCGCCTGGCTGATCGTCGGCGTGTAGACGATTGGCAGCATCTCGGTGAGGTGCGTGATCAGCAGTCGGTAGAAAAGAACCTCGTTGCGGTCGTGGATCTCGGTAAGCAGCGCGTTGCGGGCCAGGTCATTCGGCTGCCGCTGGTACTGGGCGTACACGCGGGCCACCTGCTGGTCGATCGTGACCTGCGCGGGAGGGACGAGCCCGGTCAGGCCGAGATCGTGCCGCTCGGCGTAGGTGAACGCCGTTCCCCTGTTCAGCCTGGGGTCGTTGAGGATCTGGCGACCGCGCAGCTTCGTGTGCCATCTGCCGTCGTCGTCTAGCCACAGCGTCCGCATCAGGGCCCTCTCGGCCGAGCTCTCGCAGTTCCCCTGCGTGGGAGAGATGTTATAGTCCAGGCTTCCCGCTGGGCCCTGCCGCACTCGTCAAGCACAGGTTGCGGCCAGCGCAGCGGATATCGGGGCCGCGCGCTGGCCAGAGCTCGGCGCCAGTTTCCGAATCGCGCTCAGCTCAGAATCGCGCCGAGCCGGAGCCCGCTAATCCCTGCTTTCGGTGTCGGCTGGAGCCGCGGCATGCGGCCAGAGCGCACGGACGGTATCGATGGTGTCGGCCTCGTGCGCGCTTTTGTCGTCCCGGTAGCGGAGCACCCGCGCGAACCTGAGCGCCACGCCACCGGGGTAGCGGCTGCTCTCCTGTACCCCGTCGAAGGCGATCTCCGCGACGAGTTCCGGCCGGACGCGCACCACGCCGTGCGGCCAGCGAGCCGGCGCCGCGCCCTCGCCGGCCTGGTGCGCGGCGGCCTGCGCACGGACTCCCTCCGCCGCGTCCGGGCGGTCGGCAAGCTCGAGCAGCCGCTCCGTCTGCCAGCGGAGCATCACGTCGGTGAGTCCCTTGAACGTCTTGCCGAGCATCACGAATCCGCCAGTACGCGGGTCGCGGGCACCGAGATGCAGGTTCGACAGCAGGCCGCCGCGGCGCCCGTGGCCCCACTCAGCCGCCAGGATGACCAGGTCGAGGGTGGCGCGCGGCTTGACCTTGATCCAGTCGCCGCCGCGGCGGCCCGCCCGGTAGGGAGCATCCAGTGACTTCGCCACGACTCCCTCGTGTCCCGCGGCGATCGCCCCGGCGAAAAACTCCGCTGCCGCCTCGGGCTGTGCCGTCACCAGCCGCGGTATCAGCCGCCCGTCCGGCACGATCGCCGCGAGCCGGGCGAACCTGTCGCGGGACGGCAGGTCCATCAGGTCGCGTCCGTCGAGGTGCAGCACGTCGAACAAGAACGCGGTCAGCGGAACCGCGGCGCGAGCAGCCGATCGCCCTGGTGCCGCGGGAACCGCGCCGTCCGTGCTGGTCCCGCCGTCCGTGCCGCCCGTGCCGCCCATGCCGGTCGCACCGCCCGTGCTGGTCGCGCCGGTCTCGCCGCCCGGGACCTCCTTGCCCGCTGGGCGCGGCACGGACTGGCTGGCCACACGCGCCGAGGTGACCTGGAAGGCGTAGGGCCGGCCGTCTGGCCGCAGGGCGACCGCCTCGCCGTCGATCACCGCCGAGGCCACGTCGAGCGACCGGGCCAGCGCGACGATCTCTGGCACCCGGTCGGTGATGTCGTCGAGCGTCCGGGTGAAGACCCGGACCAGCGTCCTGTCCCGGTGGATCTGGACTCTGATTCCGTCGATCTTCCACTCCAGAGCGGCTGGCGAGATCCTGGCCAGTGCCGCGTCGATGCTGGGCGCCGATGCGGCGAGCATCGGCCGGACCGGCTGACCGACCGTGAGGGTAAATGCCCGGAGCACGGCCTTCACGGCGTCCGGGCCGTCCGCCGCCGCCACCAGGGCCGCTCGGGCAACCTCCGGGAGCGAGCCGCGCAGCTGGTGCGCTCGCCGCACCTCGGCGGCGGGCACACCGCAAGCCCTGGCTACCGCCTCCAGCATGACTCCTTCCTGGGCGCCCTGCCCCAGGTCGCCGGCCAGCAGCCGGACCAGGAACTGCCGCTCGTCTCGCGTCGCCCGGCTCATCAGCCCGGTGAGCATGGCGTTACGGCGCGATCGCGAGCCTGATCCGGCGAGGCTCCCGATCGCCTCGAACGTAGCGTCGGTCTCGGCGAGGGTGAGAACGGGCTCGGCAGCCGGCCTGAAGAGTCCCTCCTCGGCCTGCTCTGCCTGCCCGGCGCCCGGCAGGCCGGTCAGGGCCGAGTACCCGACCCCGATCTGGCGCTGAGTCAGGTCTCCGGACAGGAAGGCGACGGCGACGGGCACCTCGTCAGCGGGCACGCGGGCGAGCAGCCGCGCGATCAGGTCAATCTTGGCGAGCCGCCCCGGCGTACGCGCGACGGCCGCCGAGGTAGCGACCACCTCAGAGAGCAGCACGGGAGCGATTCTGCCCGATGCCACCGACATCGGATCCTGGCCAGCAGGTGCTGGTCAGCCACGGGCAGGCAGGTACCCGGCAGCACGGCGGGCGGCCGCCCGCCGGGTGCCGGGCTACGCTGCCTGGCTTAACGCGTGCGTGACAGCCCGTTGACCTCTGACTCCTGCCCGGCGCGCTCGGCCTCGGCGCTCGGATTCAGGACTGTCGAAGGCTGCCCGCCGCGAGCCGGCGGCCGGGGCGGCATGGGCGGCGGGACCGACCGCTGCCGGCCGCGCATGGCCATCGCCATGGCCGCCGCGGCGCCCGCGGCAAGCAGGGCCGTCCCCGCCATGAGCTTTGGCCAGCGGCGCTGCGCCGACTGTCGCGGCGGGTCGAGCCTGCGCGCGGTTGCCGCGAGCATGGACGAGATCCGCGGAGCGATGCTGTCCTGCACCGAGACGCTGCCGCGGGCGGCTCGGACCGCCAGCCAGGTGCGCGCGTGCCCGACTCGCGGCCGGGCCCAGTTCGCGGCGCTCCCGGCGCCCTGCCGTGCCGTCGTCTTCGCCTTCCTGGTCATCGGGCCGGCCTGGTCGGCCAGCCTGGACGCCTGCATGGCGAGCTTCTGCGCACGCCGCTGCATGTCAGCCGTCGGCATGGCGGCCTGCTTTCTGGTCGTAACAGACACTGATTCCTCCCCCGGTGAGTATCTCCACCCGACAGTTCCCCGCTCGGACCGTGTCAATCGCGCCGTGCCGCGTTGATGACCCAGGCGGGTGCATCTGCCGGCCGCCGAGGCCGCCCTGGCGTGCCGTGGTGGCCGGTGCGTGCACGGGCACCCCCGACGACGTGGCAGGATTTCACTATGACCAACGCGCTTACCGCTACGCTGCGGACCAGCCGAGGCACCGTCGTCGTCCGGCTTTTCCCTGATCACGCGCCCAAGACGGTGCGGAACTTCGTCGAGCTGGCGGAGGGGACCAGGGAGTGGACCGACCCGAGGACCCGCAAGACCAGCTCGTCGAAGCTGTACGACGGCACGGTATTCCACCGGGTCATTCCCGACTTCATGATCCAGGGCGGCGACCCGCTGGGGACGGGCACGGGCGGTCCTGGGTACAAGTTCGCCGACGAGATTCACCCCGACCTGGCCTTCGACCGGCCGTACCTGCTCGCCATGGCGAACGCCGGCCCGGGCACCAACGGCTCGCAGTTCTTCATCACCACGACTCCGACGCCGTGGCTCACCGGCAAGCACACGATCTTCGGCGAGGTCGTCTCGGGCAGCGAGGTCGTCGACGCGATCAGCAAGGTTCCGACGGGCAGGAACGACCGTCCGGCCGACGATGTGGTACTCGAGTCTGTGGTGATCGAGCGCGACGGCGGCCCGGCAGGCTCCGGGGGCTGAGGCTATGGCCGTCCCCCCAGGCCCTAGCCACGTACCAGGAGTCTCGTCCTCGGCTCCGACGTGCTTCCGGCACCCGGACCGCGAGACGTATGTCTCATGCGTCCGCTGCGGCCGTCCGGCATGTCCCGATTGCCTGAGGTCGGCGGCAGTCGGCCAGCAGTGCGTCGAATGCATCAGGGAAGGCAACCGGGGTACCAGGGTCGCCGCTGCTCCTTTCGGCGGCACGGTGGCCGCCCGGCCGGTAGCCACCTGGACGCTCATCGCGCTCAACGTGGTCATGTACATCGCGGAGATCGCGTATCCGAAGGTGATCGACTACGGCCAGATGGTCGGCAAGGCGTACGACCTGAAGCTGAACGAGCTTGTGGGCGTTGCCCATGGCGAGTGGTACCGGATGATCTCCAGCGCGTTCTTGCACTACCCGCTGTCCGGCGGCGTCTTCGGCATCTTGCACATTCTGTTCAACATGTACGCGCTCTATATCGTCGGCCCGGCGCTGGAGCACATGCTCGGTCACCTGCGATTCGTCGCCGTCTACCTGGTCAGCGCGCTCGGCGGTGCGGCGCTCTTTTACTTCCTTGCCCGGCCCTACGCACCGGCGATCGGGGCATCGGGCGCGATCTTCGGGCTGTTCGGCGCCTGGTTCGTGCTGTCGAAGCGGCTGCGGCTTGACGCCAGGATGATCGTCTCACTGATCGTCATCAACCTGGTGATCAGCTTCGTGGGAGCCAGTTTCATCGCCTGGCAGGACCACATCGGCGGCCTTATCGCCGGGGCGGCGCTGACAGCGGCCTACGTCTACGCTCCGGTCAGGAACCGCACCGCGATCCAGCTCTCGGCTACGGTCGGGATCGTGGCGCTGCTCGTCGCGGCGACCGTGCTACGGGATCACCTGCTAGCTCACGCGACGATCTACGGGATCACCAGCTAGCTCACCAGCGGATCGCCGGGATCTAGTGCCACCTGGTGGCGAGCATGACCCCGGAGACGATCAGCCCGAACCCGACCACCAGGTTCCACTGGTGCAGCGCCGAGATCGGGAAGTTCTGGCTGCTGATGTAGAAGGTAGCGATCCAGGCCAGGCCGAGTACCAGGCAGCCGACCATCGTCGGCGCTAGCCAGGGCGGGCTCACCTTCGACTTCGATGAGCGCGGCGGCGGGGTGTAGACCGCCTTCTTCCTGACCTTTGACTTGGGCACGGTGATCTCCTGGTGAACCTTGACGCGCGGCTGACGCGACCTTGACCGTAAGCCTAGCTGGCCCGGACCGTTGCCGGCCCGGGCCAGCTAGCCGGTCAGGACGGACTGGGCGAGGGTGAGCTTGGCGAGGGTGACGGACTCGACGAGGACGGGCTGGGCGACGGCGACGATACGGGCTCGTAATAGACATAGACCGAGCTGCCTGGCAGCACTACCTTGCCCGAATCTGGCTTGGCCCGCCAGACCATGCCCGGCTGCGCGCCAGGGGGTCCCTGCGCCTTCACGGGGATGATGCCCAGGCCAGCAGCGGCCAGTGTGCTGGTCGCGTCGGCCACGGTCATGCCGAGGATGTAGGGGACCTTGGTGCCGCCGCCGGAGAGGTTGAGCGTGATCGGCGTGTTCAGCGGCACGCTGGTGCCGACCGCCGGCGTGGTGGTGGCGACGTTGCCTGAGGCGATGGTCATGCTGGCGACCTGGCTCGTGCCGACTGTCACCTGCGAGAACCCGTCATTCTTGAGCTTCGCGGTCGCCTGCTGCGGGCTCATGTTGGCGACGTTCGGGATGGCCTTGGCGCCCGGCGGGACATAGTAGTAGACCGTGACTGTGGAGTTCCTGGCGACGTTGGTGCCGGCGCTCGGACTGGTCTTGAAGACCTGGTTCGCCGTGCCGGTCGCCGACTTGACTGGTTTGTCGAACGGACGAAGGCCCTGACCTCGCAGAATGCTGTTGGCTTGCTGCAAGGTCATGTTGGTCACGTCCTGAACAGCGACTCCCGAGCCGTTGCCGTTGATCGTCTGGTAGGCCAGGATGGCCGCGCCGATGACGACTAGGGCGAGCACCGCGACCACCCAGGGCCAGACTGGCCGCCTGCGGCGCCGGCCGCCGCGCGGCTGGCCGTTGTCCGGCGGACCGTACTGGTACGGCGGTAGTGCCCCGGTCGGTCCCTGCAGCTGAGTCTGCCCGGTCATCGGCTCCATCCGCCGCGTCCCTGGTCCGCCGTAGGCGGCCGTCTGCGGCATCGGGTGCCTCGGGCCGGCCACCGGGAAGCCGGAGAGCGCCCGCTGGATGTCGCCGCGCATGTCGGCCGCCGTCTGGTAGCGGTCGGCGGGATCCTTCTCCATGGCGCGCAGCACGATGGCGTCCGCCCAGGAAGGAAGATCGGGGTCGATCCGCGACGGCGGGACCGGGGCCTCTCGCACATGCTGGTAGGCGATAGAGACCGGGGAGTCCCCGGTAAACGGCGGCCTCCCGGTCAGCAGTTCGTACAGCAGGCAGCCCACCGAGTACAGGTCTGAGCGCGAGTCGACCCGCTCGCCTCGGGCCTGCTCGGGTGACAGGTACTGCGCGGTCCCGATCACCTGGGCGGTCTGGGTCATCGTGGCCTGCGCGTCCGAGATCGCGCGGGCGATGCCGAAGTCCATCACCTTGATCTCGCCGGACCTGTTCAGCATCACGTTGCCCGGCTTGATGTCGCGGTGCACGATGCCGGCCCGGTGGCTGTAGTCCAGCGCGCGCAGCACGCCGTCGGTGATCTCCAGTGCGCGCTCCGGGAGCAGCCGCCGGTCATCTCTGAGCAGGTCGCGGATCGTCCGGCCGTCGACGAACTCCATCACGATGAACGGGACGTGCGACGGTCCCGCGTTGTCCTCGCCGGTGTCGTAGACGGCGACGATCGACGGATGGTTGAGTGAGGCCGCCGACTGCGCCTCGCGCCGGAATCTGGCCTGGAAGGTCTGGTCCCTGGCCAGGTCCTCGCGCAGCGTCTTGACCGCGACGACGCGGTCGAGGCGAAGGTCACGGGCTTTGTACACCTCGGCCATGCCACCGCGGCCGACGACCCCGTCGAGCTCGTAGCGGCCGCCGAGCAGCCTGGGCTGAGTCATGTCTCGCACTTACGTTACCGTCCTGCGTCGTGGTGACTGGCTTGCCCGGCACGATGAGCCACTGCGAGCCGTTGTGAAAACTATGCCATCAATTGTCCGGACGGCGATTCCGCTCTCCGGACCTGCTGGCTGCCGCTGCGCGCTCAATGCTGCCCCAGGTATGCCTGGATGATCTTGAGCGCGATCGGTGCCGCCGCGTCCGCTCCGAAGCCACCGCCCTGGACAATGACGCCGACGGCGATTGGCTGGCTGGCGTTCGGGACGAAGCAGGTGAACACCGCATCGTCGGGGTTGTAGTTGCTGACACCGTTCTGAGCGGTACCGGTCTTCCCGGCGATCAGGATGCTGGTCGACGGCGGGCCGGCGGTCTGGTAGGCCGTTCCGGACGGGTTCTGCGTGACGCTCTCCATCATCGTGGTGAGATAGCTGGCGACCTGCGGCGTCATCACCTGCTGCATGGCGGTCGGCTGGGCCTGCTGGACGACCGACTGGTCGGGCGCCGTCACCCGCTGTACCAGATAGGGCCGCATCAGGGTTCCATGGTTGGCGACGGTAGCCGCGATCATCGCCTCCTGCAGCGGCGTGACCAGGTCGTTGTACTGGCCGATCGCCGACTGCGCGGTCTGCGCGGGGTCGGTGAGCAGCGGGTACGAGCTCGGCGACACAGGCAGCGGGATAGTCAGGTTCGGGTTGTTGAAGCCGAAGAGATTCGCGTAGTTGTGCAGCGCCGGTCCGCCGACCGTGACACCTAGCTTGGCGAACGCCGTGTTGCAGGAGAGCGTCAGGGCCAAGGTGATGGTCGGATTGCCGTTGCCGCAGGGCGAGTTGTAGTCGTTGGTCAGCACGTTCTGGCTGCCGGGCAGGTGGTAGGACTGCGGCGCCGGGATGGTCGAGTTCGGGTTCGCGACCTTGTGGGTGCTGAACGCCGTGGTGCTTGTGACGAGCTTGAAGGTCGAGCCAGGCGGGAAGGTCGCATTGATGGCGCGGTTGAGCAGCGGCTGATTCGGGTCGTGGACCAGCCGCGAGTCGGCCTTGTTGAACTTCGTGCCGTCCAGCGTGGCCAGGGCGTTCGGGTCGTACGACGGGTACGATGCCAGCGCCAGGATCGCACCGGTGCGCGGGTCGATCGCGACAGCGGCTGCAGACTTGCCTCCCGCGGCGACCGCCTTTGCGAGCGCCTGGTAGGCCGCGGACTGCGCCTTCGGGCTGATCGTCAGGTACACACTGGCGCCCTGCTTTGGCTTGCCGGTGAACAACCCCTTCAGGTTGTAAACGGCCAGGCTCGGTGCGGTCCCGTTGAGCAGCTTGTTCTCGGCCTTCTCGATCCCGGTCAGTCCGTACGGAGATGTCGTGGCATAGATGGAGTCATAGCCGGTGACAGGCGCGAAGGCAGGACCCTGCGGGTAGTAGCGCATGAAGACGCCCTTCCCGCCCTTGACCGGGCGGGACTCGGCAATCACCACCTGCTGTCCGCTGTCGCCGGAGGCGATGATCTGGCCGCGCATGTTCTTGAACTGCTGGTTGAATACCCGGCTGTTGTATGGCTCGGCCGCCAGCGAGCTCACCCGGAAGACCTGCAGGTAATTGACGCTGATCATGAGCACTAGGAACATCGCCAGGCAGGCGAGGGACAGTCGGCGTAGTGCCTGGTTCATCCGGCGCGCACCACCTGAGTCATGCCCTCGTCCTGTATCGGCTGCGGTGCTGGCCGTCTGGCGCTGTCGCTGATCCGCATGAGCAGGGCGATCACGATCCAGCTGGCGATCAGTGACGAGCCGCCCTGGGACATGAACGGCGTGGTGATCCCGGTCAGCGGTATCACCTGCGTCACGCCGCCGACGATGATGAACACCTGGAGCGCGAGCACGAACGCCAGGCCGCCGGCCAGCAGCTTGGAGAACGGGTCGCGCACCGCGATCGCCGCGCGCAGGCCGCGCTGTGACAGCAGGCCGAAGATCAGGAGCAGCGCCATCAGCCCGGTCAGCCCGAGTTCCTCGCCGAACGCGGTGAAGATGAAGTCGCTCTGCGCGAGCGGGGTGATGTACGGCTGGCCCTGGCCGAGGCCGGTGCCGAGGACGCCGCCGTACGCCATCCCCTCCATGCCCTGGACTAGCTGGTACGACGAGCCCTGGATGTTGGCGACCGAGAAGGGGTCCAGCCAGATGGCGAACCGCTCGTGCACGTGCGGGATGATTGCCCCGGCGATCAGGGCGCCGGCCAGGAACATGCCCAGGCCCATCAGCAGCCACGACTTGCGCTGGGTGGCGATGTAGAGCATCGCGACGAACAGCCCGAAGAAGAGGGCGGACGTGCCGATGTCGGACTCGAAGACCAGGATCAGCATGGCCAGGGCCCAGAGTGTAAGGATGGGTCCGAGATCCCGGCCGCGGGGCAGGTCGATCCCCAGGAATCTGCGGCCGGCTAGCGAGAGCACGTCGCGCTTGCGGACCAGGTAGCCCGCGAAGAAGACCGCGAGCAGGATCCGGGCGAACTCGCCGGGCTGGATCGAGAAGCCGCCGAGGATGATCCAGACCTTGGCTCCGTTGACCGAGCTCAGGCTGGACGGAAGTGCGGCGGGGATCGCGAGCAGGATCACCCCGATCGTGCCGAGCGTGTAGGTATAGCGCTGCAGGACCCGGGCCTCCCGGATCACGGCGAGCACCACGACGAAGGCGACGATCCCGAGGGCGGTGTACATGAGCTGGTACAGCGCCGCGTGCGAGGTCAGCGTGACGATCGGGCCGCCCGGCGGTCCGGCGTTGCCATTACGCCCGGCTTCCTGCAGCCGGTAGATCATCACGACGCCGAGGCCGTTGAGCACGGCGGCGAGCGGGAGCATCAGCGGGTCGGCCCACGGGGCGAGCCTGCGCACCGCGACATGCGCGCCGACCATCAGCACGGCGAACCCGAGCACATAGGTCACCAGGCCAGCGGGGACGTGACCACTCAGGCCGAGGCCCGTGCTCACGTACGCGGCCGCCATGATCGCGACGGCGAAGCCGAGCATGGCAAGCTCCGGTCCTCGCCTGCCGCGGGGCATGGCCACGGCGGAAAGGGCCGGTCCGCGCTGCAACGCAGCGCCGTTGTTCGGCGCGGGCGTCATCCGCTGACCCCCGGGATGGCCGGGCAGTACGGGGGCAGCACGGGCTCGGGCGGGTAAGACGCGGCCGGTGTCGACGCCGGCGTGGCGCGCGGCTTGGGGCTGGCTTTCGCCGAGGGACTCGGCGCGGGCTTGCGGGCCGGTGTGGCCGATGGCCGCGGGGAGGGTGACGTGTGCCGCTTCGCGCCCAGCCGGTGGGCGGACGTCTTGCCGAAACCGCCGGCCGGCCTCTTCGGGGTGGCTGACGGGCTCGGCTTCGGCTTGCTGGCGAGCCAGGACCGGATCTTCGTCTGGGCGACGCTGCACCGGTAGTCCTGATAGTCGTGCCTGATCCGGGAGACGATCTGCTTCGCTTCCCGCAGCGTCCTGGCCGGGATCGTCGACCTGATCTGGCTGGCCTCGGCCACCGGAACCGCCGCGATCGGGATGTCGGTCTGCTGCACC